>JABXHQ010000017.1 GCA_013373545.1 Gammaproteobacteria bacterium
AGCGTGCCGTTTTGTGGCGCATCGACAATCACGTAGGATAGCGGATCGTCATCGAGATCACTGGCAATTACCGTGAGGTCCAGATCATTGCCTGTGGTTACTTGCAGTTCCAAATCTTCGGCGACCGGTGGATTATTCGGTAACGGTGATACGGTAATGCTGGCGAGCGCAATATTGGAATTGATTTGACCATCATTAGCTAAGAATGAAAAGCTGTCATCTCCGATAAAGCCCGGGTTCGGAGTATAGACGTAGTCAGGCCCAGTGCCACTGAGCGTACCGTTTTGTGGCGCGTCGACAATTACATAAGTCAAGGGGTCGTCGTCGAGATCGCTGGCGATTACCGTGAGATCCAAATTGCTGCCAGTGGTTACTTGCAGTTCAAGGTTCTCGGCGACCGGTGGATTATTGGGTAGCGGTGCAACGGTAATGCTGGCGACGGCGATATTGGAGTCCACCTGACCATCATTGGCTAAGAAGGAGAAACTATCATCGCCGACAAAGCCGGGATCCGGTGTGTAGACATAATCGGGGCCGGTGCCGCTGAGCGTGCCGTTTTGTGGCGCATCGACAATCACGTAGGTCAGTGGATCCTCATCGAGATCGTTGGCAATCACTGTAAGGTCTAGGTCGCTACCGCTGGTTACGGTCAATTGGAGATCTTCAGCAACCGGTGGATTATTGGGCGCGGGTGAAACGGTAATGGTGGCCGTGGCTACATTAGAATCTACTTTACCGTCGTTGGCGACAAAGGAGAAACTGTCGCTGCCAATAAAGCCCGGATCTGGGGTATACACATAATTCGGACCGTTGCCCGTAAGCGTGCCATTGACCGGGGCTAAAACGATTAGATAACTCAGAACGTCTTCATCAGCGTCACTCGCAATCACCAAAATATCAACGCTGGTGTCTTGCGTTAGCTCGGCATTGAGATCTTCGGCAATCGGAGGATTATTCGGAGCCTCAGTCACTGCAATGGTGGCAACGGCAACATTGGAATCTGCTTGCCCGTCATTAGCTACAAAAGAAAAGCTATCGGTTCCAATAAATCCTGGATCAGGGGTATAGATATAATCGGGTCCGGTCCCTGTTAGAGTGCCGTTCTGTGGTGCTTGTTCAATGCGGTAGGTTAACGGATCCGCATCCGCATCGGTAGCGATCACAGTGATACCGAGCGCTGTGTCTTGCTCCACTTGTAAATTTAAATTCTCGGCAACCGGTGGGCTGTTCGGGATTTCCGTAACGCTAATGGTGGCGACCGCGATATTTGAATCCTCTTGACCATCATTGGCGACAAACGAAAAACTATCACTTCCGATAAAGCCTGGGTTCGGCGTATACACGTAGTCAGGACCATTACCCGTCAGCGTGCCGTTTTGCGGCGCTTGAACAATACGGTAAGTTAAGGGATCGTCATCGGCATCCGCAGCGATCACCGTAATTCCGAGCGCGGTATCTTGCTCCACTTGTAAATTTAAGTTCTCGGCAACCGGTGGGCTATTGGGGGTACTTTCACAAGTCGCGGGGCCTTTATAGATAAAACTAATCCAGCCCTTGCCGTTGAGTTTAAAGTCGGTTAATTCGATTTCAATAAATGCGCCGGTTTGATAATCAAATAAGCTGCCTTGACCGCGATTGCTGGACCAGGCGGGGATCCGAATATTGCGGCCGAGAAGTGCGGTTAAATTGTCGCGGATGTCGCGGCTGTTTTTTACGCCGGGTCGACCTTGCACCCAATCGCCAATAGAAACTTCATTATCGTCTGCTTGTTCTGGGTTTTGGTAGCGCTCGCTATCACCGGGCGGTATTAGGCTCTGCGCTAAGCTTGGTGCATCATTGGCGCCGTCCCAGGTTAACCAAGAGTAGTTTCCCGGACCCGTCCCCAATGGCACCTGTTCATAGGTCAGCTTATCGGGATTGTTGGCAAACAACGACGTCGGCAAAGTAATGGGATAGAGCTCGCACTGGTCGGCGAATAAGCTGAAACTGGAACTGGCAAGCAAACCGATGGCGAACCAGCGAGAAAACCGTTGGCTGAGTTTTGAAAGACCGAAATCTTGTGTCATAGCAACCTCTTATAGCGTCTAGGATTAACTGCAAATGGCAATGGTGTTAGCTGAGCAGGTTGAGGTTAGTTCATCATTGTCCGGAGGTTAGCGATGACTGTGATTATTTTTGCGATTTTATTTCATCGCGCCGATATCTTTCATTGGGTCTGTGCGCTGGATCATCATTTTTAAACTTTTAGCTGCACTTTTCCACCACCTTTAGCCATGCTTTGCGTTGACCTTCCGCGGTATCTTTTAGGAAATGAGAGCTGGGTTTACGCATTCCCTTGTTGAGTTCGCTACAGTGCCCAACCAGCAACAAAATAATGTAGGAGAATCAAATAATGGTTGCCCATCGCACCTTAATTTTATGGCTGACTTCGCTGGTATTGCCTCTGAGTGCTGAAACTTTTCCGTTATCCGGAGATCATTTAGCCGCTAATGAATATGTTCATTGGCAACAAGCAGAGGGACTCACTCAATTGAAAGTGAAGCGATTTGCTGGCGCTCAATGGCAGTCAAAAAGCAGTGACCGCCGCGATGATGCCTACAGCTTTAATCAACCGGTGTACGCGGTGCGAGCGGGAAGGGTAATAGCCTGCTGGCGCAATGCTCCGGATAACCCCAAAGCAGGAGAGTATTCCTCTGAGTTAGGGCTCAATACCCCGGAAGCAGATACTCGAATTTCTCAGTATGGCAATCACTTGTGGATTGCTCATGAGGATGGCAGCCAAGTGTTGTATGCTTTTTTAAAGGAAGGTTCAATTCCAAAGGCATTATGTCCGCACGATGCGGAACTTTTAAATAGTGCTTACGCCTCGCCTACGGCAGCCGAGATGGAAGGGGAGTTTGCGGTGCCAGAGCCAAGCCGGGCGACAGTTTCCGCCGGCATGGAAATTGGACGGATTGGACAAAGTGGTTTAGTCAACGAAGCACAATTGGGATTACGTTATCAACGTGGTCTTAAGCCTTTGGCGTTCAAATTTGATAAAGGACTTTTTTCGATGGCCGCTGAGCAAGAGAGCTTCTTAAAATGGCAGCCAATTGAAGGTCAATCGTTTCCTTTGCAGCAAGCGTTTTTTTGGCCAGTACGAACTTTAGTAGCTGATCTACCGTATTTTAAACAACCACTAGCCGACTATGAGCGTGTGAAGCCTTGGTTAACCGAATCTGGGTTTTGGCCGCGCAAGCGCGATGTCTACAGTGTTGCGGGTGAGTTTTTTGTCAACGTCACTTGGCGCCCGGCAACAAAACCTTGGGTGGGCTATCCGCTGTTGAGCGAGCAACAACATAAACAAACACAAGATACTGCATTTATTGAAGGTTACTCTTTACTTGAAGTCGATAGCACTTTAGTCAACGGCGAGCTGAAGTATCAAACCCTGTACGTTCAAGATCTTGCTCCGGTGATTACAAAACATGCAATGAATCTTGCCGAGTTCAATACACTGCGTTACCAAGCTCGCAAAGCCAATTATGGAGCCGCGGCTATTTCGGTGCAGTACATTAATCAAGAACCGGTGATTACCGCACTGTTTCGTCCTGATGTGGCCATGGAACAAGAATACAATCCACGTCTCAATGTCGATAATTTTGCTCGTGTTTACGAACAAATGGCAGCGAAAAAATGGTATCCCGTGTACCTGAATGCTTACCACAGTCACTTAGGCAATATGCTATCGGTTATTTTCGCGCCTCGAGCGCACACGGACCGTGACGAGATTGATTTGGATTACGGTGACTTGCGTGACCGCTTGCAAGATGCACGCGAAGACGGACTCATTACTGGAATGGTATCCGGTTATGACAACGCAGAAGATAAACATGAGTTTGCGGCGTATTGGCAGCTGCCTGAATGATAGTGCCGGTATTATAGTGCCGGCATGGTTGTTTTAATGACTCACAACCTTTAGCAACACTAAGGGTTGTGATTGACCAGCGAGAGCCCCGTTGGGTATACCGTTTACAAAGGGATTGGTTTAATGAATGCGAGCACTCTAAGTCGCCACTGGCTAATCAGCGTGGGTTATTGTTGGCTGATGATGACTGTACTTTTGGGGCAGTTGCCGGTGAGTGCACACGGCGATCACCAAGCGCGTTTGCAACACGTTGAACAGGCGATTGAGAATCCTGCCGAGCGCCCGCAAGCTTTATTGCGCAAACTGCAAATCTTCCACGACAATCGACAATGGCCACAAGTACTCGCGCTAATCAATTCCATTCAACAGGAGTATGCCGCACAGCCAACTGCGCCGATTATGATTGAAGTACAATTTTGGCTTGCTGATACGCGCTACCAACAAGGTCAGTTGGCCGCTGCACAGGCCGCCGCTGAAAGCTTTCTTGCTGCGCGCCCATTAGCACCAAGAGGGCACTTCCTGAGCGCGCAAATTTATCAATCACAACAGCAGTTCAAGCAGGCCAGCCATCACTATCAGCGAGCATTAGAGCTCGACCCATTAGCTCCACCACAATGGTTATTAGCATATGCGCAATTCCAGTCGCAATTACCGCAAGGGCGGCTGCGCGCACATCAAACGCTAATGCAAATGATTGAACAGCGAGGTCCACTGGTAGTGTGGGTCGCATTTTTAATTGAACTGGATCGACAGTCTAAGGATTATCAAGAAGCGGCCGAGCACATTGCTTTGTTGCCAGAAAATTTGCGCCAATCTCTGGCTTGGCGTATACAGCACAGTGAGCTCTTGTTGCTTGCCAAAAGTAGCCAACGTGCTTGCGAGCAAATACAGCAACTGCAAGCTGATTTAGCAGCCGCGCATTACAAACGTAGCAAAGCTCATGAGGCGCTAGTGGAGCAAACTCAGTTGTTACGGCAACAGTGCCATTAAAAGATTGCCATTAAATTATTCCATTTTTGACATATGGTGAAACTATTCACTGCTGCTACCAGTGTCGCTTTGCTTGTCATTGTCTGAAGCTCTTTGTAGTATCGCAAGTTGATAAAAAAATTTTCGATAGGA
>JABXHQ010000014.1 GCA_013373545.1 Gammaproteobacteria bacterium
ATAATTCATTTTATTATTAAGATAATTGGGGTCAGAGTCGATTATTTAACTTCAAGTTGTAAACTGCAACATCTACAAAGATTTAAGCAGAGGTAAATTGACTCTGACCCTAATTTTATTAAGTATCTATAGTTTTGATCGAATCACCCTCAAGTTTGTTAATAGCGATCGGTCTTTGAGTCCAGCTATTTTACAATAACAAGCCCCAAGAACATCTCTTCTTGAAATTAAACAAACACGCTGACAATTTTTGTTTTTAAAATCAATTTATTCTATGGCGGTTTTCGACGTAAATCTGTCACTCACAGTCAAACCTTACCGCGAATAAATGCCATAGTTAACAATGCCTAGGCTGTATTAGGGTGATAGACGGCATAGCAATAGGTCCGCTTCACCCCAAGTGGCGAACCACTATTCACAAATAACTAGAGGTACGCTTATGAAAATTAAACACATTGCAGGAGCAACCGCGCTTGCGTTACTTGGCGCAAATTTGGCTTACGCGGATCATTCGTGGGGCGACTATCATTAGGCGCGCACAACCAGTTCTTTTGATCTCACCATAGTCAATAGCACTACCTCCGACTGGGATGGCTACGTCGCAGAAGCGATTTCCGATTGGTCACAATCGAACAAACTGAATATGGTGCAAGATCTTAATGGCGATACTAGCAGTCGGACACGTCGCAAATGTAACAGTCCAGAGGGTCAAATCCGAATATGCAACCTCGAATACGGTCAAAATGGTTGGCGCGGAATTGCCGGTATTTCGTTAGACAGCAACGGCCATATCAGCAAAGGCTATACGAAACTCAATGACACCTACTTCAACATGAGCTATTACAGCGGCGACAACTGGAAGCAAAGCGTCACCTGCCAAGAACTGGGTCACAATGTCGGACTCGACCATCAAGATGAAGACTTTAATAATCAGTCGTTGTTTACTTGTATGGATTATCAAGACCCGCCCTTTGAGGCACCCAATAGCCATGACTTCCAACAGCTCAGCACTATTTATGGCCATACTGACAGCTATGACTCTTACTTAGGTGGTGATGGCGGTAATGGCGGCGGCGGCGATGGTTGCAATGCACCTCCCGGAAAAGGATGTAATAAAGGTGAAACCAATGGCAGTAGCATCGGCTGGGGTCGCTCTATTTACAAGCGAGGAAATGCGGAAGTATTTCTACGAATTGATCCGGATGGAACGCGTCACCTTACTCATGTAACTTGGGCAATTGGTCATGAAAATAATCACGACCACAGCGGCCATCAACACGCGAACTAAGCGTTTTATGAGCCCCGATTGGGGCTCAACTACTCATCCTTAAATAGAAAGCACATAACGAACATCAAAATTTATGTGTTTCTGTGCAACTACTTATTTTGTGCTTCTTGCGAATTTGCCTTGGCAGCTTTAATGATTAATAAAATAAAGCCATACAAAACCATTCCCATAGCCCAAATTATTATCAAGCCTGCATAGACATAATTGCTGATGTGAGGATGAGGGTCGATGCTTACCACAGCCGCTAGTAATGCAATGCAAGCAGACCAAAGAGCAATAAATTTCATCGTTGATAACTCGAAATATTTTCGTCTGGATAAAAAGTGCGCCTAGGTTACCAACGCACTTTCTTGTTAGTTATTTAATGGATTAGTGCTCAGCACTTATACCTTGTATAATTACATCAACTAACGCTTGCTCTTCGATTTTATTGTGAATCACAATTCTGCCCATATCTCTTGCAATCAGCGCATCAATTAATACGCCGTTATTTTTATTCATTTGGTTATAAATATCTTCGATATAATTGTAAGCGCGTGGCTTATCGTTGCTGCCTGCAAAGGGCACAAACACACCACCTTCTAACTCGTGTTGTTGCCCTGCAATATCATTATTAACAACTAGGCAGTCTTCTGGACCACGATAAAACACGCCTTTCTTATTTTGTAATTCAGCGGTGTAAGTTCCGGCTTTTAATGTAAAGTAAATGGTTCCCAAAAGCTTTTCTTGCTTGTAAGTGATAGGCTCAACAAGAGTAAAGCTGGTTACCGTATCTGGTTTAGCAAAAGATTCTGGATTATAGCCCGTTGCACAACCGGCCAAAGAGACTACTAGAATGGCTAATAATATGTTTCTCATTTTTCTCTCACTTTTTATCATTATCATTTAATAAATTAACTTATCTGTTTACAGTCTATACGGACTAATTAAAGACTACTTTTCACTAGACTGACTTTCTAGCAATTGAACTTCAGCGGACTTGCTCGCCTGCCATCGTTTTTCCAAACCTTGATAGAATTCCACATCTTTGTCATCAAAGTTATCCAATACCAACAAAAACTCATCACCCGCCTTAGTTATCACATAGATCTCAGAATTTACCCAAAAGTCATCGCTAGGTTCGAATATGAGCTCGTCAATCTCTTCGAACCTTGCGGAGTAGACAAAGAGTTCATCTTCAAGCGTCTCATAGGAAATAACGGCTTTATCCGTGTATAAATTGCCATCTTCCATAATCGACAAGAGCCCAAAGGAGTAAAATCCATAAACAATATCTTTCTCATCAATGATATTGGCCTCGACCAATATCTCTTTGTAGCGATCAGGTATATCGCTACGTTGCAGCGTTTCAGTTGACGGCAAGTATCCAAGCTTAGCGCCAGTCTCGATGGTGATTCCAAGAAGAACGAGTAGCCCTAATAGGCAGCCAAAAATAATGGCGATCACTTTTAATACTTTCAAATCATTTACTCCAAATATTTTTGGTCACAGCCTGTGTAAAATAGCTGCGACTAACTCAGAGCCAAGCATTAAGCTTAACTCTGAGAGATCCAATAAAATCCAACGAAAACAGTTTCGCTATCAATTAATAGGTTGCAAAAAAACTTACCTTAGGATCACTCGTTGCCACAATCGTAACCAAGCCATCGGCTGAAACCGCGAGTGCTCGATCAATAATATTCTCAGCGTAGCCTGACACATATTCAGTTCGAAGGGATAAATCTTGATTTGAATAGATAAACAAATCTTGCGGGCCATACCAGCTAGAGCTCGTCGCATGAATGCGATCGTCAACACCAATCTCAATGCCATTCGGATAGGAAGTTCCACTTAAGTCGTTCATTACGGACATGGTAGTAACATCTACTTTAGTAAAGCTATAGGGCGCTCCCGCTGCGGCATAAACAATACTACCATCACTGTTAAGAGCAACATCTTTACCATTGCTACCAGTGCCATGGGGTACCGAACCTAAGCTAGTAAATTTTTGTTCCCCTTTTACGCTACTGAAAGCCAAATCAAAACAACTAAGCGTATAGGGACTCACACCACGCGCGATCGCACACAAACGCTTGCCATTTTGACTTATATCGAGAAAACTTCCAGAGTAATAGTAGGCATAATCACCATTAATCGTAATAGCGTCGCCCGTTTGCGCGTAAAAAATTGCACCCGATCCCGCCACTAGCACGTCTTTATCGTGTGGGCGATAAACTTCAAATCCAGTGTCGTTAATTGTGCCTTCCGTTGACCATCGAGCACTCACTAAATAACTAGCAAGATCGACCACCAAGATCTCATCCGAAGTGTTACTTAACACATACAAGAATTCGCCGTCCGGACTTATTTGCATATCACCGAGATTGGTTTCCAAGTTCTCAATGGTAGCCACCAAGTTTCGAGTATAAACATGATAAACACTAATTTGATCCGATGAGCCATCATGCATATAGACATAAGGTCTCACAGTATCGGTCACCAAATAAGGATACTCGTTATAAATCTCGCTGGTCACTTGCGGATCATTCTCTCCTACCCATAATCCAACATTAACAACCTGCTCATTTTCAATATTAGGATCATCAGAAGTTATAGTCACTTGCGCCATATGCACACGATTGGCAGCCAAACCATTTGGGTTAGCTACTATTGATAATGAATTACCAACCACTCCGCTATTGTCAACACTTAACCAATTAGCCGACGACACAGCATTCCAAGTGGTTGTTAAACTACCTGTGCTTTCGCGGATTTCAATGTCATGCGTGAGACGACTCGCACTTGGAATACTAACTAAACCTACTCCACTATCAGGCACAACTAAAAAGTGTTTTGGGGAAATAATATTTACATCGACAGTTTGCTCAATAGTATTACCATAGACGGTACTGCTAATGGTTACTTGGCCTGTAGAAATGCCAGGTGTGAGGTCATCGGTACTATTAAGTGCCAGCTCGACATCACTCGTGTACTGACCAACGTCATCCGGCGCATTGATATTAATAGCACTTTCAAGGGATTCATTAACACTGACACTAATCGGGTAACGGTTGTTACCAGTATTTAAGCCAACACGGAAAGTATTCGTCGCATCATTCAAAGAAAAAGCTGCATCCAAATCGATAGTTTCGGTAGACACGTATAAACTGGGCAGCTCAACTTGATAACGAATTTGTACGGTTTTTGGGCTTCCTTGAACTTGCGACTGACAGCCCGGATCATTACAAATTTTTATCACGATTTGATCGGTGTTAAGACCTGGCGTTAACAAGTGTGGTGCTGCAGGGTAAACAATTAATTGTGATCCCGAAACTGTGGTTCGTGTAGTGTCGAGCACGCCATTTCCGGATAACTCAACAAAGGCAAAAATGTTTGAGTCGGCTCCTTCAACACTGCCAATAATATACTCTTGCTGCGGCACATCTGATGAGCCGATAACCGCAGAGAACTCTAGGCTGTTGCGATCAATGCTAAATACTGCATTAGGATTTGGCTGCTTATTGGAACCACCGCCGCCACATCCAACTAATACCAATATGGATAGGCATGAAAATGCCTGTGAGATAAACTTCATTGTGATTACTTCCTCAATAGATCGTGAGCAAATCCTGCTCGTAATTTCCAATTTCCTTGATGATATTATTTACTTGAGCCATCAAAAGTGAACTCGATTGATTTCAACCATAACGCGTCATGAATAGACATCGTTCTAGTCAAACTAATTCTCAATTGTTCATCCACTTGCGAGTGAAGTTTATAGAGAACTAGCGACTCAACAGTTAAAACAAATCCATTTGCTTTAATTAAACACTTTGCTCGTACTGGGCAAACAAGGTAAGCAAAGCCGCCTCATCTTGCACCTCAATGCCTAGCTCCTGTGCTTTATTAAGCTTTGATCCGGCGCCAGGGCCAGCAAATACTATCGATGTTTTACCGGAAACACTTCCTGAAACTTTAGCGCCTAACTGAACTAGCTTATCTTTAGCTTCATTACGCCCCATCGACTCAAAGCTTCCGGTTAACACAATCGTTTTCCCTGCTAATGGCTGTGACTCAGGGGCTACTGCAACAACCTCAGGCCAATGGACTCCTGCCTCTAACAGTGCAGTGATTACCGCGCGATTACTCTCATTAGCGAAAAAGGTTTCGATATGCTTAGCGACAACCGGTCCAATATCCGGTAAAGCTAACAAAGCTTCTTCTTTAGCGTTTTCGATGGCTTCTAGCGTCTGCAATTCACTGGCGAGGGTTTGCGCGGTGACCTCTCCTACTTCTCGAACACCCAATGCGTAAATAAATTTAGCTAAAGTCGTTCGCTTACTTGCAGCGATGGCCTCGACTAACTTTTCAGCGGAACGCTCACCCATTCGTTCTAAATCAACTAAGCGCTCAGCCGTTAGGCCATAGAGATCAGCAACATTCGTAATATACTCTTCATCTACTAACTGCTCGACTAACTTGTCTCCTAAACCATCAACATTCATGGCTTTACGTGAGGCAAAATGTTTAATCGCTTCTTTGCGCTGTGCTTGGCATACTAAACCACCACTACAGCGGTAAATCGCTTGCTCATCCTCGCGCTCAACTTCACTTCCACATACCGGGCATTGCTCAGGCATCTGAACAACTTGCGCGTCCTCAGGTCGCCGCTCAAGTATCACACTGACCACTTGAGGAATAACATCGCCTGCACGACGAATGATGACCGAGTCACCGATGCGTGCATCGAGTCGCTGAATTTCATCCATGTTATGCAAGGTGACATTACTAACTGTTACCCCGCCAACAAATACCGGTTTTAAGCGAGCGACCGGTGTAATGGCGCCAGTACGACCTACTTGAAAATCAATTCGCTCTAATAACGTAATTTCTTCTTGGGCAGGAAACTTGTGCGCCGTCGCCCAGCGCGGCGCGCGCGCAACAAATCCAAGCTGTTCTTGATCTTCAATGCTATTGACTTTATAGACGACGCCGTCAATTTCATATGGCAGCGCTTCGCGACGTTCTAAGATTGAGCGGTAATAATTAAGTAGCTCAGGAACACCTTGCGCAATCTTTATTTCAGTACAAACTGGTAAGCCCCAACTCTTAATTTGTTGTAAGCGCTCAAAGTGTGTATCAGCGGACTCTATGCCCTCCGCCAATCCAAGACTGTAGACATAAATTGATAGATCACGTTTCGCCGTAATTGCAGGATCTTTTTGCCGTAGGCTGCCAGCCGCAGCATTGCGCGGGTTTGCAAATAGCTTTTCATTATTTTTTCGGGCTAGCTCATTATGCGCATCAAAAGCGGCTTTGCTCATAAACACTTCGCCACGAACTTCAACTCGATTTGGAAAGTCGCCGCGCAGCGAAAGTGGAATGCTTTTAATAGTGCGAATATTTTGCGTAATATCTTCGCCAATACGTCCGTCACCGCGAGTTGCAGCACGGATTAATTTACCTTGCTCATACAGTAAACTAACGGCAGCTCCATCTAATTTTGGCTCACAAACAAACTCGCGTTTATCAACAACCGTTAAGCGATCATTAATACGCTTTGCAAAAGCACTAAGTTCATCATCCGAGAAAACATTATCTAATGACAACATCGGCACTAAGTGCTCGATTTTGGCAAAATCGGTATCCACCTTAGCGCCTACTCTTTGTGTGGGTGAGTCTGGCGTAATTAAGTCCGGAAATTGCTGCTCTAAGCTTTGCAACTCACGCATAAGACGATCGTATTCTGCATCGGGAATGCTCGGATCATCTAAAACGTAGTAGGCATAATTATGATCATCAATAAGCTTACGCAGCTGTTCTATTTGAACTACAACAGAATCGGACATAATCGATTAGGCTTTGGTTAATTTTTTACGTTTATATTCTTTAATGCGCTCGAGCTCATGACCGAAAGTTTGCTCGGTAAACACTGAGCGTGAACTATCCATCAACTTGCCACCCAAGGCTTGTTTGATCTGGCGTGCAGTGGCCACCATGGTTTGATAAGCATTTTCCGGCTCGGTTCCACCCGGAACCCCCATAAAGAAAGATATGCCTTTGAAATGTTCATTCGGCATAGTATCTAAATCGAAAACACCGGGATTAAAAGCATTAGCGATTGAAAATAACTTTTGCTGCGGTTGCTGCGCCGATTTAAAGCGATGAAAAATATTCATATCACCAAATCGACACCCCGTCTCAATTAACGCCGATAAAAGTTCTTGGCCATTAAACATTTCCGCATCATTAACTAAGGTCAACGAAAAAATCAATTCAGGTTCAGCGCTTTCGTCGAAACTCGAGTCATCGTAATCATCAGCTTCATCGTGCGTCGAAATTGGCTCGTTCGCAGCAAAACCATCTTCGCGCGAAGCGGTAATGTGTAAGTCGTCATCAGACGCATCTGCCACTTGTTCAGACTCCGGTATACCGCGTTCGTAGCGAACTGTTTCGGCTAACGAAGGATCGTCATGACTCACTACACGAGCTTCACCGACGCCAGTATAATCGAAGCCCTCATGATCACGCTGCTCGGGATCCATTTTTGGAAGGTTAACGCCATGCTTGCGTTTTTTACTGCGACGGAACCCATCAAAGGCAACCAGAGCAATAATAATTACACCGATAACGCCTAAAATGATTCGCAATTGCCATTCCATTTAAAAACTCCTTTTGCCTATTCTTACATGCTTGCCATTGCTGCCGCTTCATCGATGTCAACAGCAACCAATCGAGAAACACCCGGCTCTTGCATGGTAACACCCGCTAGCTGATGAGCCATTTCCATAGCTACTTTATTATGCGAGATGTAAATAAACTGTACTTTTTCCGACATGCTCTTAACCAGATTACAGAATCGGCCAACGTTGGCATCGTCTAACGGAGCATCAACCTCGTCGAGCATACAAAATGGTGCAGGATTTAGCTGGAATATCGAAAATACCAATGCAATTGCGGTTAGCGCTTTCTCTCCACCGGAGAGTAAATGAATGGTTGAGTTTCGTTTACCAGGTGGTCGAGCCATAACTGCTACACCGGTGTCCAATAAGTCATCACCGGTCAGTTCTAAATAAGCATGTCCACCACCAAAAACTTTAGGAAACAGATCTTTCAGCCCAGTATTGATGCGATCGAAAGTTTCTTTAAATCGCGTTCGTGTTTCTTTGTCAATCTTACGAATCGCTGCTTCTAATGTTTCTAATGCTTCAGCTAAATCATCGTGCTGTGAATCTAAATATACTTTGCGTTCTTCTTGTTGCTTGTGCTCTTCAATGGCGGCTAGGTTGATAGCGCCGAGACGCTGAATTTTGCCAGCAATAACTTCAATCCGTTCTTGCCAATCGTGTTCATTCGCTTCTTCGGGAAGATTGTTGGCGATGGCTTCAATTGACAGATCGTCCTCTGCCAATGATTCGGCTTGGGTATTCTGACGAGTTTTACATTCTTGCCATTCCATCCGTGCTCGCTCTAAACGGCTACGAATCGCTTGCGCCGCTTGCTCGGCTTCCATACGTTTTTTATCGAAGGCACGTAAATTGTTATCTGCTTCAGTTACTTTTTCGCGCGCAACTTTTAACTCTTCTTCCACCAGCAAGCGTTTTTCTAATGCTTCTTCGAGTTCAATTTTTTGATCATCACCGGGCTCACTTAAGTGGCTTAGCTGATTTTCCAATTCAACTTTACGGTGTTGGAGTTGGGTTAACTGCTGATCCATGCGCTGGAAATTATTGTGCGCTGAATTAACTTCAGTGCGTAGGGATTCCACGCGAAGGGCTAATTTATGCGCAGCATCTTTGGCTTCACGTGAGCGATTACGCGCTTGTTCAAGTTGGCTTTTAATTTCTTCACGTTTAACGCTAAGCGCTTCTTTATCATCGGTATCTTGCGCTAAGTACTCAACGAGCTCCTGAATTAAAGCGCGACTTTGTGCCATCGCTTTCTCATCGTCCTGCATCTGCCGTACGGCTTCCGCTTTTTCCTTTTTTAGCTTCTCTATGCGTTGTTGGGTTTGCTCTAACTTGGCTTGCTGACTGCCAACTTTAGCGCGCAATTCACTATAACGCTTATTAACTTCTTTTAGCTCTCGTTGTTTTTGTTCCCAGCTAGTTTCACGATCGCGAATTTGATCGCGCAATGCTTGCTCTTGATCCTCTAACTCGCTGAGCAGCATTTCTTTTTCTTCCAGTAAAATGGCAAGCTCTTTCAACTCAGCTTCACGCTCAACTAAACCGGATTGATTATCCGATTGTCGAGCAACTTTAATCCAGTCTCGAGCTAACCAAATACCATCTTTGGTCACCACGCTTTCGCCATCGCCCAGAGAACTTTGCAGAGCTAAGGCGTCATTTAATGTTTCAGCGCTGCGGATCCCGGCAAGCAGATTTTGCATTGCTACGGGCGCTTGTATTTTACTGGCAAGATACGACTCATCAGAAGAAGCTTGTGTTCCCGGTTGAATAAAGGTTAATTGACCTTCACTGAGATCATTGAGCTGATTGGTCAACGCAAAGTCATCCACCAGAACCGCTTGCAAGGTATCACCTAACACGGTTTCGACTGCTTTCTCCCAACCGTTATTAACGGTCATTTTTTCAACCAGTCGCGGCGCGCTCGCTAAACCGGCTTGCTCAAGCCACGCTTTGGTATGTTTATTTTCATTACCCAGTGCCGCACTTTGCAAAGCTTCTAAAGAAACTTTGCGCCCATTCATTTGCTGTACCGACTTGCGCACTTCATCAATTTGTTGACTTTTTTGGCGCCGCTCGTCACGCAATAAGTTAATTTGCTCAACCGACTCATCGACCGCTTCAGTTAATGCAGCAGCTTCCAGCTCTACTTTAGACAGCTGTTCGGAGGCTTCAACAACCGCTGACTCCATCGGCTCTGACTGCAACCCATCGAGTTCTCGATCCATGGTATCAAGGCGGGCGTTAAGTCGCGTTAGGTGAGCTTCGAGCGATTGAATTCGAGTCTTTTCGACTTCAAGTTTTTGCGTGTTGCCAGACGCACCCTGATTAAACGCGTCCCAATCTTGCTGCCAAGCATTCATTGACTCTTCGAGGTTGAGTAAATTCTCATTCGCCGACTCAACCGTTTCCTGATTTAATTCAAGTTCGGGCTCTGCTTCCATCAATTCAGTTTTGAGCTCCTCGATGCGCGCTTCATCGCTCATTTTTTGTTCAGTTAAATGTTTCAGCGAAGCTTGAACATTCTGAATATCTTCGTTCAGCTGGGTGCGCCGTTCAGAAGAATGTTTAATCGACTGTTCAAGACGGGCAATATCGGCTCCAATACCGTAGAACCGCCCTTGCACCTCATTAAAGGCATCGCTCAGCTCGACGTGCATATCGCGCGTTTGTTCAATATCTGCATCAGCTCGTCGCTGTTCCGCGATGCGCGACTCTAACTCGGTCTCAAGTTGACCAATTAAGGTATCGAACTCCCCCATTTGCTGATGGAATCGTTGCCAACGCAGCACTGACAACTGGTTCTTTAGTTCACGCTCTTCGGCTTTTAAATCTTTGTATTTCAGTGCGGCGGTCGCTTGGCGCTGTAAATGCGCTAATTGCTTACCTAACTCTTCCCGAATGTCTTCCAATCGTTCAAGGTTCTCACGGGTATGACGAATACGATTTTCGGTTTCACGGCGGCGCTCTTTATACTTAGAGATCCCAGCCGCTTCCTCAATAAAAACACGCAGTTCAGCAGGCTTTGACTCAATTAATCGTGAAATCATGCCCTGCTCAATAATCGCATAGGAGCGCGGACCTAAGCCGGTACCAAGGAAGATGTCGGTAATGTCTTTACGGCGACATTTGGTGCCGTTCAAAAAATAAGCAGACTGCCCGTCGCGAGTAACGGTACGACGCACTGAAATTTCGGCGTATTGAGCATACTCACCGACCAACTTGCCTTCACTATTATCGAAAACCAACTCGATGCTCGCTTGCCCAACTGGCTTACGCGCGGTAGAGCCATTAAAAATAACGTCAGTCATCGAGTCACCACGCAAATGCTTGGCCGAAGACTCCCCCATTACCCAGCGCACAGCGTCAATAAGGTTCGACTTTCCACAACCATTTGGTCCAACAATCGCCGTTAAATTCTGCGGGAACGGGACTACCGTGGGATCTACGAAAGATTTAAATCCAGCTAATTTTATTTGTTTTAAGCGCATAACCCTAAAAATCTTTATCAATTCGCTTTACAATTGAGCCTGAAAGTAGCCAAGCTCACGTATTCGGTTATCGTTTTATCTCGAATATAAGCCGAATAGTTTAAATTATTTCACCCATGAAACACACTATTGTTTCAAAAAATAGAAAGAAAGTTATTGTATGGATCAAAGTCATTTTAGCGGCGTTCAATATTTCAGCAAAGGCTGGTCTCTGATTCGCCTAAAAGGCGTTCGCCACTTCGTCATTTTACCGTTAATGGTCAACCTGATATTGTTAACCAGCGCCAGTATTTGGCTGTTTAATCAATTACTTGAGTGGAAAGACGAGTTTTACCAATGGTCATGGAGTTGGGTGCAAACACTACTTGACTGGTTTGGCTGGCTGCTCTGGCCAATTTTACTGATTGTGATTTTTATCGCTGTGTTTTACTTCTTCGCAATGATTGCCAACTGGCTAGCAGCGCCCTTTAACGGGTTGTTATCGGAGGCGGTTGAACGCCATTTGCGCGGCCATGCGAGTGATGATGGAACTTCATTTAAAGAGGTGATTGCCGATTTGCCGCGAATTTTGCGCCGCGAATGGGCAAAGTTCCTCTATTGGTTGCCGCGCGCATTGCTGTGTTTGTTGTGCTTCCTGTTGCCGGTGATTAACTTAGTGGCCCCGCTGATCTGGATTGTTTTCAGCGCTTGGATGATGGCTATTCAGTACATTGACTATCCAATGGACAATCATAAAGTACCCTTTAATACCATGCTTTATCGTTTGAAGCAGCGCAAGACTGGACCATTGGGTTTTGGCGGCATGGTCACTTTATTCACCATGATTCCGGTAGTAAACCTACTGGTTATGCCAATTGCCGTTGCTGGTGCAACCGCTCTGTGGTTTGATCATTATCGCGATGAAAATGCGGGTTCGACACTACGCGTCGATTAAAACCGGGTTGAGACAGAAAACAAGACGCGCGCTTTGCGAATTTCTCGAATCCGTGCGCGCTCAAAACTAAAATAGGCCTGGCGCCCGCTGATGCTCTCAAACAGACTATAGCCTTTGATGGTTAGGCGAATTTTAACATCTTCAGGCTTGAGAGTCGGTTGCCAATGAATTGACCATTGTCGCGCCTGTGAACGATCGAAGGTTACAAGGGTTTGAGCATTTGGCCGGCTATCCAGGCCATAAAGGTCATAACTGACAAAAGGGGCTGCAGCTTGGTGAGTTTCGAGAAAGCGAATGGGAACGCTATTGGCGTCGGTCTTTTCGGCCGCATTCACCAGCAACGCACCGAGCGTAGCTAAGCAGCCGATTAAGGCTTTAGAGACCGTTTGCAGGTTTAACAAGCTGTACATCGTTTTCAGCTCCTATCACCCAAGACACACTACTTTCAACACAAGTACTGCAGTCATAATCGCAGCACCAACATCTCATTTAATTATAGTAGAAGATAACGGAATTGCTGGAAATTTTGTCAGCAAACAGCCTCTAAGTTAAAGTAATTTATAGCTTTTTTAAGCTATCCATCTGTTTTTCTATCCGTTTTATCGAAATCGGAAAAGCCGTTTTAACTTCTTGAGCGAACAAAGAGATTCGCAGCTCTTCTAACATCCAACGCAGTTGTTCAAGCCCTTCAGTATATGCCTTGTCATGCTCAGAAGGCGCTAACCCCTTTACCCGCCGCTCAATAGCTTGAAAAGCACGTAGGTTTTCCGCTTCTTTCGGAAAATTCACTGACATTCGTTCCAGCCGCTTGGTAAGGCCATTCAAATAGCGTCCATAGTCATGAAGTTTTGCTAAACCATGACGATAGAGACAACCCGCATACCACAGTGCATCCAATTGCTGGCGAATATCCATATAGGACTGGAGAAACTTTGGCTCAACGGACTCATAGACTTGCTTACTGATCACTTGATTCTTCTTGAGTAGCGACAGTAACAAACTTAAATGATCGTTCATTTGCTGATTAAACTCACCGGCCACCTTATGTTGCACAGCTTCGAACTGAGCACGCGATTCAATCGGTTCCGGTGGCAAATAATTCGCACATAGTGCCAACCCTAAATCGTCAATCAATTCAGGAAACGGTGCCATAATAGTTGCCAGACGCGTGAGCTCTTGGCGTTTTTGCCAAGAGCGCACAAAATACTTTTTCTTACTATCGAGTGATATCAGCAACAAACGAGCAACACCGCGACGATGAGTCAGCTGAGCGCGGTAGAGCGACTCGCAACCGATCACTTTTACAGCGTCGCCAAGGTCTTCGAAAGCTTGTAATAAAGTAAGACTTTGCCCACCATTTTGTTGTTTGGTCACCAAAGTAAATGAGTCTGTTTGCGGCCACTGGGTGATCACTTGAGGCAAAGATTGCTCGGCGGGACCTTGCGCTTGCTCAGTTGATGCATTCACTTTCTCGATTTTACTTGGCGCAGTGGCTAAAGCTTTTTTGATCGACTGTGCTAACTGTTGTTGCATCTCCGCTAAATCGCGCCCACGGGCGATCGGCTTTTTATCACCATCAAAAATTTTAAAATTAGGTACTAAATGATCGGCCAACTCGATGTCCTGCCAGGCGTCCAGCGGCACTTCTACTCCAGACATTTGCTTTAACTTTGCGGCCATACGCTCGAAAAAACCACCGCGACCGAAATCTGTGGCTAATTCTTGATATACCGCACTGGCATAATCCGGTGCTGGAATAAAGTTCTTGCGCAATGCTTTTGGTAACGCACGAATCGCCGCCAGAATTTTCTCTTGCAATAACCCGGGTACTAACCATTCGAAATCATCTACGGTAAATTGTTTAAGCATGGCAACTGGAATACAAATAGACACGCCATCGTCACGATGTCCCGGCTCAAAACGGTATTCAAGTTGCAACTCACTCCCTCGAACGATCAAGGTTTTAGGAAATGCGGTCGCATCTAACTCGGCTTCTGGATTAAGTAAGTCTTCCTCGGCTAAGGTAAGCAAGTTGTTGCGACCTTTCCAATCTTTTTTTACCCATCGTTCGAGTTGTTTAACGCTGGCAATGTTGGGCGGAATACGTGACTCGAAAAACTCAACCAATTCTTCGTCACTGCGAATAATATCAACCCGGCGCTGCCGCGTTTCTTCTTCACGAAATTTGGCCAATTGCTTCTGGTTCGCTAAATGAAATGGCAGCTTACTTTGCATATCGCCATCAATCAGGCCTTTCTCAATGAGCCACTGACGACTAAGTTGTGGCTCAACTTGACTATAACCCACAAGCCGCGCGTTTACATAAACCAAACCAAATAAGGATTTTTGCAAATAGGCACACGCCTCTCCTTTGGTTTTACGCCAGTGCACATCAAGATAAGTAACCTTAGCTAAGTGTTCAGCACGCGGCTCAATCCATTCAGGCTCAATGGGTGCCGTCGCGCGCGCATACAATCGGCCAGTCTCCATTAATTCGGCGGCCATTAACCAAGCACTTTTAACTTTAAAGTTTACTGAAGAAGGATGAACATAAACTTTACTATTACGCGGTCCTTGATAATGCGCTTCATTGGTTTTGGTTAAAATATTGGTTAACAATGCCGGCATTAATGCACAGTGGATCGCTTCATAATCAGCACCAATCGGCTGCACTTTAAAGCCTTGTTGTTGCATGAGCTGTTTTAGTTGACGGTAAGTATTCCGCCAATCCAACCAAGCGACAAAGTTGATAAAGTTAGCAAAACAATACTCTTTGAATTCTCGATTTGACATGATCTCTTGCTGCTCATGCAAATCGCGCCAGAGATTAATAAAGGTAGCAAAGTCGGAGCGCTTGTCGTTCCATTTCGCATGCAGCTGATCGGCTTTTTGAGCTTTATCGTGCGGCCGCTCACGAGGGTCGCGTACGCTATAAAGACTTGCAATCACCAGCATTTCATTCAGCGCCGTATTGGCACCACTCACCAACATGACCGCTAATTTAGGATCAACCGGTAACTTTGCGATGGCCTTGCCGAGATCGGTTAACCGATAATCTTGGTCGACTGCACCCAATTCAAACAACAACGTCTGCCCATCACGCCAATGTCGTTCTTCGGCATTTTCGATAAACGGAAATTTTTCAGGCTCAGCAATTCCCATTGACTTCATTTGCAAAATAACTGAGGCGAGATTAGTACGTTTTATTTCAGGTACCGTAAATTCAGTTCGATTGTGAAAATCTTCTTCACTGTATAATCGGTAACAAATACCGGCCGCTACACGCCCACAACGCCCCGCACGCTGATTAGCGCTGGCCATAGAAATTTTTTCAACTTGTAAACGCTGAATTTTGCTGCGCATACTGAATCGACTTATTCGCGCCGTTCCCGGATCGATTACAAAGCGAATTCCAGGGACGGTCAGAGAGGTTTCTGCAACGTTGGTTGCTAAAACAATTTTACGTCCAGCTATGCTGCGAAAAACGCGTTGTTGTTCACCTATTGAAAGGCGCGCATACAACGGAAGAATGGTAGTTTGTTGCAAGTTTAACTGGCGTAAACGCTTAGCAGTTTGCCGAATTTCACCTTCGCCGGGCAGAAAAATAAGAATATCTCCGGGACCTTTCGCAATGGCCTCGCGCACTGCAGTATTTATTTGCCAAAGCTCGGGATCTTCACCATGCGGCACGTCACTCGGATCCGGCGGCAAATATTCAATCGTGACTGGGTAGGTACGCCCTTCTACGGTAATGACCGGCGCACCTTCAAAAAACTCAGCAAAACGATCAACATCGATGGTCGCTGAAGTAATAATTAGTTTGAGATCTTTGCGTTTTTTTAATAGTGGTTTTAATAAACCTAACAAAAAATCGATATTGATACTGCGCTCATGCGCTTCATCAATAATAATCGCTTCGTATTGTGTTAACAGTGGGTCACTTTGAATTTCCGCGAGCAAAATACCATCGGTCATGACCTTGATGTAACCCTCTTTCGAGGTTTTATCAAAAAATCGAACTGCAGCACCCACACTCGTCCCTAATGCACAATTCATTTCTTCGGCAATACGATTGGCAACTGAAGTTGCAGCGACACGGCGTGGTTGAGTATGACCAATTAAGCCGCGTACTCCTAACCCCGCAGCCAAACAAATCTTCGGCAGCTGAGTAGTTTTTCCGCTCCCGGTCTCTCCCGCTACTACCACTACCTGATGCTTTAAAATCGCTTGCTTGATCACCTCAGCCTGTTGGCTAACGGGAAGGTTTTCAGGATACTCAAACTGCGGTCGTTTCTGAGTCCGCTGTGCGAGTTGCTGTTGCGCTCGTTGCGTTAACTGCGCTAGCTTTTCTTCTAATTCACTGGTGGACTTTTTTTGTCGCGAGAGTTGTTTTATTTTTCGACTGAGTCCAAGCGCTTTGCCGACTAATTGAGTGGGGAGTGCTTGTATATCGATGGCAGTTGCAGGGTTCATTAAGGTACAAATCGTTAATTAAAAATTGCTAGAATAAGCGGCCATAAAAAAAGCCTGTTTGCGAGCAAACAGGCTTTTTAGAAAGCTAGCGACTAATCCCAGATTTCATGTGGCTCAAGTACTTCGCCCAAGAATTTTGCCACGGGTTTGATGAAGTCTTTATCTTCCCAGTAACCATTATGACAAGCAGGATTCCATGACGTAGCAGGATTACCGACATTAATTTCATAGTCGGCATGAACCGCTTTGTTATAAGCATCATTAAGACCTTTCAGTGGGTATGCCACAATATCGTCTTTATCGTAGAAATTAAGCCATTTAGAACGCACAGCAAAGTCTTCCGGAAGCGCACTGCCAGAGACCGGTACCGGAGAGTGCAGATCTTCATGATGACGTACGTAAATCGCCAACGGACTACCAAAGGTAATATAACCGACTAAGTTACGCATGCCTTCAAAGTTTGAGTTTCCAGCCCCTTCATTTAATTGGGTGCGAATGTAGTCTTGCATAATGATTGAGCCAAACGAATGCGCTAATACCACTAGCGGAGTTTTCTCTTCATTTACACGGCGATGGCCGGCGAATTCACGCAGACTATCGGCAACGCGATTTTGAACCTTCTCATAAAGGCGCGAACCTTTGTGGTAGGCTAAGCCAGAGCCCAAATAATCGATGAACATTTTTCGCGTATTTTCGTAGGCTAAGTCATTTTTGTAGTTAATTGACTGATAGAACTCTGACAGCTCATCTTTGATAGCATCTGCCCAATAAATTTCTTTGAACATCAAGTCATCTTCTAAACGACCTTCTCCACCAGCTACATATTCCTCAATAATTCGATGCTTTAACTCCACCGAAAAATGTTGGTCTTCCGTGCTCATTCCATGAATGATTGCTACCGCCAGTCTTTTCATAATAGTTCTCTCGTAATTTAAACCGATTCAATAGACAAATACTCGCGCAAAATCAAAGCGATATCAAGAACCTATCGCAATTAATTACAAGAATTAAGGTTTCAAGCGTAAGTTATGCGTTAAGGCAATAATGACTGAATTAATATAGGCGCTATCAGCGATAGGCAAATGAATAGAATCAAAGATAAGTAATGAAGATGTCACAACTGGGATAGTAAAGAGAAAATGGCGGAGCGGACGGGACTCGAACCCGCGACCCCCGGCGTGACAGGCCGGTATTCTAACCA
>JABXHQ010000154.1 GCA_013373545.1 Gammaproteobacteria bacterium
ATCGGCTGATATTTTACAACCCGGTCCGGCTTGTTTGTCCGATGGAGTTAATGAGCTGAGTAATATTTTTAAGCAGTGGGTGCTTGCAAAGTAATCAAAACGGCTTATAATGCGCCAGCTTCGATAGGCGAAAAATGCCTTTGGTAAGAAACCAAAAACTGAAATTTACTTACGTAGCAAAAGCGCTGCGAATACTGAAGAGGAGAAAAAAATGAAATCAAGCAATGTGAGTGTTAAGCAAAGTTAACGTTTCCTTTCAGTCGAATATTGGCTTGAGAGGAATTCCTTTCAAGCCGGAAAAACCCGGCCCATGCCGGGTTTTTTTTGGGCTTGGAAAAGATATTTTAAGGAAATTTATTATGCCCATAAAACAACAACTAAATGCCCATAATGAGAATGAAGCATTGGTAAATATCTTTACCGATGACATCGATTATGGCGCGTTAAACCAACTTAAAAATATGGCGAAGTTGGATATTATTCATCAGCATATTGCGGTAATGCCCGATGTTCATGCTGGAATTGGCGCAACCGTGGGAACTGTAATCCCAACACTTGATGCTATTATTCCGGCAGCTGTTGGTGTCGATATTGGTTGCGGTATGAATGCTCTGCGACTATCGCTAAAGGCCAGTCAGTTGCCGGATCATTTACGACCTATTCGCGATGCGATTGAGCGCGCGGTGCCAGTTGGCGCCGCTGCCCATAAAATGATTTCAGCGCGGGAGTCGGCGTGTCGCTCGATTCAAGGTTCGGTAAATGAATTATTCGAGCGTTACCCTGCTTTAACCAAAATGATGAAGCAGTATCAGCAAACTTGGATAAAGCAAATGGGAACCCTAGGCTCGGGTAATCATTTTATTGAACTCTGTATCGATGAGTCACAAGATGTTTGGGTGATGTTGCACTCGGGCAGTCGAGGCCTTGGCAATATTATTGGTCGGCACTTTATTCAACTTGCGAAGAAAGATATGGAGCGACATCAAGTACAACTACCGGATCGCGACTTGTCTTACTTTAATGCGGGAAGCCGTGTGTTTGATGATTATGTTTTTGCGCTTAACCTCGCGCAAGAATATGCACGGATCAATCGAGAGGAGATGATGGGACTTGTGCTTAGAGCAATCGCGCCTTTGTTGCCACCATTTCAAGTAACTCAAAGTGCCATTAATTGCCATCATAATTATGTTGCTCGAGAGCATCATTATGGTCGTGATGTTTGGTTGACTCGTAAAGGCGCGATTAGCGCACGAGCTGGAGAGTTAGGAATAATTCCCGGCAGCATGGGTGCTAAGTCGTTTATTGTCGAAGGCAAAGGAAGCGCAGAGTCATTTTGCTCATGCTCTCACGGTGCTGGGCGGCGTATGAGTCGCAGCGCAGCGCGAAAACGCTTCAAGCGAGATGACTTAATGCAACAAACTCGTGGTGTTGAATGTCGTAAAGATAACGGCGTGATTGACGAAATACCGGCTGCGTACAAAGATATTGATGAAGTGATGCAACATCAAGAAGACTTAGTTTCGATCCGCCATACTTTAAAGCAAGTGCTTTGTGTAAAAGGTTAGTGAGGTAAATATGAAGAAATCAAAACGACCGCGTAATTGGACGGTGAACCATCCCTTGATGCAAAAAGGAGGGGTTCATGAAAAAACTAAAAAAGCCTTACGTAAAGGTGAAAAGCAAAAGCTCCGAAAGGAGCTTTTGGCGTTTAAGCAGAAGGTAAAATTAACTTTCGAGTTGTTCGGCGACAAAGTCGTCAAAGCCGTGAGCGATCTTACGAGCCTCGACGCTTTGGCATAATGACTTCCCGGCATCGGTATTGTTGCAAGTGACTTCAAGAATAATTTGGGTTTCCGTTTTTCCCGGTAAGCGCGAAAAGGAAATACCCACTTCGCTGTCTTGCTTTGGAGCCGAGGTCAAAATAATGGTATCGGTAACAATTTCTAAGCGGCCACTTGCATTACGTTGAGCATAGACCTGAGCTAGGCGCCAGATATCGGTACAGCGCTTTTGACTATCACAGGTCATAACGAAGAGATTAGCATCTTTTTGGTTTTGTTCATTTTTATACTTCAATACCATGCGCTGTGCTTGCAGCTCCTTGAAGCGAATTAAATCTTTTTCGTATTCATCGGTAATTTGCTGGCGTTCACCTTCAATAATGGTTTTATTGCGCTCACGATCAGTAATTTGTTTTTGTACTTCTAGAATGTCTTCCCGTAATTTCTTCGGAATATCTTGGCTCATACGTTCAAAGTTGGCGGCACGCCGCTGTAGGTCTTCGAGCTGGTTCTTTAATAAAGCTTGCTCGTTGTTATTGATTTCGAGCCGCTGCTCGACACCCAACAGGGCAGCATCGCGCGCGCGTTGGATATCTTCTGCGGTAGCAAACAGCCGTAACAATTCGGCATCACGGCGTAGTTGACGTTGGCGCTCGCGTTCTTTGCGCTTTTCTTCTAATTGACGTTGTTTATCTTCTTCGAGTTCACCAAGGGTTTTTGCCGGTGGCACGCGCTGTACCAGTTGGCCTTGGTCATTTATCACATCATAACCTTTAGCAATGGCCTCTGGGGTTAATTGATCGAGCAGGATGATTTGCCCTTCGTCATTTTTGAAGCGATAGTAACTTTTCGCTGCAACATCGACCCAAGCGGTCAAGCTGACCACCAAAGCGGTCATCCAGACGAGTTTCTTTAGCAATGATAGAGTCATAGAGTCTCGTAATATTGGTTAGGCGGAAACACCATATTGCTGTCTATATTCCGCGATTTGCTCGTTATAAACAGAGAGTTGTTCATCATTTTTAATAAAATTAGCTAAATCAGTCAAATTTGCGATGCTAAATACTGGAATTTGATAGTCTTGTTCAACTTGTTGGATGGCGGATAATTCGCCCTGACCGCGCTCTTGTCGGTCCAAGGCGACCAAAACACCAGCCGGTGTAGCACCTTGCTGTTTAATCATTTCTATCGACTCGCGGATGGCGGTTCCGGCGGTGATAACGTCATCAACAATCAATACGCGTCCCTGCACCGGGGCACCGACTAAGTTGCCTCCCTCACCGTGGGCTTTTGCTTCTTTGCGGTTATAAGCCACCGCCACATCGCGATTGTGGTGGGCAAATAAAGCGGTTGCGGTGGCGGTTGCCAACGGGATGCCTTTATAAGCGGGACCGAATAGCATATCAAACTGAGCTTGCTGCTGGACTAAAGTGGCGGCGTAACAGGCGCCCAGTTGGTACAAGTCACGACCACTGGAAAATAACCCAGCATTGAAAAAGTAAGGGCTAGTGCGGCCGGATTTAAGCGTAAACTCGCCGAACTTTAAGGCTTGTCGTTCAATCGCCAGTTGTAAAAAGTCGCGTTCAATCGTAGTAGTCATAGCTATGGCTCAAACAGTTTCAGTTAATCATCGTGTGCGCATTATAGCGGCTTTGGGTTAAAAAAAGCAGAGTTGGCGTTAATCGGCCTGGCGCTGCTCGAGGTGGTGGGTGATCCGAATAAAGTCTTCGGGCGATAAATTTTCCGCACGAGCCTTGGCATCAATGCCAAGCACGGCAAAGTCATCAGCGTCGAGGTAGCTTTTTAAACTGTTGCGCAGCGTTTTGCGACGTAAGCTAAAGGCACTGGTGACGACTTTGCTCATTAAGTCTAAGTCCACCGGAACTCGTTGCGCGGCGGTTTTAGGTGTTAACCGTACAATGGCTGAGTCGACTTTCGGCGGTGGATTGAATGCTCCGGGTTTGACAATAAACATTAGTTCTGGCGTTGCGAAATATTGCGCCATGATACTTAAGCGCCCATAACTCTTACTACCGGGCGCTGCCACTAATCGCTCAACCACTTCTTTTTGCAACATAAAATGCATATCTTGAATAACATCAACGGCGTCGAACAAATGAAACAACAAAGGTGTCGAGATGTTGTAAGGCAGGTTTCCGATGACTCGCAATGAACCAGTCGTTGCGGCCAGGGCGGCAAAATCTACCTTAAGTGCGTCGGCTTCGATAATGGTTAATTCTCCATCGCCGAGACAAAACATTTTCAATTTTGGAATCACATCGCGATCCAACTCGATTGCGGTTAAGCGGCCGGCACGCTGAAGTACTGGTTGGGTCAAGGCGCCAGGACCGGGACCGATTTCAACCATGTTGTCTCCCGCTTGCGGGTGAATAGTCGCAACAATGCGACTAATCACCGTTGGGTCATGTAAAAAATTTTGTCCAAAGCGTTTGCGAGCCTGGTGGTGAATGGGCTTCATGATTATGAACCTTAATGAGACGGACGGTTATTCAGAGCATAGTCAATGGCATAGACCATGCTCGCGGGATCGGCACAAAAATTTGCCGCAATATCCAGCGCAGTGCCGTGATCCACGGAAGTTCGTAGATAGGGCAAGCCTAAAGTGACATTGGCGCATTGGCCAAAGCTTGCGTATTTGATGACCGGTAAACCTTGATCATGGTACATCGCTATATATAAGTCAGTTTTGTCTCGCGCAGCGGGACTAAAAGCAGTATCCGCCGGATAGGGGCCAGTCAATGTTGGGAGCTGAGCCTGATATTCACGAATAGCCGGTTGAATTATCGACAGCTCTTCGCTGCCAAGGTGGCCTTGTTCGCCGGCATGGGGATTGAGGCCGAGTACCCGAATTCTTGGCTGTGCTATCCCCATGGCTTGTAGACTGTGCTGACAAATGGCAAAAATTTTCAACAGACGGGCGCGGGAAATCGATTGCGCAACTTCTGCTAACGGTAAGTGAGTAGTTGCTAAAGCCATATTCATTGGTGCACTTGCTAACATCATAACCACTTGGTCAACGCCACTGGCCGCGGCGAAAAACTCGGTGTGGCCAGTGAACGGTGCGTGTTCTTGATGTAGAACGCCTTTATGCACGGGGGCTGTGACAATGCCATCGCAGTGCTGCAGTATGGCTAGGTCATGAGCGCGGGTGAGCAATGCGCGCACATAGTTCGCATTGCTTGGATCCAATTGGCCAAGGGTTACGGCTGCGGCTAGCGGGTGATCCATAACGAACACATCTTGGCCGTTATGCTCAGGCATTGATTGCCAATCGGTAAAAGGATGCAAGGTTAATGGGAGGTTATGGGTTTGCACCAGCTGCTTAAGCCAGTCGAGGCTGCCCAACACCAAGATCTGTGCGGGGTAAGGACGCAATAAAGCTTTTAGGGTAACTTCGGGACCGATACCAGCGGGTTCACCGCTGGTAATCACAAGTTTCGGCACAGGCACGCGCACAGGCCTCGTTATTTTTTACTGCTGTCATCAATTAAGACTTCAACATAAGAGGAGTCGCGTAATTCACGGATCCAAGCTTCTACCTCTTCATCAAACTTACGCGATTGCAATATTCGAGCCGCGCGCTCACGTTTGAATTCGCGGGTTTGATCGGCATCACGGCGGCCTAGGACTTCGATGATGTGCCAACCAAACTGAGTTTCTACCGGTTCGCTGAGCTGATTTGTGGGTAGCGTTTCCACGGCTTTGCGAAATGGACCGACGTAGGTGTCAGGTGTGCTCCAGCCCAACTCACCGCCTTCACGTGCGGTGCCTTTATCATCGGAGTGCTCTTTCGCTAGTTCACTGAAGTCGGCGCCATCTTTAAGCTGCTGGTATAGTGTTTGCGCAAACGCCTTGGTTTCTTGTGGCGGACGAATGGTGTTCGGGCTCAATAAGATGTGACGCGCGTTCACTTGTTTCACTATGTGCTGCACATCGCCTTTTTTCTCAATCAGCTTAATAATATGAAAACCGCTACCACTGCGTAATGGATCACTAACTTCACCGATGGCTAGGTTTTTTGCGGGGGCGGCGAATAACGTTGGCAATTGAGTGCCCGAGCGCCAGCCAAAGTCGCCACCGGACAGTGCTTCTTGGCCTTTTGAATGATTAATGGCCAACGTTGCGAAGTTAGCGCCGCTGCGTAACTGTTTAACCAAGTCTTGGGCTTTTTCGCGCGCTGTTTGAATCGATTGTTGGTCAGAAATATCATCAATCGGGATTAAAATATGGCCTAGGTGGTATTGAATATTTTGCGCACCTTCGTTGTCGATAAGCTTTACTAAGTTATCAACTTCTCGCTCACTAATACTAATGCGGCGGCTGACTTGTCCACGGCGGACACGCGCAACCATTATTTCGCTGCGTAAATCTTCTCGAAATAGCTCCCAGTTAACGCCTTCATCGGTGATCGATTGACGTAACTGCTCAAGTGTTTGATTGTTGTCTTTAGCGATATCCGAGATAGTCGCATTGAGCTCTTGGTCGCTGATCCGAACGCCAGCACGCTTGGCCATCTGCAACTGCAAAGAGGTGATAATCATGCGCTCTAACACTTGCTCCTGGAGTATCGACATTTCCGGTAGCGGCTGGTTACGCTCTTTTAATTGTCTTACCACTGAAGCCATTTGGCGCTTCAACTCGCTTTCCAAAATGACGTCTTGTTCGACAATTGCGATGGTTTGGTCAAGTGGCTGTGCAGCGAACGCACCGGATACCACTGATAGCGAAAATAAAGCAGATAACAATAATTTCATACAACTTCCATTAATCAAACGAGTGAGCTTTACGCGGTAATGACCGCTAGACTCTGGTTAGTAGTTCCATTGTGCTTGATTTAGCACTTCTTTGAAACTCTTCTGGCCACCGCCGCCTAAGCCACGCAAAACAAATTCAAAGCGAATATCAGCACTAAAGCGGCCATCAGGGTCGGGGATTATAGCGCCATTTTCATCCAATCGGGTATTCAAATAGCGCCGCGAAACCAAGCGCAGCGACCAACAACAAGAGCGATACTCTAAACCAAACATTGTCTCTAAGCTTTCGCGACTAAGCAAATCATATTGCCAGCGC
This sequence comes from Gammaproteobacteria bacterium, assembly GCA_013373545.1. Lineage (GTDB taxonomy): Bacteria > Pseudomonadota > Gammaproteobacteria > Enterobacterales > Kangiellaceae > Pleionea. The sequence continues at coordinate 6,873 of JABXHQ010000154.1, forward strand.
GAGATTATTTGCCAGCGTTCACTAATCGGGAGCGCTAGGCCGATATCGGTTTGTTCCCGAAAACCACTGTAATCGTCAACAAAGCGGTGACTAACATTGACCACAAATTGCTCTGAGGGTTCATAAATCGCGGACAATCGACCTTGTTCAGTTTCTTGGCGGTCCGGATCAAATGCTAGATCACCTTGTAACGTTAAATGTTTAGTGGCGTACCAAACGGCCTGTGAAACTAACGCCGAGTGTTTGCGCGCGGAGTTGTCAGCGCTGAATAAGGGGGTGGGGGTTCGGTAAAAGGACTGACCAATGGCAACACTAAACTGTTTCTCGCCCGCGGCGGTTTGCCATTCATTAGCCAGGCCAATAGTGAATTGTTCAGTTTCGTTGATTCGATCCAGCCCCGAATAGCGATTGTCGGCAAATAAGCGGGTGTAGTCGAACTGCGGCAAGTAAGTGTCATACAACGCAACTTGTGGCAACTCGTTGGCGGTGTTTTTTAGATATAAAAAGCGGGGCTTGAAATAATGTACACCATTGCCCGCAGGTCGTTCTAAAGTCAGACCAGCATCTATGGAGTATTGATTAACCGATTCACTTAGATTGGATTGTGTTGCGGCTGCGTATTGATAATTAAACTGATTCAGCGCGATGGCTGGCTCGACATACCCCCAAGAGGACTGCCAACGATAGCCTACACGAGTTTTCGTTACTAAGCGTTCGACCGCCGGCGCTTGAGTGGCGGCGACTTCGGGATCACTGTCCCGTTCAAACTGAGAGTACTGCGATAATACTGACCAAGTGAGGCCTTGCTGTGCCGGCTGACTGCGCCAACGAAGCTCGACTTGCGGCAAAATTCGCATGGGTTTTGCGGTAAGTGCTAATGGCTGATATTGCAGCCAGCGAATCGATGTGGCCAGGTGACCTTTTTGGTACCCAAGTTCTGCGCGCCGGGTGAGCTGGTCGCGGTTGGTTTGGCCAATACCACTGCCTAAATCGGTTAAATAATTGACATCACTGACGCCGGCAGTATCGAGCAAGCCGAACCATCCATTATTCCAGTCGACTTGATGCTGCCAACGGTACAGCCAGCGATTGTTGGATTCAGCGGTGGTGACTTTTTGATCGTCTAAATATTCAAGCTCTGCAGTTCCCCACTGCTGTTCGCTGAGATAACGAAACTCCGTGGCCAGTAGTGCCCCTCGTTCCACCATATAGCGTGGCGTCAAGGTTAAGTCATAATTCGGGGCTAAATTGAAGTAAATGGGTAGTTCTATATCAAACCCATTGCGTTCGCTGTCGCTAAACGAAGGAGGGAGAACGCCACTATGGCGGCGGTCATCGACCGGAAACTTAAGCCAAGGAAGATAGAGAACGGGGACATCGGCGACTTTGATTGTGACATCACTGGCTTCACCCCAACCAGCTTGCTCGTCAACGGTTAACGTCTCTGCTTCGAGCTTCCAACTATCGTCACCGGCAGGGCAAGTAGTAAAGGTTAACCCGGTTAGCGCCACTTGTTGCTGCTCATTGACCGTGGCTTGTTCTGCGCGGCCATTGGCGCCGTTAATTTTAATGCGAAATTCACTGTCGTTGAGTTGTGCTTGACCACTGGCAACATTGCCGCTGACTTCAGTGGCGGAAAATTGCGCGGCGCTGGAGTCTAATACCACTTTATCACTGGCACTAAAGTCTTTGCTGGTGCTGTTGTACATCAAACGGCCGGCAGCAAGCGTCAGTTGTGGAGTAATGAGCATCACATTACCCTCTAGTTGGTGCGTTTGCTCACCATCGGTAATGGTCGACGAACCATGATCTGCGCTAAGCTCGACCGGAGGCGCTGACTTTTGCTGGTCATGATAAGCTTGCTCAAGAGCACTTTTAACGCCGGGATCGGCTAAACAGCTTGCAGGCAAATGCAATTCGCGTTGCAGCCATAGAATTTGCGCGGTTCGTTCAGCGCTTTCTTTTTGCGCTTTACCTTCGGTATGTTTATCATCTTTGCTCGCCGTGGCCGGCAAGTCCTTAGCGCTGCTCGACAGGCTCATGCATGATGCCAACGCTAGTACCAGGTAACTCGCGGGGTGCACAGTTTGATGAAGATTCATGAGTAAGCGATTTTTCAAGGCGTAAAGTCGTCTGCGATAGTCTTAGTTGAAAGTAGTAAAGATGCGCATATTAAAGCAATTTTACTCGGAAGTGGGATTTAAAATTGAACGAAAGTAAGGAAAAGCGTCTTGCAGATTTGACCGTGTGGGCTGCTGAGCAATTACAACAGCCGACTAGCCCGTTGGCCTGTGTCAGTGGTGATGCGAGTTTTCGACGCTATTTTAGAGTTTTTTCAGAGCGAGAGCAGGCTAATGTCATTGTGGTGGACTCGCCACCAGATAAAGAACCGATTGCCCCTTTTTTAGCGATCAGTGAGCTATTCGCGCAAGCCAAAGTGCAAGTTCCGACAATTATCGCTGCTGATGAAGCGCGTGGTTTTATGCTGCTATCGGACTTTGGTGACAAATTATTTTTACCCGAGTTACAAGCCGGCCATGCCGACTCACTGTATCGTTCGGCACTGCAATCTCTGGTTTTACTGCAAAGCCGGTTAGATGCTCAAGCGGTAGCATTGCCGCTCTATGATGCAAAGCGATTGAACGATGAAATGGCGTTGTTTCATGAATGGTTTTTAGAGGTTCACTTAGGGATCGCATTAACTGCATCGGATTGGGAGGTTTTAGATCAGTTATATCAAACACTGACCGCCGCTGTGAGTTCGCAGCTCCCGGTAGTGGTTCACCGTGACTTTCACTCGCGTAACTTAATGGTTCTTGAAGACACCACTGCGCCAGGAATTATTGATTATCAAGACGCCGTGGTTGGTCCTTACACTTATGATCCAGTAAGCCTATTGAAAGACTGCTACATTCACTGGCCGAGAGCGCAACAACTCACTTGGTTAGCTGACTACCGGCAGCAAGCCATTACCGCGGGCTTGGCGTTGCCGGCGTGGGAACAAGTTATCCAAGACTATGACTTAATGGGATTGCAACGGCACTTAAAGGTTGCGGGAATTTTCTGTCGCTTAAACTATCGCGATAATAAGCCCGGTTATCTGAATGATGTTCCGTTAACTTTGGCTTACCTAACAGAAGCTTTGCAGCAGCTACCGCAGTTAGAATTTGCGCAGCAGTGGTGGCAACAACGTTTGCAGCCGATTCTTCAGCAACGACAATTATCGATGGCACTCACATGAAGGCGATGATCCTTGCTGCGGGCTACGGTAAACGGATGCTGCCGCTGACCGAAAACTGCCCCAAACCGCTGTTAACGGTTGGCGGACGCGCGTTGATTGAACATCATCTGCTGCATCTGGCAGCGGCTGGGTTTCATGAAATCGTCATTAATACCGCTTATCTTGGCAGCGTAATTGAAACCCAATTGGGTGATGGTCAGCGATACGGCGTGGCAATCGAATATTCGCGCGAAGGCGAACCCAAAGAAACCGCAGGCGCAATTATTCATGCCCTTCCACTACTCGGCACTGAGCCATTTTTATTGGTTAATGGTGATGTGTATACCGATTATAACTTTCAGGCTTTAGCCGAATTGCAACCGGACTATGCACATGTGGTGTTGACGAATAAGCCGAGTTATCTTGAGCAAGGTGATTTTGATTTAATTGCCCAGCAACTGAGTAATGCAGCGCGGCCGTATACCTATACAGGTATTGGTGTATATAATCCGCAGCCGTTTACGCAATTGACGTCTGATGCGCCCTTAGCACTTGGGCCTTGGCTGCGTGAAAATGCCGCCAAAGGCAGAATCAGCGGCGAACTTTATCAGGGACAATGGTATGACGTGGGAACACCACAGCGCTTGCAGGAATTAAATGCACGCGTCGCCAATCAAGTCCGTTAAACAATCGATTAAACACAAGAGTATTATGAGTATTTGGGGAAAATTAATTGGTGGCGTTCTAGGCTTTTTTACGCTTGGACCGATTGGCATGATTATCGGAATCTATATCGGACATAACTTCGATAAAGGACTGCATAACATCACACCGATGTCGGCCGAGCAACAGGCATTGATCCAAGCGAGTTTTTTCAGTGCCACTTTTGTACTGATGGGAAGATTAGCCAAAGCCGACGGTCGCGTCTCAGAATCTGAAATTCATCATGCCGAACAAATAATGGCGTATTTGCGATTAAATAACACCATGCGGCAACAGGCGATCGGCTATTTCAATTTAGGTAAAGGCGACAATGACAATTGGCGCAGCGAGTTGGAGCAGTTTGCTAAGCTGACCCAGACGCGTCGTGAACTGCGCCAGATGATGTTGGAAATGTTGATTCAAGCGAGCTTTGCAGACGGTGATATTCACCCAACGGAACGTCAAGTATTGTTAGAAGTAGGGCGCGCATTTAATTACCAACCGCTGGTGATTGAGCGGTTAATTATGATGGTACGTGCGCAGCAGTCGTTTCATTCGGGTCGGCAACAACATGCTCACGGCGGTGCAGAGTCTCGAGCTGATCAATTGGCGCAAGCGTATCAAGTGCTCGATGTTAAGCCTGAGGCTTCATTACCGGAAGTTAAAAAAGCTTACCGTAAGCTGATGGCGCAGCATCATCCAGATAAACTGGTAGCGAAAGGTTTGCCTCCGGAAATGATCAAAGTTGCTACCGAAAAAACGCAAGAAATAAAAGCTGCCTATGAAACGATTGTAGCGGCTCGAAAATCAACTTAGCCTTTGATGAAAGCGATCGCGGAGTGACGTTTATGCGCTTAGTTTTAACCTTGATGATTCTGTTGTCATCGGTATTCAGTCATGCCGCCGATGGATTATTTGTCAGTGTTGGCAGCGGTATGGGTGATGCACTGATTCAATCGGGTAGCACTTCGAGTGCGAGTGTGAAAGGCGCCGGTATACGGCAGTTAGGTTTCGAAGGCGTTGAATTCCCACACTTGGGTGAGTTCGACGTTACTTGGGACTTGGAGTGGTATCAATTACAGCATCAGCAACAATCGACGCCGCAAACACTGACCATATGGGCGGTTAAACCCACGCTGCTGTGGTCGTGGCCAGAAATCGGGAATACAGTCACCGAGTTCGGTCTAGGAGTTGGGCACTTATCGAGCACGGAATATTTAATGATCCAAACTTCAAGTCATTTACAGTTTGCGATTCATTTAGGTGTGGGCTGGCAGTTTGGCGAAGCGGAGCAATGGCGCACCATTTTAAGGTATAATCATTATTCTAACGGTTACTTAGATCAACCGAATCCTGGCGTCGATTTTATGTCCTTGTCACTTTATTATCAGTTTTAATATAGGAAGTTTTATGAATCAAAATACCATCATTACGCCATTAGAAACCATGCTAAAAATGCAAGATGCCATGAATAGTAAGGTACATCCGAAATGGTTTGAGCAAAACTTTGCTTGGTTTCGTGCGATCTGGCTTGAGTGTGGCGAGATGTTGGACCATTACGGCTGGAAATGGTGGAAACACCAAGAGCCCGACCTCGAGCAAGTTAAAATGGAGTTGGTCGACATCTTTCATTTTGGATTGAGCTGTCGAATCAATGGACAGGACAGTTTTACGGTCTTAGCTGAACAGTTAGCTCTGCAGCTGCAGCAGCCAAAAGTGGCGGATAACTTTCCTGAAACATTAGAAATTCTCGCCGCTTCAGCCTTAACTACACGCGGATTTGATGCTGAAGCCTTTGCTGGCTGTATGCTAAAAATTGAAATGGATTTTGCTGAGCTTTACCGCAGTTATGTGGGCAAAAACACACTCAATTTTTTCCGTCAAGATTACGGTTACAAAGAAGGTCATTATCAAAAGATCTGGAATGGAAAAGAAGATAATGAACACCTCGTTGAAATTCTTGCGGAATTGGATATTAACGACAGCGATTTTCAGCAAAAAGTATATCAAGGTCTAGTTCAACGTTATCCGAAGAAATAATCTGAACACTTCTCTGGCGTCTGATCTCTAGGCGCTCAGTGAGTGCCTAAAAGTGACCGCCTAAAAGTGACCGCCTAATTAGTCTTCTCATTGCATTATTAAAAGCGGTTTTTTGGATGCCCTTTGCCCGTGTAGATGGGTATGGAAAAGACTTTCCCGCTTGCTTTCCTTACCGGTTTTTTTTGCTATTCTTTAAAGATGAGAATCTTATATAGATATTGAGCTCCTTGAACAATACCGCGATCCGTCAAATTGTTTCTGCCACAGTATTGTGCCTGATTGGTGTCGGATTAAATTATCTTACCTTACCTTTGATTGATCCGGTTGAATTTGTATTGTCGCCGGCCATTATTTTTGTTGCGATTCGGCGCTTAAATATCATCGGTGCAATGGTAGTGGCGCTAGTCGTGTTAGGGCATATCAGTTGGCTATGGGACTCCTACAATAATGCTCTGCTGTATGCACTTGAGGCGCTGGCCTATTGGAAAGGGGTGCGACGTGGGTGGAATGTCTTTTACACCGATTTAGTATTTTGGCTGCTGATTGGTGTTCCGCTTGCTGCCTTTTTGACCACTAGCTCCGGGATCCCGATTAATGCACTCGCCGGTGTGATATTACTAAAACAGCCAATGAATGGCATTTTATACATATTGCTTGCGAATATTATTCTCGTGCTCATTACCATCACCATTGAGCGCCGTCGCAGTCAGCAGCACCTCAAGCTTGATAGCTTTATTAAGGATGTTTTACTCGCGGTACTGTTGATCCCACTGTTTGGTATTTTCTTTATTACTAAATTCGCCATAGAGCGGAACACCATCGACTCGACTTTAGCAGCGAATGAATCCTATGTGCAGCTGACGAAAAACCGGGTCAATCAATTTCTTAGTGGTTATCAAAAAGCGATTCAATCATTGGCATTACAGCTCGGTGACCGAGAGTTGATGGATAGCGAAATACGCAGTTCATTGTTATTGCGTAGCCATCAAATTTACGATGGCTTTATCACCATGTTAATTGCCGATAGCAATGGTGACTTGTTAGCATCCAGTCCCGCTCATTTAATTGATAAAAGCCAAGGCGTTAGTGATCGGGAGTATTTTACTTTTGCCAAGGAAATGCTGCATCCGTTTATCTCGGAAGCTTTTCGAGGACGAGGTTTTGGTGCCGACCCAATTGTTGCGATCAGTGCGCCGATCATTTCTGATTCAAATCAGTTTGCCGGAATCGTTGAGGGCTCGCTAAATTTATATAACCTTGACTTATTGTTTGTGCTGCCTTCGGATACCTTGTCGGAAATTTTAGTCGTCGATAATACCGATAAAGTTATTTTTGCCACTGAAGGTCTAAATTTAAGTTTCCTTGAGAAAGTATCTATATCCGCACAGATCGACCCTTTGTACCAAGAGGTAGTAACAATAAATGAGAGTCCGAAAACTTACACCCTTGGTTTTGATACTGCCGACAATGGCTGGTCAATTTATTTTCTTGCTGATCGCTCATTGCAAGTTGAACGACTGGCTCGAGGATTTTTATGGCTGCTCGCAATTGGTGCTATTAGTTTAGTTTCGCTGCTTGCGGTTTCAGAGTGGTTATCGAGAAAACTTAATTCGCCAATTGAAGGGCTGGTCAAACGCTTTGCTGCGCTCAGTTTACATTCGCCGCAAACCATCGAAAAAGAAAACTACTTATTTGAAGAAGTACAAACGATTTTCGACCGATTGGACAGTGCGCAGCAAAAATTGGCCGAATTGCACAGTGCGCAGCAGCAAGCTTTGTTTGCAAAAGTGTCAGCCGAGCAGCAAAGTGAGGCGAAAACTGAACTACTATCAAAAGTGAGTCATGAATTACGCACACCGCTGAATGCAATTTTAGGGCAGGTTCAGTTATTGATGTTGGAGGACTTACCGGAAACGGTACAAAAGCAATTACAGCAAGCTGAGCAAGCCGGACGTTTTTTAGTTTTCTTAATTGAAGATCTATTGATGCTCTCTAAGTCACAAATTGGCGAGTTCAATCTTTCTTTGAAGCCGTGTAAGTTGAACGATGTCGTTAATGCTGCAATTGAATTATTTAGTGTTAAATTAGATGAGAAGAAAATTAAATTTTCAAGTGATTTAACAAAAACCAGCGGACTGGTTGTCAATGGTGATGAGTTCCGGTTGCAGCAGGCTTTCAGCAATTTGATCAGTAATGCGATTAAATACAACCATTTTGGTGGTAGC
>JABXHQ010000168.1 GCA_013373545.1 Gammaproteobacteria bacterium
GAAGAAGCGCGAGAGTTAATTATCAAGTTTAATTGCGAGCGCGAATAAGTTCATCCAAAATAACCAAAACTCTCTGCGAATATCCGAGTAGCTGTTCCACTCGCTTTTCCAATTCATCGATCGCCATATTTGATTTTGCGGCTTCATATATCGCGATACCAACTTGATGAACTTTTGGATGAATGTCTTGGTATAATTCAGCAAACAGTTTGTGAGAGGCTAATTGCTGTCCCTTGCTAGAGCTTAAAAACTTCCCTAAGCGGCATTGTGTATGATCTTTAAGTTCCGAGCGCGACAAATTGCTATCACCAAATAAAGCATATCGAATCACCTTATCGACCCAAACAATGTGATCACTTTTGGCAAGCCTTAGCAACATTTCAGTTTTACTCGCATCAAAGTACCCGAGCAATTGAGTTTGATTATCACGCAATGCTGCAATACTTTTAATCAAGCGCTCAAATATTTCATGGGCACTTTCTACGCCACTCGAAGTACTTAGCACACCGCGCGCCATATCCTGAGAAACCGCCGATTGCTCAGTTGCGGCCGAAGCGATCTGTGCCGCTAAGTCGACATTATCCGCCGCCGATGCACTGGCATCGGAAATAGTTTCGATTAATTGTGACCGGTCACTGTGTGAATTTTCCAGTACCGCAACCGTATCGTTAACGATCTTATCCACCGCATTCGCACCATTAACCACACCCGAAACGATAGACTCAATTTCATTGGCTGCCTCTGCACTGCGATGGGCTAATCCACGTACCTCATCGGCGACCACTGAAAAGCCGCGACCATGATCGCCCGCGCGCGCCGCCTCAATAGCTGCGTTTAATGCTAATAGATTAGTTTGATCCGCGATTTCATTAACAGTTGAGGTAAGTTTTATAATTGCGGTAGTTTTTTCAACGAACTCTTCTGCATGTTGACCCACCTTACGTACCGATGATTCAATTGAATCAAGTTGCTTAACCAATCTATCGAGCGCTTCTTTGCCGAGACTGGCTTCATTATTAGTTTGCTGCGATCGTTGTAGAACTTTTGCTCCCAATGACTCAATCTCTTGCGCGGTGGCAGACATTTGTTCAATGGCGCTGGAGAGTTGAATGGACTCACTGACTAACAGGTCGAGCTTTTGATTAAACCTTAATCCTTCGCGACCAAAACCAGTGATCGTGCGTGCCGACTCGATAGCCGTGTCAGTGATTTGCAACGCGTTGTCGCTGCTGTCGGTCGATGCCACAAAAGGCGCTAGCCAATCAGGGGCTTCGCTGCTGGAAACATTATTGTTTGCTAAACGCTCAAGCCAATAGGTAACAGTGGATTTTTTCAAAAACATAAGCGGACTAAGGAAAACCTTACTGCTATTTTTTAGTGGTCTATTAAACTTAGTCCGTTTTAGCTATTTTTCAATATAAGTATTGTCTTACGATGTTAGATAGTGCACAAAAAAAGTTAAATGTTTGCGCGCCGGATCCACCCCTAACCCCGCCCCACGTCGCACTAAAAAGGTATCGCCGGCTAATTGGGTCATCAGTTTAGCCAATTGTTCAGCTTGCTCCCTTGAAGCGCTGGAGTAATAAAACACTGTCGACTGAGGGGCAAACCACTTTGGTTTCTGCGCGGGACTATACGAAAATGATATTTTATCCAATTGATAACCATTATTCGCAATAGCTTGATTGAGTTTTTCCCGAGTCGTATCGGGGGCGCCGAGCGTTTGTAATCCAACAGTGTAATCACTGGTGCTAAAGTCACGCGTACGAGTATTAACATTACTCTTTTGAATTAACGGATCATTCGACTCAATAACGTCGAGCACATTACTTTGAACCGCATCGGTTGCTCGATTGACCTTGCTATTATTTTCTTTTAATGTTGCAACCTTCTCTTTAAATTGGCTGTCGCTTAGTTTTTCATTCGCGTCGTCTAAGGCCTTTAGTAGTTGTTCATTTTCTAGTTTCAATGACTCTATCGATTCATTGGCTTTACTTAGCGCTTCATTCGATTCAACTAACTTAGATTTCCACTTAAAACCAACCACGCTACCTTCCTCAAAGCCAGCTTCAACTAAAATAGAATTGAATTTTATCGGAAACGCCAATAGCAAAACGGTTAAGATTATAATGGCAGCATCACGAAATAACACGGTGATATCCTTTGCCAGTGCAACCATTTTTTGCACACGATTATTCTCCATAATGAGCTCCTTCTTTATTTGATGCTTAACTCCTTAATAAGCGCTGATGGAAAATAGTAATGGGTCGCGAACAAGATCCCATTACCGCAGTTTACAATTGACTGTCTTAGATTAGCTTACCCCATAACCATTATGAGTTTTAGATAATACTACTTTAGACCACGACGGCGGCAAAATAAATAACCGCTATTCGTTGCAGCGTTGATCGAGATCGAACGGACTAATTATATTTGCCTCATTGCATCGCCAGTATTACTCGAACGTTATGTTTCTCTAACTCGCTAATCATCGCCAGCATTTTGTCAGTCGACATATTACGGTCAACATACAAGTTTATTTGCGGCGATTCTGCATCTGCTTTGCGCGCCAATCGCGCCACCTCAGCAGGACTATAGCGTTGCTCTTCAATGTATAATTCGCCAGTTAACGCCATAACCACCTTGACTGCCTCTGGTATTCGCGTTGCTGACGGGTCAACTAACTGTAGCGGCAACGGATTATTGAACGGCTGACTACTGTACTGCAACATCGCATTCGCGGCATTTGCTTGACTCGTTATAACCATCGCTGAGCAAAGTACCCCCAACAGTAGCGTGCATAGTAAATTTGATTTTAAAGCCATTAAGCTTTACTCCCTTGCGCTATCTCGCTAATGGTCGCCAGTAACCACTGCCAAAAGGTGGCCACAGAAGGAATATGAACTTTTTCATCTGGCGAATGCGCATGTCGAATAGTTGGACCAAATGAGATCATATCCCAGTGCGGATATTGCTCTCCTAATAACCCACACTCAAGTCCAGCATGGATTACTTTGACTTTAGGTAACTCACCGGTTAGCTTTTGATGGACATTTTGCATAACCGTTAAAATGGTCGACTCACGATCCGGAAGCCATCCTGGATATTCCCCACTGATAACCACATTGGCTCCGAGATCTTGCAGCGCTGAACTCAGCTGTTCGGCTAACTTATCACGATCGCTATTATTCAAACTTCGCATCATGCATTGAATCGTGATCTGATTGTCGTCAGTTGCCACTACTGCAACATTATTCGAGGTTTCAACCACACCAGTAAAAGTGTCACTCATTCGTGTTACGCCATGCACACAATGATCAAGTAGTGAAATGACTCGAGTCGTGGTGAGTTCATCCCAAACTTGAGACTGATGATCACCGGTAGCCACGTGAATATTAATGGCCGTTTCAACATCGGCATATTGCGAGTTTAAGGTCGTATTAAAATCAGCCATTAATGAAGTAAAATCAGCGACTTTGTCTTGAGGCAATGCCAGAGTCAGTTGCGCGTCACGAGCAATGGCATTACGTAAAGTTCCGCCTTTCATCGCAATACCAAACGCATTAAATTTACTATGCGCGCTGGCCAAAATTTGATTCGCCAGCAAATTTGCGTTGGCCCGTCCTTTATCTATATCGAGCCCAGAGTGCCCTCCTCTTAAACCACTAACAGTAACAACAAGTGTTTGATAAGCAGAAGGCATCGCTTGCCATTGCAAAGTTTGCTGTGCAGTTAAATCTACGCCACCGGCACACCCAACATATAACTCGCCTTCATCTTCAGTGTCTAAGTTAAGCAAGATATCGCCTTGCAACCAATTTTTCCGCAGATGTTGCGCTCCGGTCATACCACTTTCTTCATCCACGGTGAGTAATACTTCTAAAGGTCCATGCTGCAAATTAGGCTCAATTAATACCGCCAGTGCCGCAGCGACACCCATGCCATTATCGGCGCCTAAAGTCGTTTCTTTTGCGTGTACCCAATCGCCATCAATAATCGGAGTAATCGGATCGCGGGTAAAGTCGTGAGCACTGCTATTGGTTTTCTGCGGAACCATATCCACATGTCCCTGCATGATAATGCCTTGGCAATCTTCAAACCCTAAACTTGCCGGTTTGCGAATCAATAAATTGCCAATGTCATCGCGCTGATAATCCAGCTGATGCTGTTGGCAAAATGCCTCTATTGCTTGCAGTACTCTCTCTTCATGACCAGAGGGTCTTGGACACTCGCACAACATTGCAAAAATTTTCCATAACGCTTGGGGCTGTAAACTGGCTATCACTAAATTAAACCTCTTAATAAGACTATTAATTGTGTATTTAAACTCTGGGCGGCTCTCGATCAGAATAAAGCGAAAAGACGATGGCATCATCAGCGTCGGAAGCAAACTCGGCGGCCACCGCAACTCCCGGCACGCACACCAAGTCTGCACCATAATAAATTAACGGTAATTGATTGCGCTGCCAATGCGGGATTTGTGCCGCCTGGAATAACTTTTTTAACGAAGTACTGTGCGCTCGATTCGGTAACCGGATACGCTCACCACCGGAGCGACTTCGTACCGTCACCGCTACATTGTTCGCCGGTGGCAACAGAGTTAAATTTGAATCAGTTTGATGAGCTTTTTGCATCAACAATTGTTGCGCCGTTTCAGCCACCACTAACGGTATTGTCAAATCTTGCCAATGGTAGTTAAACGGTAACTCTGGTGCACACTGTTGCGCCACTAGGCACAACCAGTTTTGACTTTGTCGAATCCCCCAATCCTGCCACTCGATGCAAGCGGTTTTTTGCGCGGCCGCCTGATTAACCTGACGTAAAAATTCCTCAAGCTGCGCGGCAGGCGGCAACTGCTGACTTACGCTTAAGATCCAGGTATGTAAGATATGCATTTGGCGCTCGAGAGAGAAGGTGCATAAACCGGCTAAGTCAATGCGATTGTTCGCATCAAGCACTTGCGCTAAGTCTTCGGAACTCCATTGTTCAATCAGCTGCTGAGTGTTCGCTTGTGTGGTAGAAAAGCGCGACAAGGTTGCTCGATAACCCGGCCAGCGCTCAGCGATCAAAGGTAGAATTTGATGGCGTAAGTAATTACGGTTGAACTGCAAACTTTGATTTGATTCATCATCAACCCACTCTAATTGATGATTGGCGGCATAGTCACGCAACTGCTGCTGAGGCAAGTTTAACCAAGGTCGCACACAAGTACCGTGAGAACGCTCCGAAACAGTCGACATACCGCGTGCACCACGCACGCCGGCACCGCGCAATAAGTTCAGTAGCAAGGTTTCCACTTGGTCATCTTGATGATGAGCAAGCAACAAGACATCGGTAGCGGGCGTTCCAGCATGCTCAGCCAGCGTGCGATCAAAAGCCTCATAGCGCGCAGTACGAGCGGCATCTTCAATGCCTTTACCTTGCTCGCGAATGCTCACGGGTAATGCACAAAATTCAGCGCCAACCTGCGCCGCAAAGTCTTTTGCAAAGGCCTGCCAATGATCCGCATTGGCACTGAGTCCATGATTCACATGAAGCGCATACAACTGTAGTTGCTGTTCGGCGACAATCGACTGACAAGCGTGTAACAAGACACAGGAATCAAGGCCACCACTTAGACCAACCCAGAGTCGTTTTAATTGCGGAAAAGCCGCGAGAGATTGTTGTAAAGCGTGCTGCAGAGCGTTCATGAGGCGCCCAATAACGAAATAAAAAAAGTGTACACAGCTAATAATGCGGTGTACACCTTTATTAAATGAGCGGACAGCGAATAGCTATTCGGTGTATTCGCCAAAAGACATTAGGCGTTGATAACGTCGATCCAATAGCTCATCGATGGATAGCGCTTGTAAATCACGTAAGTCATCACCAATACGTTGTTGTAAGTTTTTTGCGGTTAACGCGATGTCTCGATGGGCCCCGCCTAACGGCTCTGCCACAATCGCATCGATCAACTTCAAGCTTTTCAAACGATCCGCCGTGATCCCCATAGCCTGTGCCGCCTCTTTCGCTTTATCGGCACTTTTCCATAAAATAGACGCACAGCCTTCAGGCGAAATGACCGAATAGGTCGAGTTTTGCAACATGTTAACGCGATCACCCACCCCAATAGCCAAAGCGCCACCGGAGCCACCTTCGCCAATAACGGTACAAACAATCGGGGTTTTCAAACGCGACATTTCACGAAGATTGCGCGCAATAGCTTCACTTTGGCCGCGCTCTTCGGCGCCAACACCAGGATAAGCGCCCGGGGTATCAATGAAAGTCACAATCGGCATTTTAAATTTTTCAGCCATCTGCATTAAGCGTAGGGCTTTACGATAGCCTTCTGGACGCGGCATACCAAAATTGCGTTTGATCTTCTCCTTGGTATCGCGGCCTTTTTGGTGACCGATAACCATCACCGGTTGATCATTAAAGCGCGCTACGCCGCCAACAATCGCCCAATCATTGGCGAAGGCTCGATCACCGCATAACTCTTCAAAATCGGTAAAGATATGATCCAAATAGTCCTGTGTGTAAGGACGCTGTGGATGACGCGCTAATTGGGCAATTTGCCAAGCATCGAGATCACTAAAAATCTGCTCGGTTAATTCACGGCTTTTCTTCTGTAATCGAGCTATTTCTTCAGAAATATTGATTTCAGCATCACTTCCGACCAAGCGGAGTTCTTCAATTTGTGCTTCCAATTCGGCGATTGGCTGCTCGAATTCTAAAAAGTGCATGCTCATGTGTATTGGTTTCTCTTGTTTCTACAGGCAACGACCCAGTGGCAGGCTATTCTAACGACTTTGGCGATATATTCAATCTATAAGAAATCGGACAAGTAGTATAGCAAAGGATAGGTAAAGGCAATTTTGGGCTCAAATGAGCCCAAAATTGAAGTTAAGCAGACTTATCTTTGAGGTAGTACACTCCGGGGATCCATGATTTCTTGATTTGTTGAGTGTTTTCTAGGGTAGAAAACCCTTCATCAACAAAGCGAAAGTTGCTTAAACCAATATTGATGCTGTCATTATTGCGCAACTGACGGCGCACTACTTTATGGTTATTCACGAAAGTACCGTTGGTACTGTCGCGATCTTCAATCCAAATCTCGCCGTTGTCTGCGTCACGTTGCTCAATACTGAGCTCAGCATGCTGAAAGCTCACTGAGGGATCCTCAAGGTGAATATCACATTCGGGAGAGCGCCCAATGGTGACAGAATCTTTCTCGAGATTAAAACGTGGTCCTGATTGTCCTTCCGTTAAGAGTACTAAGTACGCCATAGAGACCTCCTGATCGTTGACGATGGGCCACAGCATAGATCGCTTGCCCCCCGAGATCGGCGTATTCGGTCACACTTTTTTACCTATCTCAAATACAATCAGCGTTATTGTCTAGCAAGTCTCATAAAGCTGAGACTTGGCGTATAGTTAGCGCGCCAGGGATTGATATCTAGCCCACCGCGACGGGTGTAGCGTGCCATTACCAACAACTTTTCTGGTTGGCAATGGGTCATAATATCCTGATAAATGCGCTCGACACACTGCTCGTGAAACTCATCGTGATTACGAAACGACACTATGTATTGCAGCAAGCCGGCCGGATCAATCTTGCTTCCTTGATATTCAATGAACACGCTGGCCCAATCCGGCTGCGAAGTAATTAAGCAGTTGCTTTTTAGTAAATGACTGTAGAGGGTCTCGGAAACACTCAAGGCTGGCGCCAAACAAGTTAGAAACTGCGGCTGATAATCGTATACCGAGCAAGCAACTTCTAAATCATCGACGCAGGTTCCCTCAAAGGTACCAAAGCCCATTTGTTGGAACTCATCCAAGGTATAGAAGGTTAGCCGCGTTAGTGATTTGCCACACACTTGCTCCAAATCACGCTGCAGCGTTGCTTTAAATTCATCTTGACTATGCATCACCTGTTGATTAAAGGAGTTCAGATACAACTTAAATGATTTTGATTCCACAATATTAGGTGAGTCTTGGGCAAACTCGAACTCTACTATCGCGACTTGTGGTTTACCCATTGGGTTTAACCAACTGACTTCATAAGCCGTCCACAAGTCACCGCCTCGGATTGACTGATCAAAGCGCCAGCCAATTTCATCACGCTTGGGCTGGCGTGGTACTGGAAACAACAACGTTGGATCATACTGCTTCGGGTAAACCGTTGCTTTACCAAGAGGGATATCAGAATCTTTCATCGGAGCACCTGTTTTGGATGAACTAAAGGGTTAAGCTGTGCGCGCCAAATAAACCGTGACTTCTTCACGATCATGGTACAGTTGTTTGACTTTGATGTCATAAGGCATCGCGTGTAAACGCTCGGCAATAATGTCACAACACTTCAACACTTCTTGAAAGCGCTTTTTCATCGGCAGTTTTAGATTAAACAACGCGCGCTCGGCACTGCCGTCGGCCAGCCAATCTGCCATTAAGGCCGCCACCCGCGCCGGCTGCTCAATCATATCGCACACCAACCAGGTTACCGGATGCTGCGGCCGCCAAACAAACCCATCAGCCTTGATATGTTCGACTTGGCCGCTAGCCATTAGTCCTTCATCCATCGCGCCATTGTCAATTGCAAACACCTGCACTTCACGGCGTACCAATTGATAAGTCCAGCCTCCGGGACAAGCTCCCAAATCAACCGCGGTCTTTCCCAAACCAAAATAATTTTCTTGCTGCTGCGCCGTTAAAAAAAATAAAATCGCTTCTTCTAACTTTAACGTGGATCGACTCGGAGCTTGGGATGGAAACTTTAAGTGAGCAATACTGTTCGGCCACTTTGGCTGCGCCGCAACTGGCAGACTGCCGAGATAAAACCGATCGGTTGCCAAGGCTAATATAGTAAGCGCCTGTTGCGCCGAATCTTGCCACTGTCCGCGCTGTTCCAGCGCATTCCTTAACGGCTTTACCAATTTCCGGGACAACTTTGCCAGTGATTTGCCTTCATTGTCATCATTGGTCCAAGGCGTTATGGTCGAGCAAGTAAAGTCGGCTGCTAGTGCATCCAGCATCCCACTCACGCGATCAAGGGTATCAAGTTCGCTGACGGCCGCGCCGGTTACCATAAAGTCACGCGCAAACATTAATGAATCACTATTGAGCTGCGCCGCCAATGTGGTTAAATCGGTCGGCTGAAACACAATAAACTCAACATAGCCTTGGCGTGATTCTGTTTTGATATAGCCATAAACATTCAACCGCTGCGCTAACCATTGTATTTCCTGCGCACAATCCGACTCAAACCCCGGTCGACACAGCAGTACGACGCGGTCACTTTCGCTATGCGCAAACGCCGCCATCACTATGGCTCACTGCGCGGCGGTTTACCACCAGGAAACGGCAAGGGTGTGACAACATTGCCACCCTTGTGATCGGATATTTTGGCAGGCCCCTGCTGCGACACTTGATCAATTCGAATCACCGCATGCATCGGAATAAAAGTTCGTTTGACGCCTTCAAACTCAGCCTTAAGTTTCTCTTCGCTGGGATCAACCACCACATGACTGCGTTCGCCAAACAATAACTGCTCGACTTCGATAAAGCCATACAAGTGACTCGACTCAACGCCTTTAGCATAAATCTCATAAGTTTGTCCTTGATTTACAAACAACACTTTGTAAATCGGCGTAGTACTCATAACCTTACTATCCTCTTTATCTAATATAATGTGATCATTACTCCGCCCTATTTTACCTTGGCCACGGCAGCAAATGCTATGCGTTGTCGAGAATAGACTTTAGCGGCCCGGCGGCTATCGGGTATAATTACGTCTTACTTAATCTCGACCAACAATTTGAGCCTTGCTATGACACCAGCGAAATTACCCATAACCGATCAGCTTAGACAGCCGATCCAGTTTGAAACCCAGTTGCGCGGTTTCCCGCTACGCTTCCAATCAACTTGGGGGGTATTTTCTCCACGTGAGGTCGATGAAGGCAGTCGACTGCTGCTCGAGCATATCAAAATTGCTGAAAACGCCGATTGCTTCGATCTTGGTTGTGGCTATGGCGTGCTGGGTCTAACATTGGCCAAACTGGCGCCAAAGGGTCAAACCATAATGGCCGACAAAGATTTCGTTGCGGTGGACTATGCCAATCAAAATGCGGCGCTTAATCAAATCAACAATGCTAAAGCAATATTATCCAATGGCTTGGAGCAACTGAGCGATCAAACCTTTGACCTCATCGTGTCCAATATTCCTGCGAAAGTCGGTAATGAAATGCTCAGTCTATTTTTACATGACGCCTACCATCACCTTAAACCCAATGGTCAATTTGTCGTGGTAACCATTAACGGGTTACGCCATTACATGAAGCGCAACTTTAACGAAGTCTTTGGCAACTACAAAAAGCTAAAACAGGGCAAAAACTATACAGTTGCAAGCGCCACGAAACTGTCATAATCGATGCGACTGGCGGTGTCACTGACTTGTAATAATGTTTCCACAGATCCTGTGGATAACTATGGGGAAAAGTTTTTTAAAAGGTCGCTCAGGCCCGATAACACCACACTCCCTGTTAAATTGGTTAATTTTTAACCACATTTAAAAAGCTTATAATTATCAATGAGTTACAGTTAATTTTAATTTAGTTTAAGAATTACCCAGATTGAATGCGGTTTGTGCAAAGCGCCAAAATTAATCGAATTTTTTCTGTGGATTACTATTGACTTTCAGCTGCAAATTAAAATCTGAGGCGGTTTCATCAAATCGTTATTTTGTAAATAATTCACAATCGCAAGCACCAAAACTCACCAAAGCAAAGTAACCACTAACTGCACCGAAAACGCGCCTCGTTTTGGCGCAAAGTTAGCTCAATTTTTATACCAATATTTCTCGTTGAGTTAACCAAAAAACCAATAAGCAATCACAACCGCCGCGATTATTCCGCCCAAGTCGGCGGCTAAGCCGCAACCAATTGCGTGGCGAACCCGTTTGATATTGACCACACCAAAATATACCGCCAGGACATAAAAGGTGGTTTCGGTGCTGCCTTGGAATATCGCCGCTAAGCGAGCAGCAAAAGCATCGGCCCCTTGGCTATTCATGACTTCTAACATCATGGCCCGTGAACCGCTGGCCGAAAATGGTTTCATCAGCCCAGTCGGCAAAGCTTCAACAAAGCGTGTGTCGCCCCCTACCCACTCGACGACACTGGCAATGATGGCCACCACTGCATCGAGCACACCACTGGTACGCAACAGACCAATCGCCACCAGCATCGCGACGAGGTAGGGCATAATTTTAACCGCCAGCTGAAAGCCAGCACTGGCGCCGGTTATAAATTCATCATAAATTGGCACTCGGCGCCATGCAGCAACCAAGATAAAAGCGCAAATGGCCGTTAAAATAAGGCCGTTACCGATTGCCGCCGATAGCGCACCCATTTGCTCGGCAGGCAGCTGTGAGAATCCATAGACAATACTGGCAATGATCAGCGCTGCACCACCAAGATAAGCGGCTACTACTTTATCCCATAGCTTGAGTTTTTGGACCCAAGCTACCGCGAACAGCCCGACTAAGGTCGAGACGGCTGTGGCCAACAATATCGGAATAAATACATCGGCAGGTTGGGCCGCACCTTGTTGCGCGCGATACATTAAAATAGTCATCGGAAACAAAGTGACCGAAGAGGTATTAATCACTAAAAATAAAATTTGCGCGTTACTCGCAGTATCGGGCTTTTGATTGAGCGTCTGCAAACTCTCCATGGCTTTTAGCCCCGCCGGAGTTGCGGCGTTATCTAATCCTAAAAAATTGGCGGCCATATTCATGGTGATATGCCCAAGCGCGGGATGATCGGCAGGCACTTGTGGCATTAACCGCTGAAACAATGGCGCTAAAACTCGCGCCAATAATCGCGTCGCACCGGCGGCTTCGGCTAACTTTAAAATCCCCATCCAAAAACACAGTAGCCCGACTAAGCCAATCGCAATTTCGATACTTAAGTTGGCCATCGCGAAAATCGTCTCCATCATTTGGCTAAAAATTTCGCTATTGCCAAGTCCGAGCCATTGATAGAGTGCGGCGATAAAAGCCACGGTAAACATACCACCCCAGAGTTTATTCATACCTTTATGGTGCCTTTAGTGGACTGCGGTGATCGGCCGCTCACACTCGCCACAGTCTTGAGCCGCCCTTTGCATTAAAACAAAGACCCAAGCGTAAGCGAATAATTGTGCATTGACCAAAACACTATTGTCATTAAAACTTATTCCTATCGATGTTGAGCAGAGTATATCAAGATGGCCTTGAAGTTCCATTTTACGGACTTCCCTCCAATCATCGCCCACCGTGGCTTAAGTGCTTATGCGCCGGAAAACACTCTGGAAAGCTTCGCCCTTGCCGCGGCGCATGGCTTGAGCTGGATTGAAACCGATGTGCGACTCAGTCGTGATCATATCCCCATGCTATTCCATGATGCAGAACTTGAGCGCACCAGCAATGGCCATGGCCTTTTTGTAGATTACGATGCCGCAACTCTAGCAAAACTCGACGCAGGGAGCTGGTTTGCTGCTAAATTCCAAGATGCTCGAATTCCAACACTCGACCAACTATTGGATTTAGCGCTGGCGCAAAACCTCGGGCTTAATTTAGAGATAAAGGCGAATGTTGATGAAGACGAATTAACGGTCGAAGTGGTTCATCAACTGCTCCAACGACGGCAACAAAATCCAGCTATTTTATTTTCCAGTTATTCAGTTCCAGCACTTAAAATGTGCCAGCAGTTACGCCCTCGAACACCACGGGCTTTAGTGGTGGATAACTTTGAACTGAATACTGCGCAGGAGATTGTCGCACTTACTGAAAGTCTGGGGTGTACATCTTTACATATCAACCAGCAGTTAATTTACACGGAACTTATCAAACTCGCTTACTATGCGCCGTTTGACTTGATGTGCTTTACGGTCAACGATGAACTTCAAGCGAAGGCTTGTTGGGGCGCTGGCTGCGCGAGCATCTTTTCTGATAACGGACTATTTACCCAGTTATCCAAATAAAAAAAAACCGCGGATAACCGCGGTTTTAGCAAACGTCTAAGGATATGCTTACGCAATCACTTGTACATTTGCCGCTTGAGGACCTTTCTGCCCATCTTGAATTTCAAATTGTACTTTTTGGCCTTCGGCTAAAGTTTTGAAACCATCAGATTGAATTGAGCTGAAGTGAACGAAAACATCTGGGCCATTTTCTTGCTCTAAGAATCCAAAACCTTTAGTTTCGTTAAACCATTTTACCTGTCCGGTCGTTACTGACATTGTTAAACTCCTGAGATATTACAATTACAAAAACATCTATGAATAAACCCATATTCATAGTCAGTGAAAATCCAGGAGACACGAACGATTAAACAAAACGAGGTACTGCAGAAAGGTCTTCGAAATTGCAAATTCATTACCACTCGCTGTCATTTCACAGCACACTCAGTATTAAATATCTGGCGTGCGTTGTAAAGATAATTTTATGGTATGACAGCCTGATGACAATAGATATTTTTTACATTTTTAACGCGAACTTAGGGCAAATAACCAAAACTTGTGACGCACTTCGTTATGTCACTCTAAATATTTCGCAAAGGTAGTAAATGGTGCAGCACTTGCACCAAAACTCATCACTCAAATTCAGGTAAATCATGACTCAGGTCAGAATTTATTCGCCCGAATCATGATTGCTGATTTAAATCGTTGAAGTCGTCAATATAATCATTCAATCGATTAATTAACTTTTGTTTTTGACGCGCTGAAAGTGACTCGTAAAGCGCTATTAGAAAACGTTCACTTTGCGCAGCGTTATGTTGATATAGCTGCCGTAAGGTTTCCGACTGAAACTGTTGACCATTGGTAATCAATTGCTCTAGACCTTGTTGATTATTATCCAGTGCTGCCACTTCTAACTCAAAGGCCATGGCTTCTCGCCAAGCCTTACGATAAATCATTCGCTGCTCGGTTGTATCTTTAATGGCAGCGGCCCACTCTTTAACGAGTGCACGTTGCGACGACGTTAACCGCCCCACCCAATCGCGCAAACTATCACGTAAATTTTCTTCAATTTCGACCACGCGCTCTGCCGCTGACAGTTCGCTATACTCCTCCATTCGCTCCTTATCTTGCTTGGCGAGGGTGGTTAACATCGCATTGGCTTGCTCGGGCGTTAATTGTGCCATCAACGACGCCGCATCAGGGGCTAATTGCGCCAACAAGGTTTCATAAAACACACTTATTTGTTGCCGCCGAGTTTGATAATTCTGCGCCACAGCTTGCTGCTCGACGTCTTGGCGCACCGCGGTTAGAAACGCAATATACCGCGGCAGCTCCTGTTGCCGGTGCCACTTAGTTTGCGCAATCAATATTTGCTCGAGGCGGTCTTCTTGGCCATCGGTTAATTCGACAAAATCGTCCATAAACCATGGCACTATCCAGTCGATACGGTTGTACCAAAACTTAATGCCACAGCCAGTAAGCAGCAGTACGGCTAGTAAAATGATGCTCAATCGTCGCAAAGGAAGCCTCCTTGGGCGCTAAACTAAAACTCTAACTTGTTGATATTACTACGTTAAACATTATGGATTGGATAAAATTCAAGCGCCTTATTCCGTCTCGGGTGTCACACCAGTATAATGTGCCGCCCAGCAGTCGCTCAACCGTAAAGAAATCACCATGGCAAACCCCGCAAAGAAAGACAAAACGAACCAAAACAAACTGCAAAAGAAGCTGCGCCGCAATGTTGGCCAAGCCATTGCCGACTTCAATATGATAGAAGATGGCGACCGAATTATGGTCTGTCTTTCGGGTGGAAAAGATTCCTACACCATGCTCGATATTCTATTGAACCTGCAAAAACACGCGCCGGTGAGTTTTGAGTTAATTGCGGTCAATCTGGATCAAAAACAACCCGGTTTCCCAGAACAAGTACTGCCACAGTACCTCGAATCGATTGGTGTCGACTACCATATTATTGAAGAAGACACTTATTCCATCGTTAAAGAGAAAGTGCCAGAAGGTAAGACCACTTGCGCGCTTTGTTCGCGATTACGCCGCGGCATTATCTATCATTGGGCCGAAACCCATCAGATCACCAAAATTGCGCTGGGTCATCACCGCGAAGATATTATTGAGACCCTATTCTTAAATATGTTTTTCGGTGGCAAGATGAAGTCGATGCCAGCAAAACTATTGTCTGATGACGGCAAACACGTGGTCATTCGCCCACTCGCTTACTGCCGCGAGAAAGATATCGAGCGCTATAGCGAAATGAAAGGCTTTCCGATTATTCCTTGTAACTTGTGTGGCTCGCAAGAAAACCTGCAACGTAAAGTCATTAAAGAAATGTTAAAAGATTGGGACCGACGCTTTCCAGGTCGGATTGAATCTATCTTTAATTCATTACGTAATGTTGCTTCCTCTCATTTACTCGATACCGAGCTGTACAATTTTGAGAACTTCGCTCGCATTGGCCAAGCCTTTAGCGACGGCGATACCGCTTTCGATAAAGAAACCTTTAGTGCACCACCGATCGATCCCGATGACGCGATGGAACAGCAAGATAACATCATTTCGATTGTGAAAGTCGACTAGCCGACAAAGACGCCCTCGCTCTGACTTGTATTTCAGACCTGATTGCTTAATACTTAATGTTTTAGTCAGTGCGAGAAGCGTGTGTCTTTCAAATCTTTTTTCAACCGCCTAACCGGTCAAGCGCAATCCACAACAGAGTCTGAGCAGTCAACCGCCCCTTCCGGAGGCTTTGGTGAGCTCGGAGTGGAAAAGTTAAAAGCCGTCATAAATGAAGTAACCGCTGCATTTCCATTATTTGAGCGCGCGGGTTTTGCCATAGATGAAGTACAAGTTGAAATTGGACTGGCGCCAAAATTAATGCCGCGTTTTCGCCACGTTAAAGATATTTCAGTAGAAGAACAGCAAGCCATTATCGATGAAGCCAGCAGTAAGCAATTGATACAATTTATGCTGATCAGCTTGTTCAAGTCGTCCAAGATGAAAAATCTCATTCAAGATCCAAAGCTTGATTTTCACGCCATCGAAATTGATCTTACGGCAACACCATCGGTGCGAGGGATCTTTAAAGCGGTAAGCCACAGCGAACGCATTGTTCGTATTGGTGATCACGATTTACACTAAATTAACACTTCATTAGCGAACAATGAACCATGATAAATGCTTAACGGCAGCCGATTCGGCAAAACAGTGTTTACTCGAAATTTTAAAAAAGCATCGTGCGCTATCGGAGTTCGAACTACTAACAAAAGTTGCAGCGCAAGAACCTAATTTTTTTAGCCCGCTCCCCGATCCAACTCAGCTCTATCA
>JABXHQ010000095.1 GCA_013373545.1 Gammaproteobacteria bacterium
CTGTTGGTCAGTCATATTGATGCGTTTCAGGACTATCAGAAAAATGAAGCATGGACTTGGGAGCATCAAGCGTTAACCAGAGCGCGGGTAGTAGCGGGAGATCAAACGATTGCCGATTGGTTTGGGCAGCTCAGGCGCAGTATCTTAGCGCAACCGCGCGAGCCAAAAATATTGGCAAGTGAGGTTGTGAAAATGCGCGCTAAAATGCGCAGTAGTTTAGATCAGTCCACGCCAGAAGCTTTTGATATTAAGCAAGGGCTCGGTATGATGGTTGATATCGAGTTCATCGCGCAGTATGTTGTGTTAAAGCACGCAAGTAATCAAGCAAGTGCGATTGACTGGCCAACCCGTACCACGCGTCAACTATTGTTGGCAGCGCAGTATAAGCTGCTCGATTCAGCACAAGTTGCAAGTCTTGTTGAGGCCTACCGGTTTTATCGGGAAAGCAGTAATCTATTGCTGTTACGAGGAGAGTCAAAGTTGCTCTCGCGAGCGCTAACTGAGCCCCATCGAGCGGCTGTGTTGGCAGTTTGGCAGCACTTGTTTAATCACAATGACGATGGAGAGTTTGAGGATGTCGAAAGTAGCGGACAATAAAGCTGTCATCATGGTTGCACCGCGAGAAGTGGCGGTGGCTTGCCCTCCGGACAAAAGCAGCGTCTGGGATCAACACCCGCGCGTTTATTTGTCATTCGAACAGTCTGATCGGGTTGCTTGCCCTTATTGCGGGCAACTGTTTCAACGTCAATCGTGACCACCGCAACTGTCCTACACGCGCTGGCACTAGGCGATAACGGGCCCTTTTATCTCAATTCTAAAAGATTTAATGATTAAAGCGATCAAACTCGCGACAGTTTCTGGCTTGTGACGTATAGCTAGTGAGGTGGCCTCGTCAGCGTCGAATATTGTGGCTTTCGGTGCCATCCGTGGCGGCGAAACGTGTCGACTCGGCAGTTTCGGTAAGGCTTTAATTTACAATCAGATACATTTGCTCACAGTCATTGACATCGAAATTGACGATAATAGTTAATTGAAAAATATCTATGATTTTATTGATTGTTATCGCTTGGGGAAAATATGAGTCATCGAATCGGCGCGTCCATCGTTTTATTGCTTACGATCATCGTCTTATTAGGCTTGTTAGTAGGGATCACCGTTGGTTTTAATAAACCACTGCCGAAGAAGCCATTGAAAACAGCAGAGCCTTACATTGAGGTTATCAAGCCTGAAACTGAACGACATCGCTTTTTAGTAACCGGTCATGGGGTGATCATGCCGCGAACAGAGACAACCTTAGTCTCTGAAGTCTCTGGGCGAGTGGAGCGAGTGTCAGATAAGTTTTATGTTGGTGGGTATTTTGCAGCAGGCGAAGTACTGCTGAATATTGACCCCACTGATTATCAAGTTTCGGTAGAACAAGCCAAAGCGCGTTTGATGAGTGCGAAAGCCCAATACGCACAAGAAAAAGCGCGTGCCGAGCAAGCGCAAAAGGAATGGGATTTATCGGGACGAAGTCGTAGCAAAGCGCCTTCTCTAGCACTGCGCGAACCTTTCTTACTTGAAGCCGAAGCGAATGTTCAATCCGCACAGGCGGATTTGAAAAAAGCGGAGCAAAAATTACAACGTACCGTAATTCGAGCGCCTTATGCTGGCATGATAAAAGAGAAGCGTGCTGATATTGGACAGTTTGTATCGGTTGGAACGACACTCGGAGTGACCTTCGCAACTGATTATGCTGAAGTTCGAATTCCATTAACGGATCAAGATTTAGCGTTTATTGATGAGCCGAACTGGCAGTCGCCGGAAGTGCAACCGCTACCGGTTACAGTATCTGCTGAATATGCCGGACAGAATCACAATTGGCAAGGCGAGTTGGTGCGTATGGAAGGCACCGTTGATAGCCGCTCTCGAGTCCATTATGCGGTGGTTCGTGTTGACGACCCCTACGGGCTTCAGGAAGGCTCAGCGCATAACCAGCCGCTAAAAGTTGGTACTTTTGTGACGGCCGTTATTCAAGGTATTGAAATGGACAACTTAGTGAAAGTGCCGCGCGAAGCGTTCCGTGATTTATCAAAAGTACTGGTAAGTGATCAAGATAATAAACTGTACACCCGTGATGTAGAGATTGCTCGAGCGGAAGATAACTTTGTTTATATACGCTCTGGGTTGCAACCTGGTGATAATGTGGTGTTAACGGCAATTGAGTCACCAATTCAAGGGATGGCGGTACGTACTAACCTTGACCAGCCCGCTGCAAGTAGCGCGAATGAAGAAAGCGTTGCGCAATCAAAACCTGTTGCTGTCGAACAACAATAAGCGAGGCTGAGCAATGTCTAATTTAAACGATCAGCAGACTAAACAATCGGGTTTGATTGCTTGGTTCGTGCATAATTCAGTCGCGGCCAACTTGTTAATGTTAGTGCTATTAATTGGTGGCGTGGTTTCGTATTTGAATATGACCAAGCGTATGCAACCTGATATTCAAATGAATATGGTGCAGATCACTGTTCCTTATTTAGGGGCGGCACCACAAGAAGTTGAAGACGGCGTTATTATTAAAGTTGAAGAAGCGATACAAGATGTCAAAGGTATCAAGCGTATCAACTCAGTGGCTCGCGAAGGTAGTGGTTCTGTTACTGCGACTATATACAACGACGTTGATGTCGATGAAGCCCTCAATGAAATTAAGGCCCAAGTTGACTCAATTGCCACTTTACCTGGTGAAACGGAAAAGCCCTTGGTATCAAAGGTAGAGTTTTCCGCGGACGTTATGTGGCTAAGTATTTATGGCAATATGGATCGTCGCACGCGGCAAACGATTGCACAAGAAGTCCGCGATGAGATCATGGCATTACCGGAAGTGAACAAAGCGGAACTGATGGGTAAGCGACCCTATGAAATTTCAATTGAAGTTTCTGACTCGCAAATGCGTAAGTATGATCTAACGATGTCAGATGTTTCTCAGGCTATTCGTCAATACTCCATTGATTTACCGGGTGGCAACATCAAAACTGATGGTGGCGATATTCGGTTACGCACTAAAGGACAAGCCTACACAGGGTTAGAGTTTGCCAACATCGTATTACGTACCAACAGTGACGGAACTCGATTACTACTCAGTGATATAGCAAACATTAATGATGGTTTTGTCGAGTCGGATGGATTTGCTCGATTTAATCGTCAAAATGCAACCGTGATTCGTGTTAAATCAGTGGGAGAGCAAAACGATTTAGAAATATCGAAGGCGGTACGTAATTATGTTGAACAAAAGCGTCAAACATTGCCTGCAGGTGCCAGCTTAGAGATTTGGGGTGATGGTTCGATTTACTTACAAGAACGTTTAGACATGATGTTCGGCAATATGCTTATGGGCGTTATATTAGTTATGTTGCTACTTGCACTATTTTTGCGGCCTAAGGTTGCTTTATGGGTACTGGTGGGCATTCCTATTTGTTTTTGTGGCGCCTTATTATTTATGGATAAAATTGGACCACTATCAACGAACATTAACTTTCTAAGTTTATTTGGTTTGATATTGGTTCTAGGAATAGTTGTCGATGATGCGATCATCATTGGCGAAAGTGTCTACACCGAAATTAAAGAACATGGCCACTCGAAAGAAAATGTAATTCGCGGTGCTCATCGGGTTGCTGTGCCGGCTACTTTTGGTGTACTTACGACCATTGCGGCCTTTTTACCTTTGTTAACTCTCGATTTCGTATTTGCGCCATTTTTTGAGGCAATCGCGATCGTTGTTATTTTATGTCTGATTTTCTCTTTGGTAGAGTCGAAGTGGATTTTGCCTGCTCATCTAGCGCATATGAAATATGATGCTTACGATGAAAAGAAAGCCAGTAAGTTTTCTAAGGTGCAGCATGCGGTTCGCCAATCAATGGAAAATTTAGCTAATAATGTTTATAAGCCTATTTTGGCGGCGGTCGTCGAAAACCGTTATAAATCATTAGTAATATTCTTTTTGATATTTATCCTATCGATTGCTTTATTGGTTAAAGGTTTGGTTCGAGTAGAAGCCTTCCCAAAAGTTGCTGGCGACTTTGTGCAGATAAATTTTTCACTTAATGAAGGTTCTCCATCGAGCCAGCGAGATGCTTTAATTGCGCGTTTAGAAAATGCGGTAGAAGCTACTAATGAAACCCTTATTAAGCGTCAAGGTGAAGGCTCTCAAGTTCTTGAACATATGTTGTCTTGGACCAATGGTGATATTGGTGGAGGTATGTTTATTGAGCTGGTTAAAGGTGAGCAGCGAACGGTCACTGCGCCTGATTTTGAAAAAGTTTTGCGCGAAGAAGTGGGTGTAGTTGCTGGTGTGAAAGAGCTCCGGATTATGTCGGATATGGGCGCCGGCGGCGATGCCAGTATTAGCTTCCGTTTAGTGGGTAGCAATTATCATAACCTAGAATTAGCATCAAAAGATTTACAAAGCAGACTAGGGGAGTACGACGGCGTTTTCGATATTCGTACTTCTTATAGCTCAGGTAGTAAAGAGATTGAGCTTGAGCTTTTGCCGGGCGCCGAGACTTTAGGTATTTCGTTAGTGGATCTGGGGCGTCAGGTGCGCCAAGCATTTTACGGTGAAGAAGCACAGCGGATCCAAAGAGGTAAAGATGAAGTTAAAGTCATGGTACGTTACCCACTGGAAGAGCGCCGCTCTATTAATAACCTAGAGAATATGCGGATCAGAACCAGTAATGGAGACTGGGTACCGTTTTCATCTATCGCAAAAATTAAGTTAGGTGAAGGTTATTCTAGTATTCAACGTGAAGATCGAAAGCGAGCTATTTCAGTTATGGCTGATTTTGATCCAAACAAAGTTGAGTCAGCTCGAGTGACGGAAGATATTGAAAAATCTTTCTTATCTAAGATCGGACAAGAGTATCCAGGCGTTAAGTCAGAACGCAGTGGTCAAAGTAAAGAAGTGGAAGAGATGATCGGTGAAATTAAGGTTTCTATGGCGGTCGCCCTCGCTTTAATCTTTGTACTAATTGCGATCCCACTTAAGTCTTACTTACAGCCTTTTATTGTAATGTCGGTAATTCCTTTTGGCTTGATCGGTGCGGTGATTGGACACCTTGTCTTTGACAAAGGTTTTAGCATGATGTCGATGTTTGGCGTTATTGCATTGTCCGGAGTGGTGGTTAACGACAGTTTGATAATGGTTGAGTTTGTTAACCGGGCGCGGCGCGAAGGTTTGTCGCTAATGGACGCAATCTTAAGTGCCGGTGTGAAACGTTTTCGAGCGATAATGTTAACGTCCTTAACCACATTTTTCGGCCTTTTCCCAATTATGTTTGAAACCAGTATGCAAGCGCAGATCATAATTCCAATGGCGATTTCATTAGCCTTTGGAATTATGTTCGCAACGGTGATTACTTTGCTTTTGATTCCTGTGCTCTATGCTATAGGCGCCGATGTCAAAGGATTATTGAAATCGCTTAAAAACTATTTCGCCAAAGCAATGAATCTTAAACCTAATGAGTCTTAATTAGTTTTACGGAACTATTGCATGTCGGCATTTTGTCGCCTAGAGTAGGCGCTTAACAAAATGCCGACAGTTGCAACGGACCAAAGGAACTATGCAATGACTCAAATTGTTATCCGTGAGCTTCACATCTATCCGGTTAAAGGATTAAAAGGGATTGCCGTTGACCAAGCCAAGCTCACGCCTTTTGGCTTGGAATACGACCGGCACTGGATGGTCATTAACCCGAAAAATCAATTTGTCACGCAAAGACAATTTCCGCAGATGGCAAAGTTACATACTCAGTTAACCGAGACGCATTTGGTTATGTCTTCAGCAGAGTCGTCAATTTCCATTCCGCTGCAGTCTCACGCGAGTGAGAATTCCTTGGAAAGTCGGTTTTCCGCCACTATTTGGAAAAATAGTTGTGACGTTGTTGATGAGGGTGAGTCGGTTAGTCGTTGGTTAACGCAAGTTTTACAAACGCCATGGCCAGTGCGATTAGTCCGTATGGCGAAAGACTTTGTGCGCGAAGTCGATCAAAGTGATAAATTGAGTACACCTGATCCCGTGGTTACGACCGAGTTTGCAGATGGTTTTCCGATACTTATTGCTAATCAATCATCGCTCGATGCTCTTAATCGTGAGCTGGCTAGCGAATTACCGATGAATCGGTTTCGACCGAATATTGTCGTAGCTGGATTAGACGCGTTTGCTGAACATAAAGTCACTGCAATAGCTCCGGATAATGACCAATACCGAATTGAACTGCAGTATCCTTGTGAACGCTGTGTTGTCACCACGATTGATCAACTGACAGGAAAGAAGGCGGCCGATTTAGAACCGTTGAAGACGTTAATTCGAATCAATCCGATGCCTAACAAAGCGGCGGCGGCTTTTGGACAAAATGCCAAAGTAGCAAAGGGTATTGGTGACCTAGTGCGTGTGGGTGATAGTTTAGTTAGTCATGCTTAATAGTAAAGTTTAATGAGCTAACATAAGTGGCATTTCTTCGCGCTGCAATAATTGCTTTGTGGTACTGCTAAATAACAATTCGCGTAGCTTTGAATGATCGAAGGCGCCGGCAATTACTAACTGATATTCGCCAGTTTGCCACTCTTCACTAATTAGCCGATTGATGATGTTGTTGGGTGTCGAGTGGAAGCGATCGATCAAATTAATTTCGATTTGATGTGACTGCAAGTAGTCGGTCAGTTGTGTCCGTGCTGCTAAATAACTGTTGCTACCCAGCTGTTCGTCACCGTAACAAAATAAGGTACTGTTGCGGGTGAGCGCGATTAAGGGTAAAGCGCTGTGGATCGCTCGAGAAGCCTCCGGCTGCCCATTCCAAATGATCAATATCTTTTTTAGCGGACCGTTTAGCGGTTTTCCCTCTGGAATCACTAAAACTGGACTGCGGGTATTCACTGCAATTTCGCTTGCTGGCGGTTTAACTTGAAACAAAGGGTCATCGTCCAGTGAGTTGGTCATCACTATCATATCGTTAAACTGTCCTAATTTGGATAGCACGGCACGACGACTCCCAGTCTCAAACGTCCAGTCGATATTCTTAAACGACGCGTCTTCGAATTGATCTACCATTTCTTGAATCATCCGCTTATCCTCTGCGCGCTGCTCTTGTAACGCTATGATATCTTGGTTCACGTCAGTAGTGTTTTGAGTGAGGAAGTGATTATCAAGACTGAGTTGTTGCGCATAATCGGGCTCGATATAAACCCCGTTGACGTCGGCATTGAAAGCGTTGGCTAATAACTGACAACTCTTCAAACGGTCAACGCAAGACGGCTGCGTATCGAGCTGGATGAGAATTCGTTTGATGGCCAAGTTTACCTCCTAATACCCGTTAAATTCATGGTTACAAAGGTAAATTGCAGAAATTATGCCAACGTAAAAAGAGCTCTTTAGCCCCGCTGCACTGTTAATGTGGTTGAAAAGCACCCAATAAGGCGGGCAAATCAACCACTGGAGAGGTCGAATTTTTTCATTCGATAGCGCATTGTCTCACGACTGATTTGCAGCCGTTTTGCGGCGGCGGTCACATTGCCTTCTTCAAGTTCTAATGCTTTTTCGAGCATCAGTTTTTCAACTTGTTCAAGGGCAATCGTGCCATCAATGGGGATCACTAATTGATGCTCACTTACGGCAGTCGTTGTCGAGTGCTCGTGAACTTCGTGGTTAAGTTGCAGCCATTGATCAGGAAGCTGTTCGTCGGTTGAAAGTAAAACACAGCGCTCTAGAACGTTACGTAATTCACGTACGTTACCCGGCCAATGATAAGCTAGCAACTTTTCCCAACTACTATCACTTATTTCACTCACTTTCTTGTTCGCTTTTTCATTGAACTCGGCAATAATTCGCGGTACTAACTCAACCAAATCATCTTTACGTTGACTTAAACTTGGTAGTGCGATGGTAAATACACTAATGCGATGGTAAAGATCTTCGCGAAATACTTGCTCATTAATGGCTTGTTCGAGATCGACACTGGTCGCGGCAAAGATCTGAACATCAATATCTACTTCTTTCTCACTACCGAGGCGGCGGACTTTTTGATCTTCAATCGCTTTTAGCAATTTTGCTTGTAGTTCAATATCCATATCGCCAATTTCGTCGAGGAATAACGTGCCACCATCCGCTTGTTCAAACAATCCTTTTAGTTTTTTTGTTGCGCCGGTAAAAGAACCTGCTTCGTGACCAAACAGCTGTGATTCAAGCAAATCTTTTGGCAAAGCGGCACAGTTTAATTCGACTAATGGACCATTTTTACGTTGGCCACAATGGTGTAAGATGCGTGCAACTAAGCCTTTTCCGGTTCCGGTTTCGCCGGTTATGGTTAATGCGCTGATCGGGACACTACTGAGTTGTTCAATGAGCTGGCGTAGCTGCTGGGCCGCTTCACTCGTGCCAAAAAAACTAGCCGGTTGATATTTCGACTGCTCTTTACCTGAATAGTTACCCGCTATGCGACTGAGTAAACTGGTACGCAACGCGCGCTTGGTAATGATATTCAAGCGTGCTAAATCCAATGGGTAATTAATTAAGTCGAACGCAAAATCGTGTAAATGCTCTTGTTGCGTAGTGGTGGCGTCTTGGTGTAGAAAAATCCACTCCGCATATTCCGCCAGAGTTTGCAGTTCATCGAGATGTTTTAATATGGCATTGTCGGGTAATCCGAGGTCCGCAATAATTACATGTGGTTCATAAGAGTCTTTGCGCAAAATATCGTAGGCTTGCTCTAGAGAAGTTGCGAGCTGCACATGCCATTGTTGTTTAGAAAAGCTTTGTTGCAGCGCTTTTGCATCTTCAGACTGATGATCAATCAGTAACAATCGGTTAGCCATAATAGACTCTCGTTTTATAATTAGCCGTTATTATGTCGGAAAACTCAAATTATGCAAATTGCCGTGTAAGCAAAAAAAATGGCAACGCACCGGTTGCCATTAAACAGGGTATTATTGAGCTATCAAGAGTGGTTTGGGTAAAGCTTTAGCGTATTTAAGCGTTAAGCGAACGTAACATCCAAGCGTTTTCCTCATGCTGTCCGATGCGTTCGGTTAATAGATCGGCAGTCTTTACGTCGTCGACGCGTTCAGCTTCAATAACGGCTTTGCGTAACCGCTTTGCGCATAATTCGTTTCCGCGCACCAGCATTTCGATCATTTGGTTGGCTTCGGTGGTTGTCGCATCTTCGGTCATTTCGGTGAGTTTCAGAAACTCACTCACTGTGCCCGGAGCGCGAAAGCCAATGGCTCGAATACGTTCGGCGATATCGTCGATAGCCTCTGCCATATCGAGATATTGTTTCTCGGTCATTTCGTGAATCGAATAAAACAGTGGACCGACGACGTTCCAGTGAACATTCTGTGTTTGCAGATAGAGTAAGTAACTATCAGATAAGGCTTCAGCAAGCTTGTTAGCAAGTGCCTTACGATCGCGT
Organism: Gammaproteobacteria bacterium; assembly: GCA_013373545.1. Lineage (GTDB taxonomy): Bacteria > Pseudomonadota > Gammaproteobacteria > Enterobacterales > Kangiellaceae > Pleionea. Next base: position 9,438 of record JABXHQ010000095.1, read on the forward strand.
TGTTTGACTCCGGTGTCGATATGGTGGTCGGTTGCGATAGATTTAAGCGTTGCTGTTGCTGCGTTACTCATAATGCCTCCATGGTTATAAATTCATTAGGAGTAAAGCGAATGCTATGCCAAGAGGATTTAAAACAGACAAAGCCGCCGAGTCATGCCCGTTCCAGCCGCAACAGAAAAGGAAGGTTCGGTAGTGTACTGATGATTAATCAGCATAACCACTGGTGCTTTTCCACCGTTGGTGCATCTGCACCAACGGAATTGATTCTCGGTGCCAGTGCGTGTCTGGCTTTTAACGAAAATAGGAAGCGCCATTTACATCGATAATCGTACCGGAGCAAAATGTTGCCGCATCGGAGGCTAAATAAACGATTGCATTAGCAACATCTGAAGCGGTTGCGACGCGGTTGAACGGGCTTTGACTACGAATAGCATCTCCTTCAGGGCCCTCGAGTTTAGCTGCGGTTAGTTCGGTATCAACGAAGCCTGGTGCAACACCAGCAACCGCGATGTTCGAAGTTCCAAGTGATGCGGCAAGAGATTGGGTTAACGCATTAACGGCCGCTTTACTGGCGCCATACGCAGGTTTATCTGGCTCGCCACGAAAAGCGCCCCGTGAACTGACATTTATAATATGTCCCTGGCCTTGCTCACGCATTATTTCGGCGGCTAAAAAGCAGCTGTTTGCAACGGCAATTAAATTGGTCTGTAAGGTGTCACTCCAAACTTGTTGCCAAGTCTTAAAGTCGGTGGAGGGAAGAGGGTGATAAGGTCCAATACCGGCATTGTTGACTAATATATCGAGGCGTCCGTGTTGCGTAACGATGGCTTGGAATTGCTCGGCTAACGCTTCACTTTCAGTAATATCACACTGCACAACTTGATGCTTTGCTTGTGGCCCAAGCTGTTGCAAAGTTACTTTTTGGGCTGCCGCTTGCTGTTGATTATTTCGGTACAAGGCAATCACGGTTGCGCCTAATTGAGCAAAGCGCTGTGCGGTTGCGGCTCCGATTCCCCGAGTACCTCCGGTGATAACCACTACTTTCCCGCTAAAGTTTTCCATAAATACTCCAATGTTTAAACGAGCTCGTAACACGCATTATTGTGTCTGATAATGCCCGCAGAAGAGTGATATTTAACCATACTTAATAGGTTCATAGCTATTTGGAATGGTTGCTCAATTGACGTCATATCGCTGACACTTTAGAGTTTTACTATGAAAGTTTATTTAGGGATGTAAACGGATGAACCAACTTGAACAACTTAAGAAGCTGACTACCGTGGTGGCTGATACTGGAGATTTTAATGCAATCGAACAGTATCAACCCGTCGATACAACTACTAATCCCTCTTTGTTGTTGCAGGCAGCAAAAACCTATCCTGATTTAGTTGCTAAGGCTGTGGCTAATGCAAAGCAAGGAGGTGGCACTACTCAACAACAAATCGAAGACGCCGGGGATCGATTTGCCGTGTTAGTCGGTCAACAATTACTAAACAAAGTTCCCGGGTTTAACTCGACCGAAGTGGATGCGCGCCTATCCTTTTCAACTGAGAAAACGATTAACAAAGCACAGCGACTCATTCAGCTGTATCAAGAGCAAGAAGTTGATCCGAGCCGTGTTTTGGTAAAAATTGCAGCAACATGGGAAGGTATTCAAGCTGCGAAGATCTTGGAGCAACAAGGCATTCGCTGTAACTTAACGCTACTGTTTAGTTTTGCTCAAGCTCGAGCGTGTGCCGAGGCCGGCGTGTTTTTAATTTCTCCATTTGTTGGGCGCATTTATGATTGGCATAAAAAACAGCAGGGCGTTGATGACATCTCGATTGCAAACGATCCTGGGGTGCAATCGGTAAAAACAATTTTTAATTATTACAAACAACATGATTACGCAACCATTGTGATGGGAGCCAGTTTTCGTAAAGTTGAGCAAGTTCTGGCATTAGCAGGTTGTGATCGCTTAACGATTAGTCCGAATCTATTGCAACAGCTAGCACAGCGTAATGAGCCGGTGGTTTCTGCGCTACAATCTAATCAACCGACCGTTTTACCTGAGTCACCTTTAACTGAGGCAGAGTTTCGTTGGCAATTTAATAATGATCCGATGGCAACGGAAAAAACCGCTGAGGGCATTCGTCAATTTGCGGCCGACCAAGAGCAGCTAGAAGCGAAGCTAAAACGCGAATATTGGTGTTAGACTATGCATGTTGATGACTGTGAATGGAAAAGATGTCATTACCGTGTTGAGTCTTTTAGCACCACGACATCTTTTTGGCGTTCAATGATCGTCATCTTAAAGTGCTGTGCAATCCAATCAAAAGTCGCATCGCTATAAAACGCAATGTGCGTCGGATCATTTTTATAGTGCCAATTACGAAAGGCATCTAAGCTAATGACTCGTTTAGTCATAATTACCCAAATTCCGCCCGGGTTGGTCTGTTGCTGAAAAAGCGTAAGCACTGCTCTTGGTGTGCTGAGGTGCTCGATAACTTCTGTGCAAGTGATGAAATCAAATGTTTGTTCTAGAGTGGCTGTGTCGGGAAAGTAAAATTTGTCAAAGTAACTGACATCGTAACCTTGTTGATTGAGGTGATGCGCGAGTGCAGGTGCTGGACCACAGCCGAAATCGAGTCCTTTAGCTGGTGCTGTGACTAAGTTTAAAACTGGCTGGTAAGCACGAGCCAAAAATTTTAAATATCCAACATCCTCCAAACTATTCTCATGTTTATCATATTCGGCTCGTTCGGCGTCTGGCGTGAGCCAAAAGTCTGGCTCCACTGTTACTAACTCACAGTTTGCACACTGCCAATAGGCACGCTTGGTATCTTGATGGTAAGGTGACAAGGCTGTGGATAGGCATAAAATACAGTGCATTGTTGAGGTATTTTCGCTAGAAATTAGCTATAGTTTATCGAGTTATTGGGGTCTAGAACAACTAGAATTGTCGCAGAGTTGCGGCGTGCTCTCAGCAAATTAATCTTGCAATTGATGATCAATAGCCCTTTGGCTGTTAGCTTGGGTGATAGGAACGAGTGAATGGAGCAAGCGTTAGCTTATACCGCAGAACAGTTAATTACGGAGTTTGAGCAGTATAAAATTCCAATTTTAACAGCCTCAGAAGCGCTACAAACCTGTTTTAACAATCAGGAATGTGCAACTTCCGATTTACTTAAAGTCATCGCATTTGATCCAATTCTTTGTTTGTATGTTCAGCGCTTTGCTGGTGAAAAACATGCGACTCGTCAAGTTGATATTAACGGTGTCGAGCATGCTTTAAGTATTTTGGGTGTTGCAGGTGTCCAGTCCTTAATTGAGAAAACCAATGAGATTGGCGTTGACGATCATCTTGAGTTAAAGCAAGTTTTGGCGGAAAGTTTATTGGCCAGCCAAATTGCTCGTGAATTAGCGAAAACTAAGTCGGGCTATACCAACGATATTCAAGCGGCCGCTCTTTTTGCAAGAGCAACTGACTGGTTATTATATTGGATGCATCCAAAGCGCAGTTGGCAGCTTCGACGGATGCGCAATCGCAAACCTTTTACGGAACAATCAACCTGTGAAGTTTTGTTTGGTTTTGCTTCTGCCGCTCTTCAACAAAAGATTTGTGAAAGTTTTCACTTACCTCACTTATCACAACGTGTGGCTCAGTTTAGTCTGGTCAATGTGACTAGACCGATGCTGCGTGCGATTCAGCTCTACCGAGCAAATGATTTGCGTTTGGAAGAGCATAGTCGTGAGCTGCGTTTTCAATTAGGTGCGCCAGAAATGACCCCGATTATCGCTAATCGACTGGCGCAAGTTGTTTGTTCTCCTTGGTTAAGAAACTCCTGGCAGCGCTGGGTTGATATTGCGGCTATTCACTGTCATCAGAAGAACAGTGTGATTGAACAATTAGTTGTACAGTGTTGTCGGCAAATTGATCAGGCTGGTGTTACTTTTACGAAATTTCTCGCTGGTTCTGCGTTGGTTAATGAGGTGGGCGCTGCGCCTTATCAAGAGTTTCTCGTGGCAAAAAATGCACGGCCTTCAATTGCCACAAAGTCGTCCGTGCAACCTTCTACGGCGTCAACTGAAGGAAAGCCGCGTAATAAAGTGGCTGATCGGATTGCTCCCTACACAACCAATCAGAGTATGCAAGTTAAACTGCTTTGTCGTAAATTGGTCGCTGGTGCCGCGGCATTTTCATCGGCGAAAGAAGCATTGGCTGAAACCATGCAAGAAATTATCACGGTGACTCCCATCGAGCGACTTTCGTTTGTCGCGATTAATCAGTCTCGCACAAAGGGTAAGTCGTTACTAACGGTTGCAAAACAGCCTTCGAACTTTTCAATAGTGGTGGACTTTGAACAGAGTAAAGTATTTAAGAAATTTCTCCAGCAACAAGCCTTTTTACGCTTCGATAAGCTCAAACATCAGGCCTACTGGGCTCAGTTACCGGCTGCCATCTTAGAGCAATCACAATTGGATTCCTTTATGGTGAACTCGCTGTATTATCGTGGTCAAGTTCGAGCACTTATGTATGCGGATATGTATCAATCTCAGCGGCAACTTCCGCCGGCACTTATTAGCGACTTTAAAAAATTATGTACGGCGCTTTCCGAGCGACTGCGGGTAGGCTAATGAATGTCATCAAACGCTATTTAACTACGGCTCCCCAACAACGTATGCGGCAACTCTATTATGCGCTGGGAATTTTCGCGCTGGGATTACTGCTGATGTATCTGGCGGCATCGGTAGAATGGCAATGGCTATTTATTACCGGAGCCATTGTGCTAATCGCGGCTTGCTTAATTGCGCTACCCGCTTATCTGGCGTTGATAATTTGGCGTATAGGTTCTGTAAGTAAGCAGCAAAGGGGCAAATAATGAAAATCTTTATCACTGGTATCAGTGGTTTGATCGGGCGTGCGCTCACCACAGAGTTGATTAAGCGAAAACATACGGTGGCCGGCCTTTCTCGAGACTGCGAACGCGCCGCAAAAAGATTACCGCGAGCGGTATCATTGGTGAGTGAATTTCAAGAGGCGACTGATTTTCTGCCCGATGCGGTGATCAATTTAGCCGGCGCCCCTATTGCGGATAAACGCTGGAGTGAAGCTCGCAAACAAACTTTACTGGCTTCTCGGGTTAGTTTGACGGAAGCGTTGATTCAGTGGATAGGCGAGCTTGAGCATCCGCCAGAAGTTCTATTGTCAGGCTCTGCCGTTGGGTATTACGGTCGTCATGGGAAGGCTTTGCTTACCGAGACGGCTGCACCACACCAAGAGTTTACTCATGAATTATGTCAGCGCTGGGAGCAAGCGGCATTGCAGGTTGATGAGCGCACTCGCGTATGTTTATTGCGCACCGGGCTGGTCATCGCACCGCAAGGCGGTTTTTTGGCAAAAATGCTGACACCGTTTCGGTTGGGCTTGGGTGGACCGCTTGGCAGTGGGCGTCAAATGATGAGTTGGATTCATCTTACTGACATGGTTCAAGCGATTATTTATCTATTGGAGCACTCACAGTTACAAGGACCTTTTAATCTTACCGCGCCACAGCCTGTGAGTAATGAAGCCTTTTCCCGTGCCTTGGCTAATCAATTACGGCGTCCGGCATTTTTTCGTATGCCAGCAATATTGTTGCGGCTGATGCTCGGTGAAATGTCTGACTTATTATTGACGGGGCAGGCAGTGTTTCCAGAGCGGCTACTTGAGGCAGGCTACCAATTTCAGTTTAGAGAGGTGTCGACGGCGCTAGCGGATGTGCTGGAGCCGTCGTAACGGGAAAGAAGGGCTAAAGTTTGTTGACTTGCAGCCGCTTCTTTAACGCTGTTGATTGCATTAAAGCTACGCTAACGCGAATGGTTAGTAGTAAGGATTATCTCCTTCAGCATGCTCTGTGGCATCGCGGACGCCTTTGCACTCGGGTACTTTTTCTAACAAGGTTTTCTCAATCCCTTCTTTAAGGGTGACATCAACCATGCCACAACCCTGGCAGCCACCGCCAAATTGCAATACCGCAAAACCTTCGGATGTAAACTCGACTAAATTAACTTTGCCGCCATGGTTGGCCAACTGCGGATTGATCTCTGACTCAATAATGTAAGTGAGTCGATCTTCGACCGGAGCATCGTCGGCTACCTTGCGAACTTTCGCATTAGGCGCTTTAAGCGTTAACTGACCACCCATCTTATCGGTTTGATAATCAATTAAAGCTTCATCTAAATAGGGATCTGACTCGGCATCAACATACGCCGAAAAGCCTTCAAAAGGATACTCGATATCGGTACTTTCCACCGCATCTGCTGGGCAGTAGGACACCCCACACTCTGCTTGTGGCGAGCCAGGATTAACAACAAACACTCGAATGTTGGTTGTGTCGTCGCTTTGTTGTTCCAGCAGTTTGCGAAAATGCGCTTGTGCCGATTCGGTGATTTCTATCATGCTATATCCAGTGTCGAAATAAACTCGAGTGATCTTAACAAGAATTTGCCTAAAAGGTGAAGTTTTCAACGTCTGAATCAGTAAAATAACGTGATAACCACACGAGTTTTAAGGCTATCAAGTGAACTGCGACTGTGCGGTTTTGCTTAAGTTTTGATGCTTGATTTTGGGGATTATGGATGCGAGTTAACAGAGATTTTGCTATAAACAGAGTCACTTGCAACAGTCAATGGTGAAAAGAATTTATAATGAGACACTTCCTAGCAGTCGTAATGATCTGGAGCGGTTATTTAGCCGCAGCCCCAGCGCAAGATTCACTTGAGTACTTTTTCGACTCAACGCTGGTCATGGATCGCAGCGTAGAATTCGATCCAAACGTACCCACCCCAGAATCTGTGTTAGGTTTTCAGGTCGGCCAATGGCATGTGCGACCGGAGCAAGTCGCTGAGTATATGTATGCCTTAGCGGCTACCAGCAAGCGTGTTTGGGTAGAAGAAATGGGGCGCAGCTATGAGCAGCGACCCTTGTTGCTCGTGTCATTTTCAAATCAATCGAATATTCAAAATTTGGCCACTATCAAGCAAAGTCGACAAGAATTTATTAGTAAAAATGCGCAATCGCCCAATATAGTCTGGATGGGGTATAGCGTTCATGGGAATGAAGCCTCAGGCGTTAATGCGGCGGTGTTACTAGCCTATTACTTAGCAGCGGCGCAAGGTGAGCAAGTTGAAAAGCTACTGGCTAACAGCGTTATTCTAATGGAGCCGATGATCAATCCGGATGGAATTGCCCGTTTTGCCCATTGGGTGAATGCGCATAAAAGTCAGCAGCTGATTGCTGACCCGATGGATATTGAACACAATGAAACTTGGCCGCAAGGTCGTACTAACCATTATTGGTTTGATCTTAATCGCGACTGGTTGTTAGTTCAGCATCCTGAGTCGCAGGCTCGACTGGCAGCGTTTCACCAATGGAAGCCGCAAGTGGTGACCGATTTTCATGAAATGGGAACCAACTCAACATACTTCTTTCAGCCGGGTGTTCCCAGCCGTAATAACCCCAAAACGCCGCAAGAGAACTTTACCTTAACCGCAAAAATAGCTGAGTTTCATGCCCGCGCTCTTGATGCAATAGGCTCTCGTTATTACAGTAAAGAAGACTTTGATGACTTTTATTATGGTAAAGGTTCCACTTACCCCGATATCAACGGTGCAGTCGGAATTTTATTTGAGCAGGCGTCGGCACGTGGTCATTTACAAAACTCGGTGAATGGCCCATTGTCTTTTCCGTTTGCCATTCGTAATCATCTTGCGACATCTTTTTCAACATTAAAAGCCGTTATGCAAGAAGGCAAAGCGCTACGTAGTTATCAATCGAAATTTTATCAAGGCGTTGAAAAGCTAGCATCCGATCATAAAGTAAAAGCCTACCTATTCGATGCTGACGGTGATAATCGGCGCTTGAATGAGTTTTTAAAAATTTTAGATTTGCATCAGGTTCGCTATTTTCAATTAGCCCGTGATGTTGAAGTTAATAAACGTTCTTATTACAAAAATGAAGCTTACTTGGTTCCAATGGCACAACCGCAGTTTCGGCTAATTCGAAGTATCTTTGAAACCGAAACCAGCTTCAAAGACAGTACTTTTTATGATGTATCATCATGGACATTAGCGCTCTCGTTTAACCTTGACTTCTCGGCTTTGGATAGTTCTGATTATTCTTCACGCCTACGTGGGAAAATTGGCAAGCGGACGCAAAATAAGGAAAAATTTTCGCTCGATGATAAAGCCGTTGCATTAGTATTTGATTGGCGTGATTTCAACACCGCAGTGCTAACTTCCAGACTGTTAAAAGTTAACGCTGGGTTAAAAGTTGTCACGAAAAGAAGCCAGTTCAATTCATCTAACGGCCCGCAATGGGTTGCAGCCGGTAGTATTGTGTTGCCGTTGAATGAGCAGCCAATGACTCGAGAGGAGTTAACCTATTGGCTTGATGATAATCTTGGCGAATTACCGGTGAAGCATTTTCAGCTAACCTCTGGCCTAGCCATTGATGGTGCTGACTTAGGTAGCCCAACAGTAAAAACAATTGTGACACCAAAGCCCCTATTAATTGTCGGTAGTGGTGTTAACAGTTATGAGGCAGGGGAAGTTTGGCATTTATTGGATACGCGCTTGGAGTGGCCGTTGGTAAAAGTAACCGCAGCGCAGCTTGAGAGCTTAGACTTGTCTGCCTACACGCACTTAATTATGGTATCAGGGCGTTATCGTTTCTCTGATGATGTGAATAAAAAGATCGAGCGCTGGGTTCATCAGGGAGGGCAAGTTGTGGCCAGTCGAACGGCGGGCCAATGGTTGTCGACGCAAATGTGGAGTCCGTTAGAAAAGCCGCTCACTGAAGAGCCCGCTAAAGAGTCATTAACTTATTCCGAGCGCGATCAGTTTCATGCTGAAAAAGTTATTGGTGGTGCTATTTTTCAAGCAGAAGTTGATTTGAGTCATCCACTGGCATTTGGCCTAGAGCGTAGTCGTGTGCCATTTTTTCGACGCGGAACTGATCACTACCAAGTAGCTGAGGACGAACGTTTTGCTGTGGTTGCGCGTTATAGTGATGCGCCGTTAATGTCAGGTTACGCATCGGCTGAAAATCAGCAGCAGTTAGCCAATACGCCCGTTTTGGTGGCAACTCGCCGCGGTCAAGGTGGCGTTATTTATTTCGCCGACAATATGAATTTCCGAGCCTTTTGGTGGGGAACCAGTAAACTTTTTATCAATAGCCTTTATTTCCCCTACAGCTACTGGTCAAGCAGCAACGAATAATAATTAAGAGAGATAGTCATGCGTACAATGCAATGGATAGTGGGACTTTTGATTGTAGTTTCAATGGCTGCCAAAGCGGATGGCTTTGGTTCGGTCACGCAATCAATGACGGTTTCAAAAGGATTTTTTGATCTTTATTGGGATGCTAAAAACGGACGTAGTTTGCTGGCTGTTCCGCAGCAACAGGGCGACTTTATTCTAGCAACCAGCTTACCTTATGGTTTAGGTTCAAACGATATTGGTCTTGATCGAGGATTACAAGGTGGTTCGCGCCTGGTCTTTTTTCGCCGCGTGGGAATGCGTTTATTTTTAGTGCAAAAGAACCTCGATTATCGCGTCAGCTCGGATAATCAAATGGAGCAACAAGCACTTCAGCAAGCTTTTGCAGAATCGACACTTGCCAGCTTTGATATTAAAGCCGAGACGAAACAGCAACTGTTGATTGATGTCACTGCGTTTGCGGTTTCCGATCGTATGGGGGTTGAGCAGCGGATCACGGCAACTAAACAAGGTCGCTATCAATTAAACTCCGCGCTTTCAAGTCTAGATCCCGATGTGCAAAAGTCTTTTCCTCAGAATACTGAAATACAAGCGATATTAACCTTTAGCGGAACTCAGGCCGGAGAGCATTTAGCGAGCGTAATCCCCGATGAAGAAGTGTTTTCTTTACGCCAACGGATATCGTTTATCGCGTTACCTGACTCGAATTATTCGCCGCGACGATTTCATCCATTCTCGGGTTTTTGGGCGCGAGGATTTCGCGATTACTCTGCCGCGTTGACGGACTCGATAGAACAAAAATTTATTCCGCGGCATCGATTACAGAAAAAAGATCCGAATAGTGCTTTCAGTGAAGCGGTTGAACCGATTGTGTATTACGTCGACTCTGGTGCACCGGAGCCGATTAAACAGGCGTTAATTGAGGGTGCTAGTTGGTGGAATCAGGCTTTTGCCGCCGCGGGCTACATCGATGCATTCCAAGTAAAAGAAATGCCTGCGACTATGGACCCGATGGATATTCGTTATAACGTTATTCTCTGGGTTCATCGAGCGACACGTGGGTGGTCGTATGGCGCTGCTATTACCGATCCGCGAACCCATGAAATTTTAAAAGGGCATGTTACGCTTGGTTCGTTAAGAGTGCGTCAGGACTTGCTAATCGCGCAGGGATTGACAGCGCCATTTGATGGTCAGCAAGACTTAGTCAAACAACAAAAAATGGCGTTGGATCGAATTCGTCAATTGGCAGCTCACGAAGTTGGTCACACCCTCGGGATTGCACATAACTTTGCCGCGAGTGCACAGAACCGCGCATCGGTCATGGATTATCCGCATCCTTTAATTGAGCTTGATGGAGAGCAAATGAAATTTTCCAGCGCTTATGATCTGGGAATTGGTGCGTGGGATAAGCAAGTGGTTCGTTACGGTTATAGTGACTTTTCCAACACTGATGAAGCGCAAGCGCTACAAGCCATTATTGCTGACTCGAAACAACAAAACTTGGCGTTTATTAGTGATCAAGATGCGCGTCCTCGCTCAGGGTTACATGCAACGGCTCATCTTTGGGATAACGGTACTGATGCCGCCACAGAGCTGGCTCGTATATTAGCGGTGCGTCGTCATGCGTTGCAAAACTTTAACCAAAATGTGGTACCAGATGGAACTCCTTACTCACAAATAGCTGAAGTATTAGTGCCGATTTACAATCTACATCGCTATCAAGTAGAAGCTACGGCAAAGCTGATTGCTGGACGTAACTACCAGTATGCGGTTAAGGGTGAAGATGAATTTATTCAAAGTGAAGTACCTGCTGAAACTCAGCGCGCGGCGCTACAGCAATTAATTCGCACGCTAAGTCCAGAAGAGCTGAAGTTAGCACCCGCTTTGGTTGAACTGATCCCACCAAAAGCCTATGGTTTTTACGCTACTCGAGAAAGTTTTCAAGGTAAAACAGGACCGGCTTTTGATCCGGTGTCGGCCGCCCAAGCCAGTGCGGCCCATACGCTTGATTATTTATTAGATAGCGCTCGACTGACTCGCGTGGCGCACCAAACTAAAGCCAATCAGTTATCGTTAAAAGAACTATTAGACCAGCTAACCGCTGCAATCTTAAAACAAAGTTATGAGGATCCTGCTAAGCGGTTGATACAAATGCGCGTCGCACAAAGTTATTTGGTGCGGCTACAGCGGCTGATCAATAGTCAACAAACGGCGATTGAAGTCAAAGCTGAGCTATTAGCGCAGAAAACCGCCATCCAACGTTGGTTGGATCATCTTCTGGGGCGCACACGGATCAGTGATTCTAATTATGGTCAAATAAAAGCGCTGCAGGATATTCTCGAAACATCGGAAACAGATTCTGCAATCCAAGAGCCGCGCTTGCCACCAGGCTCACCCATCGGGTGAGTCATTAGCGGTAATAAATTTTATCGTTGCTAGACTGAAACGGGCATCTTTTAGTGCTTCTTTTTCGATGTAGATAATTAGGGTGGACCAGATTGACAATGAACGATAACCCGCAAACCATTAGCGAACTGTATAAGCAAGACCAATCTCTGGCCGCGGCCGCGCTGCCGTACTTTAAAGTTCGCGCCGCAATTCGGTTTTTGATCTATTTATTAATTGTTTTAGTCGGATTAATTGCGGTATTAGTGGCTAAGCAGTATTGGCCCGACTGGCCACTGGTATTGGCTTTTATAGGGCTGGCTTCGTTGGCGGGTTACTTTTCAATATTTTATTATCCACAACGTTTTTTTGCGACCGCATTTTGGCGTTTCGATGAACAAGGTTTATTCATTTCAAGGGGCGTGATTTTTCGCCGTCAATTCGCAGTTCCGCGCAGCCGCGTACAACATATTGACGTTGCCGAAGGCCCTCTGCAGCGACATTTTAAGATTGCCCAATTAATTGTGCACACGGCCGGTACCATCAACGCGTCGGTTTATCTTTTAGGTTTGGAGCCCAGCGTCGCAGCGCAATTGCGCGATGACTTGATGGAGCAAGACTCATCGGACGCAGTGTAGGTAACTTATCATGGACAAGCCAACGCCTAGTAACCCCGAACCAGATAATACCGATTCTTACAATGCCGGCTCAAAACAGCCGGAGCAGGAACCTTTGCGGTTACAATTACATCCGATTTCTTGGTTGTTTATTATTTTTGAAATGGTCAAAAACTTTTTTGTTCCTATCTTACTGGCTTTGCTAGCGGGTGGTTCGGATAGTTATGAATTCATTGGTGCCGTGTTTGTGTTACCTGCAATTGTGTTCGCCATAGTGCAATATGCCGTTTATCGTTATCAGTTGCAGCCAGGTGAAATCGTTATTCGAGAAGGTGTGCTGTTTAAAAATGTTCGTCATGTTCAGTATCGCCGCATTCAAAATTTAAATCTTACGCGCAATCCATTGCATCGTTTATTAGGGGTTGCACAATTAGAATTAGAATCGGCCAGTGGTGGCAAACCAGAAGCCGTGATGCGCGTTTTATCGATGGCTGCAGTGACTGAAATTCGCCAAAAAATTGAGCAGGCAAAACAAACCGCCATGACCGAGTTGGAATCTGGCATCGCGCAAGCTGAAGAGTCTAAGGTAACCGAGCCGGTAATATTAAGTTTGAGTATTCTTGAGCTTATTAAAGCGGGGTTAATTTCTAATAAAGGTATGGTGGTGGTGGCTTTTGCGTTTGGTATTTTGGGGCAAACGCGCACCCTTGATCGATTTTTTGATCGACTCGAAGTTTGGCTTGAGCCAATATTACCTCAGGTAGATTGGGGAATGGCGCACCCGTTAAGTGTTGTAATTTTAATATTCTTGGGGCTGATTAGTTTTGTGGTTTTCATTCGAGTTTTGTCGATTATATTTATGTTAGTGACCTACTTTGGCTTTACTTTAAAGCACAAAGGGCAGTCGCTATTTATGCAATACGGCCTATTAACTCAGACCCAAGCCACGGTTCCAAAACAACGGATCCAAATGTTATCTGTGGCTGAAAGTCCGCTGCATCGCTTATTTGATCGAATCGCTATTCGGGCTGCAACGGCGGGAGGAAACGTTAATCAACATCAACAAAAAAATGCTGCGCGCTGGATTGCACCGCTAATCGCGAAGCAACGTGCTCAATGGTTTATTGGGCAAATACAACCGCAATGGGATCTCCATGTTCAGCAGTGGCAAGGGGTTGCTTGGCGTGGTTGGCGCAGAATATTTCGGCGTGATTTATTCATCTTATCGGGAGCCGTGTTAGCACTGTGGTTTCCTGTTCAATTATGGGCGTTACTGGTTTATGGTCTGGTGCCCATTTCATGGTTGCACGCCAGGCGCAGTGTAAAGGCCATGCGTTATGGTTTTTCGCAAAACACTTTGGTTTACCGCAGCGGATGGTTAATGCGTCAACAAAGCTATATTCCAATCGACAAAATCCAATCGTTACAGCGCAAAGACGGTCCTTTCGATCGTTTTAACAATATGGCAACCATTGTGGTTGATGTGGCTGGCCTTGATTTGAATCGTCATACGGTAATGATTCGGTTTTTAGAATCAGAGCAGGCGGATCAGTTACTGGATGAACTCTATCAAAGAGTCAGTAAGACGGATTTTGTTTGGCGCTAATGGAGTGGGCTACTCTCTGGTCTTGGTTGTTACTTTACGCTCGTGCGCTTTTGGGTCAGAGAGTAGCCACAACCGCGAAATTAAAAGGGCCGTCAAGTCTGAATCAGACGAGAGCGGCCAAGGGGTTGGGGGACTACCAATCGTTGGCCTTAGGCTTAGTCGAACAGCAACGCTGCGACAATCACGCCAAAGGCGACATCTTCCCAGTCCGCGCGAAAGTGCCAGTGCGGACATAAATGATCGTGATAATGCACATCTAAATAATCGTAATAGTAGTCATATACCCACACCGGATAATGGTGATACAGCGTGACGTAATGGTTACGATAGGGTCGATAGTAATAGCCATTACGATGGTAGCTTCGATAGTGACTGGCGTGTCGGTATTGACTGCGCCAGTGACTTAAGCGGTCACGATGCCAGTTATGACGACGTTTGTCGTAATGACGATACTTGTCATGTAAATTGCGTTGATGATCACGCTTCCATTCTCGACGATGATTCACATTGCTATGGCGACGTTTGTCGTCGCGATGGCGCGAAACATGCCGCTGATCGCGGGTGTGACGATCACGAGACTGCGCGTGATGCTTCGGTTCTGCGTGGCGCTGGCGATCTCTGTCTTGATGCCGAGAGTCACGATGGCGTTCGACGTTATTACGTCCTCGCTCATGACGCGCTGGCGGCTCATGGCGCGAGTGATTATCGCGTGTTACACGTTCGCGAGACGGACGCGACTCACGCTGCCGCGAGTGGTTTTCTCGTTGGCGAACGTTACGTTCTGACTTGGCGCTGTGTTGACCGCGAGCGTTGTTGTCACGGTGATTATTGTCGCGAGCGTCAGCCGGTGCTACCAAGATCGTTGCACTTAGTAGCGATGTAATGATTAATGCTGAGTATTTCATCGGCGAATCCCCTTTCTTCAGTGTTGCGTTCAGTTTAGGGGAAGTAAACTGAACAGAGACTGAATCTTTCCTGATAACAACGAAATTCCTGCTAATTCGTTGACTTGTAACCAAAAAATATTTTAAAAATGCCGCTGAAACGCCCATAATATGGTACTAACTTATTGATTTTTAACCTCCAATGGATGGCCGACATGACCGAAGAATTTAGCCGTATCAAACGCTTACCCCCCTACGTTTTTAATGTAATTGGTGAGTTGAAACAGGCGGCTCGTGCGCGTGGAGAAGACATTATTGATTTAAGTATGGGCAATCCCGATCAGCCTACGCCTGCGCATATTGTGGAAAAAATGGTTGAAGCTGCACAAGATCCAAAGACCCACCGCTACTCGCAATCGAAAGGGATCCCGCGTTTGCGCCAGGCCATTTGTAATTGGTATCAGCGTAACTACCAAGTTGAATTGGATCCCGAGTCGGAAGCGATTGTAACCATTGGTTCAAAGGAGGGACTTGCCCACTTGGCTTTAGCGACCATGGAACGCGGCGATTCAGTTATTGTCCCGAATCCCGCCTACCCAATCCACCCCTATGGCTTTGTGATCGCGGGCGCTGATATTTTGCATGTGCCGGCCACCAATCGAGAGGAGTTTTTCGCCGAAGTTGAAAAGACCTTACAGATGACTTGGCCTAAGCCGAAAATGTTGCTGCTTAACTTTCCCGCCAATCCAACGACTGATGTGGTTGACTTAGCTTTTTTTGAACGCGTAGTTGCCTTGGCGAAAGCGCATAATATTTGGGTTGTGCAAGATCTCGCTTACGCCGATATTGTGTTCGATGGATATAAAGCCCCGTCAATATTTCAAGTACCCGGCGCAAAAGATGTCGCCGTGGAGTTTTACTCACTGTCAAAAGCTTACAACATGCCCGGTTGGCGGTTAGGTTTTTGCTGTGGGAATAAAACTTTGATTCATGCATTAGCCCGATTAAAGTCCTACTTGGACTATGGCATTTTTACCCCGATGCAAGTGGCGGCGATCCATGCGCTGGAAGGTCCACAAGACTGTGTTGAAGAGATCCGCTTGCGCTATCAATCGCGTCGTGATGTCTTATGCGAAGGGTTAACGCGCATCGGATGGCCGGTAGAAAAACCTTTAGCGACTATGTTTGTTTGGGCTAAAATTCCGGAAAAGTTCCGTGCGATGGGCTCACTCGAGTTTGCTAAGTTCCTACTCAAAGAAGCGAAAGTTGCGGTATCGCCCGGGATTGGGTTTGGTCAGTACGGTGATGATTATGTGCGCATTGCTTTAATTGAAAACGAGCAGCGGACTCGGCAGGCTTTGAAAGGCATCAAGCGAGCGCTTTCGTTGGCCCCATCAGAAATCTAAAACACGATCGCATCAATGATTATCTTTCAGCGGTAACACATAGTGATAAAAAGTGTTATCGCGGCGATATCCTTTACTCTCATAGACTTTTTGTGCGGCCATATTCCTTTGCTCAGTGGATAGCTTGACCACAATTGCACCAGAGTCGATGGCCATTTTTTTGGCACTATCTAACAGGGCAAAGCCAACCCCTTTACGGCGGGCAATAGAACGAACATATAAGTCGTTCATCGTCCAAATCGGTTTTAAATAAACGGAAGAAAATCCGGGGTACAGGTGGATGAAGCCAACCGCTTGAGCATCAATTCGTGCAATAAAGGCGAGTGACTCTTGTGCCTCCATGCGTGCTTGAAGAAAGGCCCGACAAGCAGCAATATCATCTGCCTGACGATAGAACTGGCGATATTCATTAAACATAGGCGCGAGATCATCAAGATCGTCGACCTGTGCTTGGCTGACAATTACAGCTTCAGTCATGGCCGTGGATTTCCTTTTATTATGGCATACACCGTGTTCACCAAAGGAAACTGAAAATCCCAATAGGGTTTTACTGTTACCTAATTGGTAAAGCGCTTATTATTGTAATCGAGAGCTCTCGTGGGCGCCATTACGGCCGTATAAAAATGTGATATAAAGCGCTCACTCAAACCATTAAATAATTTCCCTTATGGCTAAGGTTAAGGCATTGACGCAAAGTACTGCACAGTTTCTTCACCAGCAGCGTTGGCGCGCATTGTTTGTTGTCCACTGTGATGAATCCAAGCAACAAGCTTTAACGCCGCTTGATGGCGATTGGTTGGCACAATTAGTTAAGCCATTTCAGCGTGATCAACGAGCTGGGTTATGGCTGAGCCTGACCGCGGTCGAAAACACCGCCGCGCTTGCCCCGTTGGGCGAGGACCTAGTGGTGGCATCGGGTAAACACAGTGAGTCGCTGTTGGGGCAAGAGTTTAGCTGGGTCATCATGGATGCACGCAACGACTTTAACTGCGATCAGCTGGCGGCTATTAGTGGCAGCGTGCGTGCCGGTGGTGTACTGGTGTTGTTATGGCCCAGTCCGCGCAAATGCCCTACCGTGTTGCCTCATCAGCAACGTTTATTAGGAGTAACGCAGCCGTACTCCAGTTGGTTTCTCGATTATTTTACTCAGGCGATGACGGCACCCGCAGTCGCGCACTTTGCTTTGGGTGATGACAAGCCGTCAGCTATGCCGCAATTTCCTGATGAGCAACCGAAAGTCGCGCAACCGAAAGCCGAGCAAACCGCTGCGGTAGCCGCGATTGTGCGTGTATTTACCGGCCATGCGAAACGACACCTAGTATTAACTTCGGACCGCGGGCGCGGGAAAAGCTCTGCACTCGGAATGGCAGCTGCTGAGCTTGCGCAAACGCGGCAAAAGCGTTTAGTGATCACCGCTCCTAGCCAGCATTGTGTCCAGCAAGTGATGCACTGGTGGCACCAAAATACACCCAGTGATTTGCACCATCTGTTGCGCTTTTTTGCGGTTGATGAAGTACACCGTGCTTTACAAGGTAACGGTTTGTTGCTTGATGGTGAGCCGATTGATGGCTTACTCGTTGATGAGGCCGCGGCGATTCCCGCGTTTATTTTGCGCGACCTAGTTGAGCACTTTAATCGAATTGTATTTGCGACAACGGTGCAGGGATATGAAGGTAGTGGACGTGGCTTTGCATTGCGCTTTTTGCCGTTTTTAATGCACCAGGCACCACAATCCCGCGTGATGCAATTACAGCATCCGATACGCTGGGCGTTAAATGATCCCTTGGAAAATTGGGTCAATCAGACCTTTTTGCTGAGTCACCATCAAACCGACGTCGATTGCGCCCCGAGCACGCCACTAACTTTACATCACTTAGCCCCGGGAGCAACCTTACCGGTTACAATGCTAAGAAAAATATTTCTGCTACTGGTCGACTCTCACTATCAAACAACCCCGAATGATTTATGGCAGTTAATGGATCACCCTCAGCGTCATGTATTTTATTTAACTGATGCCATAGACACAGTGGTGGCGGTTGCGGTGGTTATTGCGGAGGGGGCTTTGCCTGAAGCACTTGCCGCTGCGGTTCAGTTTGGTCAGCGACGTGCGCGTGGGCATCTAGTTGCACAGGCACTCACGTTGCATTTGCAACAACCTCAATGGTGCACCGATTTAAGTTGGCGGATTCAACGCATCGCGGTGCTTGCTAGCGAACGCCGTAAAGGCC
>JABXHQ010000089.1 GCA_013373545.1 Gammaproteobacteria bacterium
GAATAATACCCGCCCGCTGCATTTCTGAAGCCGCAAATATTTCCGAGCTATCGTTTGATGGATCATGAATAGTGGTAACCCCAAAACCAAGGCTGGAATAATTACCCCAGTTTTGTTCGGGTACTAACTCGTCACGAGCTTGACTGCCATGGGCATGCACATCAATAATGCCAGGAATAATGGTTTTGCCAGCGACATCGACCACTTTAGTCCCTTTCGGAATTGACACACTCGCACGCGTTCCCACCGCTTCAATGCGATTACCGTTAACAATCACTACGCCATCTTCAATCACTTCTTGAGTGTTATCAGCATCGCGCATGGTCACGACCTTCGCACCGACTAAAGCAATACGTCCTTTAGGTTTGTCAGCCGCGACTTTAAACGATAAATCAATGCCTTTGGCCACTGGTTCTGGAAGTTCATCGGGAGCTCCCGGTAAGTAGTCATAAGCGTCTTTTAATTCTCGCGAATACAAAGTTGCTCCATGTGCCCAGCTGAGTCGCTTACTGTCTTTTGACCAATGCAAAAACTCGCCGCTACGCTTAGAAACTTTCTTCACTTTAACGGTCTGAGCTGAAGAGCCAATGGTTTCCTCTTTGCCAGTAAACGTGAATGGCGCAACATACGCATTAAACTGTTCTAAAAACGCAACCCATTGGCCATTTGGCGACACCCGATATTCTACAACATCGTTGCTGGAAAAATGATCGCGAACTTCTTTGCCCGCTAAATCAACCGAATGTAATTTGGCACCTTTACCCCAACCAAAAGTAGTGAAAAAGATACGATCAGAATCCGCTCCGAAATGGGGCTTGTAACCCGTGTCGTGCACTCGCTTCATACCATCGCCATCACTGTCAGCAATATAGATACCAGGCTTCATGGAATACTCAGGAGACGTTAAATAACCGCCGGTGAAACGTCGAAAAACCACTTGCTTGCCATTCGGAGAAAAATCAGGTTCTACATAATGACCTGGCTCAGTGGTAATCACGTCGCCACGACCACCACTTGAACGAACAACGCGAACACTACCAAGTTTTTCATCGTCCCAAGTTACAAAGGCGATGTAACGACCGTCTCGCGAATAGGTCGGATAAAATTCAAAATGCTCGTCTTGGCGAGTTAGACGTTTGCGTTTGCCACTTTTAACATCACGAATATAAATTTTTCCCATCGCTTCATAGGCAATTTGGTCTCCTTTTGGAGACATTTGCGCCCAACGAATCATTTTGGCATCAAACTGATCCGGAGCAACGTCAACATTAAAGCGTAATGCATCAGTGATTTTCTTCGTCACCTTAACCGATAGTGGCAAAGTTGCCACTTCTTGACTTTTCACATCAACGCGATGAATTTTGCCTTTTGCCCAAAATACAATCGATTGATTATCCGGGGTCCAATCAAACTGAGTAAAGTTACCTTGACTGCCATTGGTTTCTTGTAAGTCGCGATCGAGATCAGAATAAACCGGCGTTTCTAAACCTGTGGTTAAGTCCTTAACAAACAACACTGTTTTTGTGTCCACACGGCGCACAAACGCTAATTTCTTGCCGTCCGAAGAAGGTGTCGGTGCAATTGCACCACCAGGTCCACCCGCTATCTGAATGTCTTCACCAGTGTGTGTGTCGTAGCGACGAATGGTAAAGATTTGCGTGGTTGGGTTTTTGTTATATTGCCAAGTGGTTCCTGGCGTTGAATCAATCGAGTAATACACATAACGACCATCTGGAGTAAATGCCGGCTCCGCGATAGTCTTTTGTGCTTGCTCTCCACCAATCCGCTTGCGCAATTGATATCCGTCACCTCCGGCTTTGTGGTACATCCAGATTTCCCCAGCCGCAATACTGCGAGCAGAAACAAATCCCTTTTTCACCGCAATGTACTGACCATCGGGGGACCAGTTTGGCGTATGCACTAAATTTCGTTTTTCGCTGCTCACGGCTTTTGCGTTATTGCCATCGGCGTCCATGATCCAAAGGTTATCGGCACCCGACTCATCGGAAATATAAGCAATTTGTTTTCCGTCTGGACTGAAACGAGGTTGAATATTCCAGCTAAGACCGGAAGTCAGTGGACGTGCTTCACCACCTTTGATCGACATGGTGTAAATATCCCCGAGCATATCAAACACAATGGTTTTACCATCGGGGCTCACATCAACATTCGACCAAGTAATTTCTTGAGTTTCGATATTGATTAATTTTTCATCGCCTGGTGGATTGTTAACACTCCACTTTTTATCTTTTTCAGTGTCGGCTTGCGGTGCTGAAGCTGGTGCTTGCTCGGCGGTTACTTGCACATCTTCGGCAGCTTGGCTCCAAGCCGGAACGTTAAGCAAAGCCGCTGATAGCGCTGCAGCAACACAGGTGCTGGTAAATTTCATCTAGAACTCCCACAGATTATCATTTCTTATTCGCTTCGGGAGATTAACCAATCACGCCCCATTGGTAAAGCCGCCAAATGTTTCAATTGGTGTAATGATTAGACTTAGTTTTGACTTCCCCTAGTGCACGCTATCACGTATCCTTTTCGAACCCTTAATCAACTGCCAGCACGACTGATTGCGATGCGCCCTTTTCCTAGCCGAGATCCATCATTGCGCGAACAACGAGCTCGTGCACATAAATTTTGTCGCCGTTATCAAACCGAGCCAAGCAAGCAAAATAGCCAACTGGTTAAATCACTTTTTGCGCACTGCGGAAAAAATGTCATTATTGAGTCTGGTTTTTTTTGCGACTATGGCCAATTCATTACGGTGGGTGATAATACCTTTCTCAATATAAACGTGACTTGTCTCGATGGCGGCAAGGTTGAAATTGGCAATGACTGCTTAATCGGCCCAAATGTACAAATATTAACCGTCACTCATACAACCGATGCTGCCGCGCGGCTCAATAAGGAAAATTTTGTCGCCGACATTCACATTGGCGATAATGTTTGGATAGGCGCCGGAGCCATACTATTGCCAGGGGTGACAGTGGCCGCAGGAGCGGTGATCGGTGCTGGTAGTGTAGTCACAAAATCAATCGCAGCCAATCAAACTGTGGTGGGTAATCCGGCACGGCCAATAGCACATTCTAACCCGCACGGGTGAACATTAGCCTTTATTAACAGTTTCAGTGCTTTTGGTTACTGTAGAGCTTTGATCGCTTGCTTATCATCAAACATTTTACTGTCCGCCAACGATAATAAAGTTTCTAAGGTGACCGAATCATCGGGACAAACGGCATAGCCAATGGCCGCCCCAATCACATGCTCTTGCTGCTGAATGATAAAGGGTTTCTGTAAGCGTTCTCGAATACGGTTAACAAATTCAGTCACGTGCGCGGGTGTCTGGCAACTGAGTGCTAAAATAACAAACTCATCTCCCCCGACGCGAGCAACAACATCGGTTTCCCGCACAACACTTTTGATCCGCCGAGCCACTTTAACCAGTGAATGATCGCCCCACTCGTGACCAAACTTATCATTGATGACTTTAAAGTTATTCAGATCGATAAATATCACCGTCAACTTTTCTTTGCGCCGAATTACCAGCAACTTTAGGGTATCAAAAAGATCGAATAAACGCCGACGATTAATCACTCCAGTTAAACTGTCATGGTGGGCAAGTTTTAACGCCAATGATTCCGCTTCCACGAGTCGATCCCGAAAGTGAATAAACTGGAACTTCAATAGAAAAAAAACAATCAACATGTTGAGGATACCCGCGATCAGAAATCCGTATGGCGCGAATGTCTCATTTTGTCGTAGAAATGGATAATCTAAATAATGAATGGTCAGCAAGGTAAGCAACATCGCTAACCATACGTAGTCTCGATTATGACGGCGTTTACGGTAGAATAAATAAGCGACCGTTCCAGTACAAAAAGCCAGATACAGGCAAGGCACAATCGTCGCCACGAAAAACCATTCGGGGCCCAAAAAAAATATCGTAAACCAAACTATCGCGACCGCACCGAGTATTATAAAACGAGTGATTCGCATAGGCACATCAAAAAACTGCAGTGTGCCAATCACTAAACAACAAGAAAAAGCCATCAATAAAGTTACATGGAAATACTCAACGCCACGCACATTTGCATCGTTGCTGGCCGATAGCAATACTAAATAGCTCACCACCAACGTCGAATACGCAATGCCCCAGTACCAACAACCATTTTTTGTTTTCGGAATTTGACTTAGATACAACAATAAAAATGCAGCAATACCGACACTGGTGATATTAAATACAAGAAAAATATTCAAAGCTTTCCCCAACGACCACAAAATTATCCATCTATGGCTAATTAACTATAGTTGAGAATAGCTAAAGCGCTAGTCGGTAACCTAGCTATAAGAGTGCAGCGGGCACTTGCTCCCCGCTGCGACATAACGGGCTTAAAGTCGATTTAAGCCATTCAGAGCGGCGACGCGATAAGCTTCCGCCATCGTCGGATAATTAAAGGTTGTGTTAACAAAATACTCGATAGTATTGCCACTTCCGGTTTGTTGCATTATCGCTTGGCCAATGTGGATAATTTCCGATGAACGCTCGCCAAAACAATGGATACCTAAAATCTCTTTCGTTTCGCGATGAAATAGAATTTTTAAACTGCCAACGGTTGTATCCGCTATCTGTCCACGCGCTAAATCTTTGAAGCGAGCTCGGCCAACTTCATAGGGGACTTGCTCAGCAGTCAGTTCTTGCTCAGTTTTACCAACCGAACTAATTTCTGGAATGGTATAAATACCCGTTGGAATATCTTCCACCAGGCGTAGATTACAGGCTTCTTCCAAAATATTAGCCGCGGCGATTCGCCCCTGATCCAGCGCTGCGCTGGCAAGACTGGGATAACCAATAACATCACCAACAGCATAGATATTGGCAACCGGCGTTTGATAACAGGCGTTGACTTCTAGTTGTCCACGACTATTTGCAATCAAACCGACTTTATCGAGGTCCAAGCGGTCGGTATTACCGGTTCGACCATTGGCAAACAACATGCAATCGGCCTTGATCACTTTCCCCGATTTCAAATGCACCACCACCCCTTCGTCGTTGCCTTCAACTTTCGCATATTCTTCATTATTACGAATAATCACGCCGCTATTCCAAAGGTGATAACTTAATGAATCGGTAATCTCTTTATCCAAGAATGACAACAATTGATCACGCATATTCACCAAATCAACTTTAACACCAAGGCCACGAAAAATAGACGCGTACTCGCAACCAATAACTCCAGCACCGTAAATTACAATGTGTCGCGGGTTTCGCTGAAGTGACAAAATAGTGTCAGAGTCGTAAATTCTAGGATGATTAAAATCTATGTCGCTCGGTCGATAAGGCCGAGAGCCGGTCGCAATAATTATTTTCGCAGCGGTCACGGTATTCACTGAGCCATCGGACTCATTAATGGCAATGGTATTGGCATCAATGAAACGTGCTTCACCATAAAGTAATTCAACGCGATTACGATCATAAAAGCCGGCACGTAAATTAACTTGCTGCTTAATTACCGACTCAGTGTGTTTGAGCACTTCAGCAAAGGTTAATGTGCTTGGGTGAGACCATTCATGAAATAACGGACTTGAGTTGTACTCTACTAAACGCGCTACTGAGTGGCGTAATGCTTTCGATGGAATGGTTCCCCAATGAGTGCAGCCACCGCCAACTTTTTTGTATCGCTCGACCAGCGCAACACGTTTTTTATGTTTCGCTAGATTCATTGCCGCGCCCTCTCCCCCGGGACCCGAACCAATGACAATCGCATCATAATCGAATTTTGACATAGACTTATTACTTCTTATTTTTAGCGTTGATAACTAGGCATAGCCTCAGTATAGCAACCTTTAGCGCGGTCACTTAATGCATCAGTGCTCAACCAAAAACGAAAAAGGTATTGCCACTGCAATACCTTTTCATAACCGTAAGAAATCAAGCTCCCAATAAATAATTAGGTTTTCGGCAAAGTAACGCCGGTTTGGCCTTGATATTTGCCACCGCGGTCTTTGTATGAAATTTCACACACTTCGTCTGATTCATAAAATAGCATTTGCGCAACGCCTTCATTCGCGTAAATTTTTGCTGGCAATGGCGTTGTATTACTAAATTCCAATGTAACGTGACCTTCCCACTCTGGCTCGAGCGGTGTGACATTCACAATAATCCCACAGCGGGCGTAAGTTGACTTACCTAAGCAAACGGTTAAGACGCTACGCGGGATACGAAAATATTCCACTGTACGCGCCAACGCGAAAGAGTTGGGAGGAATAATGCAAACGTCCGACTTCACATCAACAAAACTTTGTTCATCAAATGCTTTTGGATCCACAATTGCGGAATTAATGTTGGTGAAAATCTTAAATTCATCAGAGCAACGAACGTCATAGCCATAGGACGAAGTACCGTAAGATACGATTCTTTGATCGTTCGCATAACGCACTTGACCGGGCTCAAAAGGCTCAATCATTCCTTCATTTTCCGCCATCCGACGGATCCACTTATCTGACTTAATTGACATGCCTTACCTCATGCTCTGTAACGACCGACTAGTCGTTGCTAATTGATATATTTGGAAAACTCTGACTGTAATCTTTGCTTTTGCGCGATAAATTAGCACAAATCTTTCGGGCAATTTCGCGATATAACGCAGCCACTTTTCCTTCGGGTTCCGCCACCACTGACGGCAACCCCTTGTCCGCATTATCGCGTATACTACGTGCTAGAGGCAAACTGCCTAAAAACTCGATAGAAGCCGACTCGGCAAGCCCAATGCCGCCACCTTCGCCAAAGATATGTTCAGCGTGGCCACATTCACTGCAAATATGCACCCCCATATTCTCAACCACACCGAGTACCGGCACCGATACTTTATTAAACATATTCATGGCTTTGATCGCATCAGCCAAGGCAATATCTTGCGGAGTCGTCACCACTACCGCCGCCGTCACCGGCACCTTCTGTGACAAGGTCAGTTGAATGTCGCCGGTCCCCGGCGGTAAATCGATAATCAAATAGTCTAAATCTTGCCATTGTGTATCGTTAATCAGCTGTTGCAACGCGCCGCTTGCCATCGGACCGCGCCAGACCATGGCCTGTTCGGGATCGACTAGATAGCCAATCGACATTGATTGCACACCATGACTTACCACCGGCATGATCCGCTTTTGATCTAGGGTTTCTGGGCGCGCATCGGCTTTGCCCAACATAATCGGTTGGCTCGGACCATAGATATCAGCATCCAACAAACCAACACTGGCGCCTTCATCCACTAATGCCAGCGCAAGATTGACCGCCGTGGTGGATTTGCCAACACCGCCTTTGCCCGAAGCAATCGCAATGATGTTCTTGACCCCTTTTAGATTCGCGACTCCGGCTTTGTGTTGGTGCGCAGCGATTTGTTGCCCCCACTCAATTTGCACTTCGAGTGATTGCCCCGCCAGTGCCGCCGTGATCGCCTGCTCTAACGCCGCTCGCTGTGAGCGATAAGGAAAGCTGCTCACAATCCGCAGCTTAACCGCGGAGCCGCTTAGTTCAACGGATTTTAGCCAGCCGGCATCGACTAATCCTAAGCGTAACTCGGCGATTTCAATTTGGTTGAGTTGTTGCTCAATGGCTTGTGTTGACACGATTTACTCAGTCCTATTTTGGCTTGATTGAGTTTGGCTCGGGATTATAACCAAAAGATCCGCTATTTAATACGGCTCGGACGACTCGAGCGATATATTTTATTCTTGGCATTTGGTATAGTGCGGCGCTTTGGCAGCTTATTTCATTCCGATTGAGGAATGAACCACTTTTAGCGTTAGTTAGGTTAAACAATGACCCGTAAAATTTTGGTAACCAGTGCATTACCTTACGCCAATGGTTCAATTCACCTTGGCCATATGCTCGAGCATATTCAAACTGACATTTGGACCCGCTTTCAAAAAATGAGCGGCCACCAATGCATCAGTGTATGTGCTGATGATACTCATGGCACGCCCATTATGTTGCGCGCTCAAAAAGAAGGTATCTCGCCAGAAGCCTTTATTGCCGCCACCCGTGAAGAACATATGAGTGATTTTGTCGACTTTCTGGTCGATTATGATAATTATCACTCGACTCACTCCGACGAAAATCGCGAACTCAGTGAATTGATTTACACCCGCTTAGATCAAGCCGGTCATATTGCCAAGCGCACTATTTCGCAATTATTTGACCCAGAAAAAGAAATGTTCTTGCCCGATCGTTTTGTTAAAGGCGAATGCCCTAAATGTGGTACCGCGGATCAAAACGGCGATAACTGTGAAAGCTGTGGCGCAACCTATACGCCAACCGAACTGAAAAACCCTAAATCAGTGGTTTCCGGCGCAACCCCGGTATTAAAAGATTCTGAACACTTTTTCTTCAAATTAACTAACTTTGAAGCCATGCTTAAGTCATGGACTCGTGGCGATCATGTGCAGCAGCAAATTGCTAACAAACTCGATGAGTGGTTTGACGCGGGTCTTGAAGAATGGGATATATCACGCGATGCGCCCTACTTCGGGTTTAAAATTCCGGGTACAGAAGATAAGTATTTTTATGTTTGGGTCGATGCACCAATCGGCTACATGGCAAGCTTTAAAAACCTCTGTGACAAAACCCCCGGACTCGAATTTGACGAGTTTTGGCAAGCTGACAGTAATGCCGAAGTACATCACTTTATCGGCAAAGACATCGTCTATTTCCATACTTTATTTTGGCCCGCAATGCTCGATGGCGCTGGCTTTCGCAAGCCAACCAAAGTGCATGCGCATGGCTTTCTAATGGTTAATGGCACCAAAATGAGCAAGTCGCGCGGTACCTTTATTAAAGCGCGCACTTATTTAAATCACTTAGATCCCGAGTACTTGCGCTATTACTTTCTCGCCAAGCTCTCCAGTCGCGTCGATGATTTAGACTTAAACCTCGACGACTTTGTTTCGCGCGTAAATGCTGACCTGGTAAACAAATATGTCAACATCGCGAGTCGTTGTGCGAGCTTTATTACTAAACGCTTCGACGGTCAATTAAGCAGTGACGTCGCCGCACACCCACTGGTGCTCGAGTGTCAACAAGCGGCCGCTACAATCGCCGAGCATTTTGAGCAGAAAGAGTTCGGGCGTGCGGTACGCGACATCATGGCCCTCGCCGACAAAGCTAATAAATATGTCGACGAGCAAGAGCCATGGGTAAAAATCAAAAACCCTGACAGTGCTGCTGAAGTACAAACCATTAGCACCGTGGCGCTCAATGTGTTCAAGATTTTAACCGTTTATCTTAAGCCCGCTATTCCGACCATTGCGGCAAAAGTTGAAAGCTTCTTTAATATTGAACCGTTAACCTGGCAAGACAGTCAAACCTTGTTGCAGGGTCATACCATCAATAAATTTAAGCCAATGATAAAACGTATCGAAAGTGAGCAAATTAACGCTATGATTGAAGATTCCAAAGAACAGCAAGCGCCAGTCGCTGAGTTAGCTGAGCCGCTCAAAGACGAAATTAGCTTTGACGACTTCAATAAAATCGATTTACGAATTGCCAAAATTGTGAACGCTGAACACGTCGAAGGCGCGGATAAACTTTTAAAATTGCAGCTCGACCTTGGGGGCGTTACCAAACAGGTGTTTGCCGGAATTAAATCGGCCTATCAACCCGAACAACTGATTGGGAAGCTCACAGTTATGGTCGCCAACTTAGCTCCGCGCAAAATGCGTTTTGGCATGTCCGAAGGCATGGTACTCGCTGCCGGTCCTGGTGGTAAGGATTTATGGGTCCTACATCCCGATGACGGCGCAGAGCCAGGTATGCGAGTAAAATAATTAACTAACAGCGAGCATTTGAATGAGCGGTGAACCTTTTGCACTCTACGAAACAACCTGGTGGACCTACATCGGGTGCGGCGTATTATTGCTAGCATTAGTAGCATGGCGTATCCGGCGTTGGCCGTTTTACGCACAGTCTGGCTTATTAACTTTATTAGCCGCCGGCGCCTTTTCGTTCACTCAGGTGCCGAACGCCGACTCGCTCGCTCCTGCTGCCATCGCCTTTATTTTAGAGCTTGAAAATGAGGGCAACGAGGGCGAACTGGCAATGTTGACCTTGCTCGCCTCAGTTTGGTTAGTACTGTTTGGAGCAACGGTTGCCGCGAAATTCGGTTGGCACAAGTGGCAACAAGGAAAACAAGCGGCAAGCGAAGACAAACAAGAGCCGGAAATTTCTTAACGCGAGCCCCTAAGCGTTCGTATTCACCGCGCATCACGCTAATATTTAGCGTAAGAATCCCTGCATTTATAGTTAAAATACCTTATAATTCGGCCGGTTAGCGGTAGTGTTTACCGCTTTTTGTGGCAAACGACTTCGGCTGTAAATTCGTGACTGAATACTTCTTACTTCTGATCAGTACTGTTTTGGTCAACAACTTCGTATTAGTGAAGTTTTTGGGCCTTTGCCCATTTATGGGTGTTTCGAGCAAAGTCGAAACCGCCGTAGGAATGGCATTGGCGACCACATTCGTCCTAACCCTAGCATCGGCGAGTAGCTATATCGTAAATACGTTTTTACTGGCACCGCTGGAACTCGAATACTTGCGCACATTGTGTTTTATATTGGTTATAGCTGTGGTGGTTCAATTTACCGAAATGATCATCCACAAAACCAGCCCTACTTTGTATCGGGTGCTCGGGATCTTCTTACCTTTAATCACCACCAACTGCGCGGTGCTCGGTGTAGCGCTACTAAACGTAAATGAGCAGCATAGCTTTGTCGAGTCCATCATTTATGGCTTTGGGGCGGCGGTTGGATTTTCCTTAGTGCTGATTCTATTTTCCGCAATGCGCGAACGTATCCACGTTGCCGATGTCCCAGCACCTTTTCAAGGTGCGGCCATCGCCATGATTACCGCAGGCATGATGTCATTAGCCTTTATGGGTTTCAGTGGGTTGGTGAAACTGGCATGAGCACTTTTGTTGCGGTCATTTTATTGGTCATTGTCGCGGCTGTTTTCGGCGCACTACTGGGCTATGCCGCGATTCGTTTCAAGGTCGAATCCGATCCGATTGTAGAACAAATTGATAATATTTTGCCGCAAACCCAATGCGGTCAGTGTGGCTATCCCGGCTGCCGCCCCTATGCGGAAGCGATTGCCAATGGCGATGAGATTAATAAATGCCCGCCTGGTGGTGAAGCGGGTGTAAAAGCCCTAGCCGATCTGCTCGGCCGCGAGATAAAACCACTGGAAAATGAACCTGAGTCTACCCAAGCAACCGTTGCGGTGATCCGCGAAGACGAGTGTATTGGCTGTACTAAGTGCATTCAAGCATGCCCCGTTGACGCAATTGTTGGCGCCGCAAAACATATGCACACGGTCATTGCTTCAGAGTGTACCGGGTGCGACCTTTGTGTTCCGCCTTGCCCAGTGGATTGTATTGATATGGTACCAGTGGCTCAAGATGCGACCTCTTGGCAGTGGCCAAGTCCAGCTCAGTCACCGAAAAGCGGTGCTGCCATTGCTGTGGTTGAGGTTTCCTGATGAGCTTTCAATATCGCAGCGAATTCGATTTTCATGGTGGTATTCACCCGCCGCAACATAAACAGATTAGCAACCGCACGCCACTGCAACCGCTGCCGCTACCGCCGCGAGTTATTATCAACTTAGGTCAGCATGCGGGGCAACTAGCCGAACCAGTGGTACAAGTGGGACAAACGGTGCAGCGTGGTGAGGTTATCGCCAGCGCTCAAGGTCACTTATCCGCGAATATCCATGCTTCGATTAGCGGTGTTGTCAGCGCCATCGCTACACAACCGATTGCGCATGCTTCGGGAATGGGCAAACCGTGCATCGTCATCGAATCCGATGGCCAAGACCGTGCGATCCAATTACCCGCAATATCCGAACCATTGCAACAAGATCGGCAAACCTTGCTCAACCGCGTTTTGGCGGCGGGCATTATCGGAATGGGCGGTGCCGGCTTTCCCAGTCATGTAAAGCTGATGCCTGAAGTCCATCACCTTATTATTAACGCAGCCGAGTGTGAACCTTATATCACCTGTGATGATGCATTAATGCAACACTATGCTACGGACATTATCAGCGCCCTGCTGGTCGGCCAGTACTTAACTCAGGCCAGCCAGCTCACGATTGGCATTGAAGATAACAAACCAGAAGCGATCGCAGCCCTTGAGCAGGCCCTACAACAACGCTTTGGCGAGCGTGAAAATTGCCCGATACGCATTTGCGTTGTGCCCACCAAATACCCAAGTGGTGGAGAAAAGCAGCTCATCGAACTTATCACCGGTAAGCAAGTTCCTAGCCGTCAATTACCGCTAAGCTTAGGCATCATTGTTCATAATGTGGCCACGTTACTGGCGATTTACCGAGCCATTACGATGGGCGAGCCCGTGACTGAGCGGTTGATGACGATTACCGGTAATCGAGCGTTGCAACCCGGAAATTATTGGACCCGAATCGGCACCCCCATAGACTGGATACTCTCTCAGCATTGTCGCGAACAAGATCCTAACCAAGCCGTTATTGTTGGCGGACCAATGATGGGATTTCGTTTGCCGAACCATGCGGTGGGAACGGAAAAATCAACCAACTGTTTAATTTTTCCCGATCAACAAGAGCTTGCCCAGCCGACACAAAGTTTGCCTTGTATTCGCTGTGGCGTATGCGCAGAAGCTTGTCCCGCATCGCTATTGCCACAGCAACTATATTGGTTTGCGCGTAGTGAAAACTTTTCTCAAGCGCAAGAATACAATTTGTTCGACTGTATTGAATGTGGTGCTTGCGCTTATGTTTGTCCCAGTGAAATTCCATTAGTTCATTATTACCGCTTCGCGAAAAGCGAAATCAAGCATCAAGATGCCGAAAAAGCTCGCGCGGCTGAAGCACGTAAACGCCATGAATTTCGCGAGCTACGTTTGGCGCGCGAGAAAGCCGAGCGTGCGGAACGTCATCGCAAAGCGGCTGAGGCGCGCAAACAAGCGGCGCAACAGCAAGGTGTCACCGATGAAAAAAAGGCAACCATTGCCGATGCCGTGGCGCGTGCCAAAGCGCGCAAGCGTGAACAGGAGTCTAAGTAACTTATGTTAATTTCTTCCCCGCACACGCGTAATCCGCAACCGGTTAACTTTGTGATGCGTCAAGTTGTGCTCGCAACAATTCCAGGGGCTTTGGTCCTTAGCTATTTTTTTGGCATCGGCATTATTTTAAATCTACTTACCTGCACCCTGGTCGCTATCGTTAGTGAAAGTGTAATTTTAAAATTACGTCAGCGTGATTGGCGCCAGGGTCTGCAAGATTACTCCGCAGTGGTCACGGCTATCTTACTCGGGTTGGCGCTGCCACCATTGGCGCCGTGGTGGATTGCAACCTTGGGGACATTGTTTGCCATCGTGTTTGCGAAACAATTGTATGGCGGCTTGGGTTATAACCCTTTTAACCCGGCTATGGCCGGTTACGTATTACTGCTGATTTCTTTTCCTTTATCGATGACAACTTGGTTACCGCCACAATCACTGATGCAACATCCGCTGCCGTTAAGTGACGCTATCTATTTATTCTTCACTGGACTCGATAGCCATGGTAATGGATTAAATTATTATTTAAGCAATGTCGACGGTTTTGCAATGGCGACACCACTGGATGAATTGAAAACCGGATTAGGCATGGGCTATCGATTGCCTGAAATAGTTAAGGCCCCCATATTTAATGGATTGGCCAATGTCGGTTGGCAATGGGTGAACTTGGCATTTTTACTCGGTGGTATTTATCTACTCGTGCGACGTGTGATCCAATGGCATATCCCAGTTGCGATGATTGCATCGATGACGTTAGTGGCAGCGGTGCTATATGGCTTCGATAGCGATCAAAATATTCCCCCGGTAGTGCATCTATTAAGTGGCGCGACGATGCTCGGCGCGTTTTTTATTGCGACCGATCCGGTCAGTGCGGCAACGACCGTTAAAGGACGCCTAATATTTGGTGCCGGCATCGGTTTAATTGTGGTGATTATTCGTAATTATGGTGGTTATCCTGATGCCGTGGCATTTGCAGTGTTACTGCTGAATATGACTGCGCCACTGATTGATCATTACACCCGCCCGGCGGTTTATGGTACTGGAGAGCAAGCCTGATGTTATTGCAATCGATTAACCGCAATGCTTTCATCCTTGGTGCTTTCGCCCTACTTTCAATTGGCTTGATTGCAGTTTTTCATCACTTGACCAAAGATAAAATTGCTTATGAGATGCAGGCTAAACTGGCACGCACTTTAAATGAACTTGTTGATCCAAACCGCTTTGATAATGATGTGTATCATGACTGCGTCGTCATTTCCGATGCAGACTCGAAACCAGCGACAGAAACGGCACGCATCTACCGCATGACGAAACAAGGCAATCCTGTGGCAGTGGTGCTTAACGTTACTGCGAATGATGGTTACAACGGTGTCATCAATTTAATTATGGCGATTAATGCCGACGCGACTATCGCTGGCGTGCGCGTAATCAACCACAATGAAACGCCAGGACTAGGTGATAAAATAGAGCGCAAAAAATCGGATTGGATAACTCGATTTAATGGCCTCAGCCTGACCAATCCGGCGCCACAAATGTGGCAAGTTAAGCAAGATGGTGGACAGTTTGATGCCTTCACTGGCGCCACCATTACGCCGCGTGCAGTGGTCAAAGCCGTGCGCAACGGCCTGCAGTTTTACCAGCAACATCAAACGAGCCTTTTCACGGCGCCGAACCATTGTGAGGTGCAACATGAGCCAACCTAATTATCGTGACATTTCCCAAGCCGGTTTATGGGACAATAATCCCGCATTAGTCCAGCTGTTGGGTTTATGTCCGCTGCTTGCGGTGAGCAACACGTTAATCAATGGATTAGGTTTGGGTATCGCAACCACTATGGTATTGGTCGGTTCTAACATATCCGTTTCGATGGTTCGTCACTGGATCCCAAAAGAAATTCGTATTCCGGTTTTCGTCATGATGATCGCGTCGTTTGTAACCAACACGCAATTATTAATGAATGCATTTACTTACGAACTGTATTTAGTACTGGGTATTTTCATTCCCTTAATTGTGACTAACTGTACAATTATTGGACGTGCCGAAGCGTTTGCATCGAAAAACAATATTCTACCATCTGCGCTCGACGGTTTAATGCAAGGTATTGGCTTTAGTATCGTGCTGGTTTTACTCGGCGCCATTCGCGAACTGTTCGGTCAAGGTACTTTATTCGCAGGCGCTGAGCAGCTGCTCGGTGATTGGGCGCAAGTACTAACCTTACAGGTTTACCAAGTTGAACAGTCATTCTTGTTTGCACTGTTGCCTCCTGGAGCCTTTTTTGCCCTTGGTTTATTAATCGCGTTGAAAAATGCAATCGATCAGCGGCGCGCACACAAATCTCGCGTTGCCGCCCAGCAACTTGCGCCAGAACAACTGTGAACTATTACAGGTTTTTTGATTTTACTGGACAAATTGAGATTTCGAAGGCAGTATCAAAGACAAAAGAATAATAGGACCATCACCTTGGAGAATAAAGGATATCTTTATGTGGTGGGTACAGGACTTAATACTCTTAACCACATTACCCAAGAAGCTAAACGCCATATTGCGCAATCTGAGCACGTTTTTCATTTAGTGCCCGACCCCCTCGGCCTGTCGCTGTTAAAGTCGCTGAACAGTAATTTACATTATCTGGGCGATTGTTACGCGTTAACCACGGATCGCATTGCGGCTTATCAATTAATGGTCAAGCGTGTTATGACGCAACTAACCACAGCGCACAAAGTTTGCGTTGTATTTTATGGCCACCCGGGTATTTTCGTTAGCCCTAGCCATGCGCTGATTCAACAAGCGAAAGAACAAGGCTATGTTGCTCAAATGCTACCGGGCATTTCCGCAGAAGACTGTCTTTTCTCCGACCTCGGAATCGATCCGGCTAGTGCCGGTTGTCAGTCTTATGAGGCCTCTTACTTTTTACTCAATCAAGTTACCTGCAATGTACAGGCACCGCTAATTCTATGGCAACTCGGCGTACTCGGCGACTTTGCCGGAGAGCGCTTAACCTGTGATCCGAAAGCATTAGAATTATTACAACAAAAGTTGGGTAAAGTTTATCCTCCACAGCATCCAGTGACGCTGTATGAAGCCGCCACACTTTCGCTGTATGAGCCCCGTATTGAAACTTTGCCTTTAGCTAAGTTAACTGAATTTAATTTCAGCCAACGAAGTACCCTCTTTATTCCTGCGTGCAGCGATGTTGTGCGCGATGAAAGCATTTATCTCGAGCTTAAAAAACACCAACTAAAGGAGTTGAACAATGTCTGATAATCTTAAGCGTTTTTTAGTAGATGTAACTGAAAATCCGGATCTAAAAGACCAATATAAAAAAGATAAAACTGGATTAATGGACCAGTACAACCTTACTAAAGAAGAGCAAACCATGGTTGCTAACCAAGATTTAGATGGCATAAACAAAGCGCTAAATGACGAGTACGACTTAGCGCCTAACTCCATCATTCGCGTTAACAAAAAGCAGTTGTAAGCTAATGATGTCCGGTCGAGCGATTGCATTCATCCGCCACACTTGCTTAACCTTGTTGTGTGTTGGCTATTTGCCGCTGGTGATGTCAGCCAACCAGCTCGACAGTCTAACCCTCAATGAGGCAAGTACCACGCATCAACTCAACGAGCAAGCTTATCAGCACATTAAACAAGGGCACTACGATTTAGCCTTTAAGTTTTCCGAACAAGCAAGACGATTAGCGGTTTACCAAAATGACAACATTAACTTATCGCGCGCATTAACCAACATCGGTTCCAGTTACTTTTATTTATCACAACATGAAAAAGCCCTTCAACAATATCAATCAGCCTATGATATTGCGCGCTTAAATCATGATAAAGAAGGTATCAGTCGAGCGCTCAACAATATTGGTGCCGTTTACGTAGCATTGGAAAACTTTACTGATGCAGCCAATATTTTTAAACAATGCTATGACCATGAAGATAAAGATGAGCTAGCGAAAGTTCAGACGCTTATCAACTGGGTGCATGCTTCATCTTTGGGTCGTATATACCCTGAGTTTGTTGAGTTAACCGAACAATTAAATCGTGACATTCAAACGATTGAAGACCCGTTTACCCTGGCGTATTTTCATCAAAATATGGGCGATGTGTTTTTATTCAATGAACAACCCGAAAAAGCCACGACACATTTTAACATCGCCTTGGATATATCAAAAAAGCATGAGTTCTCAACGCTGAAAATCTCTAATTTATTGGATCTAGCTGAAGTCGCTTTACGGCAGGGAGAAACCATTGAAGCACTGAATAGAATTGATGATATTTTATCGAGTGAAAACCACTCCAATTTGAATAAAGAACACTTTGCCAAAGCCTATCACTTATTGTTTCGAGTCTACAAAGCCGAATCTCAGTTTGAGCAAGCACTGGCCAGTTTAGAGTCTTATAATCGCTATGCCCATGAGCTACGAGAACTTAAAGTGCGACAGTTAGCCGCTATCGCTAAAGTTGAGCGACAAACGCAACAGCAGATTGAGTCGCTATCCTTTGCCGAGGGAAAAAATCTACAGTTGCAAAGTGAACTGAATATCTACCAATCTTATTTTCATATCAGTGCATTGCTTGCACTGGCATTATTGTCCATCACAATATTTTTAGCTTATAAATTATTCCGCCGTTAATCGATTCTCGAACAGAGTAGGTAAAAAAAAGGCCGCTATAAGCGGCCTTTAATCGCTAGTATTACTATTGTTTAAACTTTTCAAATACTAAGCAGGCGTTGGTTCCACCAAAGCCAAAACTATTACTTAAAACCCGATCAATATTCGCATCGGTTTTTGTTTGTACAATCGGTAAGCCTTCCGCATCCGGATCAAGTTCATTAATATTTGCCGAACCCGCCACGAAGCTATCCCGCATCATGATTAGGCTATAAATCGCTTCATGTACTCCAGTTGCGCCCAAGGAGTGACCCGCTAGCGATTTAGTCGAAGAGATCTTTGGAATTTCATTGCCAAACACTTCTTTGATCGCTTTTAATTCAGCTGTATCGCCTACCGGCGTACTGGTACCATGAGTATTGATATAGTCAATCGGTCCGTTTACAGTTGCCAGCGCTTGCTGCATACAACGCACGGCTCCTTCACCCGATGGCGCAACCATGTCATAACCATCAGAAGTGGCACCATAACCGACTACTTCAGCGTAGATGGTCGCACCACGTGCCTTAGCATGCTCGAGTTCTTCAAGTACTAAAATGCCACCACCGGAAGAAATAACAAAGCCATCACGCGTTGCATCGTAGGGGCGCGACGCGGTTTCTGGCGTATCGTTGTACTTGGAAGATAATGCTCCCATTGCATCAAACAACAAAGTTAGTCGCCAATCTTCTTCTTCACCACCGCCAGCGAAAACAATATCTTGCTTACCCATCATAATCTGTTCGTAAGCGTTACCAATGCAATGTGCACTAGTGGCACATGCTGATGAAATGGTGTAGTTGATACCTTTAATCTTAAAGGGCGTGGCTAAACACGCCGAGGTAGTACTGGCCATAGTTTTCGGCACGGCATAAGGACCAACTCGCTTGACGCCTTTCTCTTCGCATGTCTGAACCGCTTCAACTTGAGTGCCCTGCGAGCCACCACCCGAACCGGTAATTAAACCCGTGCGAACGTTAGACACCAACTCATCGCTAAGGCCAGCGTCAGTGATCGCTTGTTGCATGGCGATATAGGCATAACCTGATGCATCGGCCATAAAGCGAACCACTTTGCGATCGATGTGCTCTTTGATATCTAGATCCGGCCAACCCGCCACTTGGCTGCGAAGCCCCTTTTCGCGATAAATTTCTTTAAACCGAATACCGGACTTACCTGCCTTTAACGACTCAGTGACTTCGTCAACATTATTGCCTAAACAGGAAACAACACCCATTCCGGTGATAACAACTCTTTTCATAATCTATCCTAGTGCGTTACCTAACATGGTTAGCTACTGGTCAGCTTAAAACGACTCAGTAGAATCAAATAGTCCCACTTTTAAATCTTGTGCAGTGTAAATGGTCTTTCCGTCAACGGCTACCGTTCCATCAGCGATTATCATTTTCAACTTACGTAAAATGAGTCGCTTAACATCAATACGGTAGCTAACGCGCTTTGCGGTGGGTAAAATTTGGCCAGAAAATTTAATTTCGCCAGAGCCGAGAGCTCGACCTTTTCCCGATTGCCCAAGCCAAGAGATAAAAAACCCGGTTAACTGCCACATTGCATCGACCCCGAGGCAACCAGGCATAACCGGATCCGTTTCAAAGTGACAGCCAAAAAACCATAAGTCAGGGTTGATATCGAACTCAGCGTCAATAAAGCCTTTATCGAACAGGCCACCGGCATCTGAAATAGTGGTGATGCGGTCCATCATCAACATGTTGGGCAAAGGAAGCCTGGAGATAACATTTCCTTGCGGGCCGACGAGTTCGCCCTTTCCGCAGGCGATTAAATCATCGCGAGAGTACTGACTAATTGTTGTCATAGATTACCTTAACTTATTGTATACGATCGGACTGCACCGAATTTTCGAGCGCGTATTATGCCTAGACCGCAACCAAAAACTGGTATGACCTTGAGCAATGCCGCGCACAATTGCCGCACTTTACCACCTTTACGAAGGAAAACAGATACCACCTGTTACGCTAAATGTGAAAAATCAGCGGTTGATGCAATTTTGTGCAACCGTTATGCAATTCGGCTGTTTTTGCACCAATTCAAGTCTAACCGGCTCAAGACAGCCTCAACAAGCCGCCAATATTAAATACGCGCAGAATTGTGCTTGCAGCTGCCGAGCCCGCAAGCGAGCGCGCTTCAAAGAGAGGTTCAAGCAACTTAAATTGAGTTGGCACGTAATGTGAAAAGCGAAAAACAGTAGCGAAAAAATAACCATAACGTCCAACTCAGCACCGACAACCGTTTCGCTGCGTCAACGCATTGACTAATTCAAGGAGCCTTTAAGAATGCAAATAATAAAATCAACAACCACTGCGCTTTGTTTCGCCGCCACTTTGGCCAGCTCTATCGTATTACCGCAAACCGCCATTGCTGATGTTTCAGCCAACGTCGGTTATGCCTCAGAGTATTATTTCAGAGGAATATTACAGAAATCTTCATCAGCCAGCGCGGGACTTGACTATAGCCAAGGCGATTTAACATTAGGCACCTGGGCGGCTGATGTCGGCGATGGCTTAGAAATCGATCTGTATGGCAGCTATGGCTTCAAATTTAGTGAGGATTTTAGTGCCAGCGTTGGTTTCACCGGTTACTACTACACTGGTGAGTTTGATGATACCTACGAAGAAATTAACTTGGGCTTTGCCTATAAAATCCTCAGTGTTGACTACGCAAAAGGCGGCTGGGATGGCGGTGATGCTACGAGCGACGACTATGACTACCTCGCCATTACTTTAAGCCATGATAATTTTTATGGTAAATACGCAACCTTTGGCGACGAGTTTGATGGCGACTATTTTGAGTTTGGCTATGCCACCACAATAGGAGGGTTCGACACCAGCATTGCACTGATTTTTAGCAGTGATGAATTATCCGATCAACTGGACAGCTTCGGTAACCCAACCGAAAGTGAAGCTCTGGTATTCTCACTCGCAAAAACTTTTGAGTTGTAACCAAAGCCCAAAAAAAAGAGGGCTAATCGCCCTCTTGCATGGTTAACACTTTTAACAGCCTACTGCTTGCGCCATTTGGTTCCCTCGCGTGAATCTTCCAGCACAATACCTTGTGCTAATAATTCATCACGAATTTCATCACTACGCGCAAAATTACGATCAGCGCGCGCTTGGTTACGTTCCACTATTAACTGCTCAATACGCTCAGCATCAACCGTACTGTCATCATGCGCCGACTGCAAAAAAACATCCGGGTCTTGTTGCAAGATACCCAACATGGCGGCCAGTGTTTTTAATGTATAAGCCAGATCGGCTACTTCTGCCGCGGCATTTTCACGCCGTGCTCGATTTAACTCACGCACCAATTCGAACAGCACCGCCATTGCTTCTGGCGTATTCAAATCATCATTCATCGCTTCAAGAAATGCGTGCTCAAAGCGACTGATGATTGTACCTTGCACTCGCTCAATCCCACGCAGTGATTGGTACATACGTTCTAGGCTAGCATCGGCAGAGCGCAAGTTATCGGTGGAGTAACTAAGCTGAGAACGGTAATGCGAACTGACTAGAAAGAATCGCACCGATTCCGCTCGATATTCTTGTAACACATCGCGAATAGTAAAGAAGTTGCCTAATGATTTAGACATCTTTTCTTTTTCAACTTGCACCATTCCGGTGTGCACCCAGTAGTTTACAAACTGACAGCCGTTCGCAGCTTCTGATTGTGCGATTTCATTTTCATGATGCGGAAACTGTAAGTCAGAACCACCACCATGAATATCAAAGTGCTCACCTAAGCAACGCTTACTCATAGCTGAACACTCAATATGCCATCCGGGACGACCTTTGCCCCAAGGAGAGTCCCAATGTGGCTCTTCCGGCTTAGCCGATTTCCACAACACAAAATCCAATGCATCTTGCTTATCCGATGCAACGCCCACGCGCTCGCCGGCACGCAGATCGGCAAGATTTTGTCGGCTCAGTTGGCCATAGTTTGGAAATGCCGCAACCGAAAAGTAAACATCACCGCTAGCACCTTGATACGCCGCCCCTTTGGCAATCAATGTTTCAATTATTTGAATAATGTCCGCCATTGACGCAGTAGCCGTTGGTTCCTCGTCAGGAGGCAAAATGCCTAAAGCTGCAAAGTCTTGATCCATTTCGGCTTTGTATTTAGCCGTCACATCCGTAAACGCAAGCGAATGCTCATTCGCCCGCGTGATAATCTTGTCGTCAATATCCGTGACATTGCGAACATAGTGCACATCCAGTCCGCTGTAACGCATAAACCGAGTAAGCACATCAAAGGCTACATAAGTTCTACCATGTCCAATGTGGCACAAGTCATATACGGTTACCCCACAAACGTACAATCCAACTTTTCCTGGATTCATCGGCACAAACGCTTCTTTCTTTCGTGTGAGGTTGTTGTATAGATGTAACATGGTACCCGTCCTTTTACTATTAAGCCGCTGATTATACGGGTTAACGCGTAGATTGTTAAAGCACCCATGCAATAATTTATTCGACTAAGCTCACCCAAACATTTGTAAAACCGGTCACGGTTTAACCAAATCTTGGGCGCATTCCTCATTCTGCAAGGCAATACTTAGCAACAATAAAGCCGCTAGGTTACCTCGACTAGCGCTCCTAAGCCGACAATTTTGTGGCATAATGGCGCGGTCAAGAACGGCCCGCGTTATGGCTGTTGATTTAATAACCTTTAGAGGACCCCATAATGGTAACGATTCACACCAACCTTGGAAGTATTACGCTTGAGTTATACGCAGATAAAGCTCCGAAAACCGTCGAGAACTTTTTAAAGTATGCGCAAGCCGGTCACTATGACAATACGATTTTTCATCGCGTCATTGATGGCTTCATGATTCAAGGCGGTGGCTTTGAGCCAGGTCTAGTACAAAAACCAACCGATGGTGTAATCGATAACGAAGCGAATAATGGCCTATCCAATGAAACGGGTACTATCGCAATGGCGCGTACCATGGATCCACATTCAGCCTCTTGTCAGTTTTTTATTAATGTTAACGACAATAAATTTCTCGATTTTAAAAGTGAAACTCCACAAGGCTGGGGTTACTGTGTATTTGGTAAAGTCAGTTCCGGTATGGAAGTTGTGAACCAAATTAAAGGCGTAGCCACTGGCAACTTAGGTGGCCATGGTGATGTTCCGAAAGAAGATATTGTGATTACCTCGGTCGAAGTCAAATAGCTGATTGCTGATGAGCACAATACACTTTATTTCTGATTTACACTTATGCCAAGAACAGCCGCATCTATTGCGGCTGTTTAATCATTATCTCGAAAACATAGCAACCGCGGCTGACGCCATCTATATTCTTGGTGATCTTTTTGAAGTATGGGTCGGTGATGATTATCAACCGGACTGGGTGCGTGCACTGAATCAAAAATTACAACAGATCAGCGCGAATACCCCCGTGTTTTTTTGTCATGGCAATCGCGACTTTCTGGTTTCTTCGCAGTATGCTAACCAGGTCGGCATGACCCTCTTAGACGAGTTTCACACATTGCCAATTGCGGGAGTTCCTACCTTGTTATGTCATGGCGACTCGTTATGCACAGATGATATTGCCTACCAAAACTTTCGAGCTCAAGTTAGAACACCCGAGTGGCAAGCAACGTTTTTAGCGCAGCCAATCGCTAATCGTCTAGCCATTGTTGAGCAGTATCGCGCACAAAGCAAAGCGGCAACTGCGGCAAAAAACCTCGAAATAATGGATGTAAACTCTGAAGCGGTTAACCAAGCAGCGCAAGATTATCAATGTCAACTAATGATTCACGGCCATACCCATCGGCCGGCCCAACATGAGACTGACTTTGGTCGCCGTCTAGTGTTGAGTGATTGGCGCGAGCAAGGCCATTACTTAGCCGTGGTTAATCAGCGTTTTACCAGCGTATATTTCGATCTAAACGCGCAATATGAAACCGACTGGACTGGTTAACAGGCGGCTAGGCAAGCGGCAATTGAGCATGTGATGC
The DNA here is from genome assembly GCA_013373545.1 of Gammaproteobacteria bacterium. GTDB lineage: Bacteria > Pseudomonadota > Gammaproteobacteria > Enterobacterales > Kangiellaceae > Pleionea. The sequence goes on from JABXHQ010000089.1 coordinate 23,730, forward strand.
GCTTGCCAATATTAAAATTGGTTAACTGGGTACGCCACTATGAAAGCGAAATACCGTGTCCGGCTCAGTTATAAGCTTAGCTTCAAGCTCACCAAAGAACTGGATCCGCTGCTCAATCGGCTCTGGCGCATATTCACGTGCAAGCGCAAGATAGTCGAGAAAGTGTCGACTTTCAGATTTGAGTAAGAACCGATAATACTTTGCCAATTCTGGATCACGCGCTTCAACCACCGGTGCTAAGGCCGCAAAACGTTCACATGAACGCGCTTCAATGTAAGCACCAATAATCAAAACATCGGTTAAAGTGCCTGTGTGTCCTAAAGTGACGGGTGCCCGCATTTCAGCAGCATACCGCGAAGCTGACAAGTGTTGATATTGAACACCCCGCTGTTTCATCAACTCAAACACTTGCTCAAAGTGCCGTAGTTCTTCACGTGCTAACCGTGATAGTTTATGCAGCAATGACTCCCGCTCAGGAAACTTAAACATTAAGCTAAGAGCGGTTGAGGCGGCTTTCTTCTCACAACGAGCATGATCGATGAGTAAGATGTCCATGTTGTCCAAAGCGGCATCGAGCCACGCTTGAGGCGTTGGCGCCAACAAAAATTGGTTTACAGCAGAAATATCCATGGGGTATTCGTTTAACGACAATAAAGCAGCATTATACCAAGACTACTACGGGCAATATAGCTTCCGAGGCAAATTCAACCGCGGCAGCATTTAAAATTGCGCCACACTACGCTTAAAGCGCTTTAGCGCTGCCGCATCAATACGCTCACTGCGATAGCGAAGATTCATATATTGTTGATGGATCAGCAGTAATTGTTCGCGCTGTTCAGGTAGTCGTTGCAACACCCGATGCATAAAAGCGTCCGGCCCCTCATTGTCACGTTTGTGAATATCGCGACGCCGCAGTTTGCGTAAGAACAATCGATAAGATTTGGCAATACTATCGACGCGCTCACTACGAAAGATTAGCCGGCGCGACAAAATAAAGATCATCAGCGCGACGGTTGCTAAAACCAAAATATACACTAATGATCGCGGCATCTTTGACAAGTTCAGCCAGTTGAATATATCAACCTGCGTATCGGAACTAAAATCAATTACCCACTCGTTCCAAAAATTATTAACGCTATCGGACCACTGCTGCCAATACTCAAATAAACCGAACGATAGCGGGTCTGCATCGGGCATTTGATCAAACAATAAACCGCGTTCTCCGACTTCCGCTAACAATGCGTCATCAATACGAAAAGTTGCGATCGCGGCTGTTGGATCCAATCGTTGCCATCCAGTGTCCGCTTGCCAATACTCAACCCATGCGTGAGCATCCCATTGTCGTACTAAATAATATTCACCCAACTCATTATACTCTCCACCATGATATCCGGTGACCACCCGCGCCGGAATATTGGCCGCGCGCAAAATAAACGCAACGCTACTGGCATAATGCTCACAAAATCCACTGCGTCGATTAAACCAAAAATCATCAACCATTTCCTGATTCATAATCGGCGGAGTAAGTGTGTAAAAATACGGCTCTTGATTAATATGTCGCATTAAAAAGGCAATAAAGTCTGCATCACTGTCGACCAGACTTCGTTGCTCAATCGCCCACTGCCTTGCTTGAGTGTTGCCCTCTTCCGGCAACGCAAGATTCATCTCCCGAACGATAGGCGACAGCTCTTTCTCTAAACTATATCCACTAACACTCAAGGCTTGATAACGAACCCGTTGTCGAATTTTTTTCGGTGAGCGAATGGTGCCATCAGAATAGGCAAAACTATCTCCGTTAAATAAAATAGGAACATCAAGCCCGACTAACCAAGGTTGCTGGCTCGCTTCATAGGTAACGGTATATTGAATAGCATTTTGAATATCAAACTTGAAATCAGCCGCAATGGATTCGCGCAGTGGATCACGCTGCCAAGTTAAACCATTAAAATTTTCAAAAACTAAACCTCGCCAATAACGGCGTTCGGCAGGGATCATTTGACCGTCAGCTACTTTCACTCGAAACGCAGGATCATCGAGCAAGTTTAGGGCGTTGATATCGCCAGGGGTCATTGAGTCAGAGAGTCCGGTTCCAGCGGCAAGTTGTCCGGGCATGCGCCATAAAGGCTCAGACAAGCGCGGAAAAAACACAAATAACACGGCAATAATCGGAATAGCATATAGAATTAACTTTGAACTTTGGCGCCAGCTAACTTGCGAGGACTGATGGGCATTGCCTTTAGTCAGCGTGTGCAACAGGCGACCATAAACAACGAAAATATAGCCTACGAGCAAAAATGATTGGCTAAACAAAAATGCCATCGCCGAAATAAAAAAGCTTAGCGTAATGAGTAGGTTAAAATCGCGGTATCGCCAAGATTCCAAGATTTTTAAGCTATACATTGCCGTTATCAAAGCCACACCGGCGTCTTTGCCACGAAAAGTGTTGTATTGCAGAAACACTAACGCCGAAACCAAAATGCAAATTCCAACTATTACAAAACGATTTAGTTGGCTATTTTTATTGGTGGCCAAGCGAGTAAACACCCAAAACGGCGCTAGAAATATTAGTAGGCTTATCTGTGGCGGCAATAAAAAAACAAACGGCAGCAGCACTAGAAGTTGTGAAAACGCTAGTTGCAAGCGTACATGAGGCGAAAGCTGGCGAATATTTTCAGCTAAGTACAACATGCTTTAATTCGAACTCTTGCCAAAAGTTGCCAGTGCATACAAACATTTATGCAAGTGATCTTCACCGCTACCAATGGCGATGGTTTGCTGAGGTAACTTAATACCAAAAGGACGGGATTGTCGATTCGCCTGAACGACTAAATAAGTTAAATAAGATAAACGCATTTCGGTTGCTGCACTATCGAAATGATCAAAATCAAAAACATCAGGATCGCTGATATAATCAACAAACAATTTAGTTTGCAGACCTTTCTCACGCGCAAAACTTTTCCAGTGGATACGCGACATTAGCTCTCCGGGTTGATAAGCTTTTAAGCCGTAAAAATCTTCAATACCCGCGCGATAGTTATCCGATAATTCATTACCATCACCACTACTTGACGTTTGTTCCGTCGGAGGCTCAATGGGCGCGGGGTAAACGATCACTTTATTAGCAAATAACAACCAAGACCAGGCGTTAAAAAATCCAAAAGGATATTGCGACGACACCTTCACAGCGGGTACTGGATGGACACCACGCGTCATAAAAGTTTCGGATAGCTCAACTCGCTGTTCAGCGCGCGCTGTCACATCCAAAGTTTGATTGACACTATTTTTAAAACCAAGATTCACGGCAATGTGCTGTTTTTTTGCGGTTGCTGAAATAATTAATCGAGCATTTTCACCAGCAAAAATAGGTCGTACAGGGTGCAAACTAAACTGTATATAAATCAAGTTATTAAACGTAAGTAAAATTCCCATTAACCCTATGGTTAAGCAGGCAAAGGTAGCAATAAAGATCAGATTACTTTGGTAATTCGTAGCACCAACAGCCATAAGAATTGTGATACCGAGCATTAACAAACCATAACGAGTGGGTAAAATATAAATGGTTTTATGGTTTAACTGAACTTCATTACCTAACCCAGAGCGCTTACTGTGCCAATGCAACACTCTACGACTAATATGAACTTTTATAGCAGCAAGCAAAGACATTATTATAACGGAACAGCTACTTTTTGTACCACGGCTTCCGCTAAATCCATTCCCGTCATCTGAGATTGGCCGGTAGGCACTAAACGATGCCCAACCACATAGGGAAATACCGCTTGCACGTCCTCAGGGATCACATAATCCCGTTCTCGAACTAACGCGTAAGCTTTCGCGGCTTGAACAATCGCTAAGCCAGCACGCGGTGATAATCCGTGCACCAATTCCGATGACTGACGCGTTTCTAGCACAAGATTTAATATGTAGCCAACTAAGCTTTCAGAGACATTGATCTGTTCAACTTGCTGTTGTAGCTCGAGTAATGGCTGCGTTTCAATTTCCGCCTTTGCCGACGTCGCACTGGCGCGCTTTTCGCCATTGAGTAATAAACTCTTTTCCACTTCAGGGTGCGGATAACCAAGAGATAATCGAATTAAAAATCGATCAAGTTGCGACTCAGGCAGCGGATAGGTACCGAGTTGATGCGAAGGGTTCTGCGTTGCAATCACAAAGAAAGGTGACGGCAGCGCGCGTGTTTCCCCCTCAATCGTCACCTGCTGTTCTTCCATCGCTTCTAAAAGTGCGCTCTGAGTTTTCGGCGTTGCGCGATTAATTTCGTCCGCGAGCACTACTTGAGAAAATATGGGTCCACTGTGGAACACAAAACTTTGTTGATGACGATCATAGATTGATGTGCCGGTGATATCAGCTGGAAGTAAATCAGAAGTAAATTGAATTCGCTGAAACTCTAAGCCAAATACGCGCGATAAAGCATGTGCTAAAGTTGTCTTTCCCATTCCAGGGAGATCTTCAATCAATAAATGTCCTTTAGCGAGCAGACAAACAACTGCCATTTCGACTTGTTGTTCCTTACCCAGTACTATAGCATTGAGCGCGTGTTTAATATTGGCAATTGCTTGGGTCATTCGCTGAAATACAACCTTTATTTAAATTGTTGCCGCTAAGTATAGCGAAAGATTTCGCTAACCTTAAGAAACTCCTATAGAAATTCGCATTAATTAATTTTTAACAAGTAAATATCGCGTACATTGTTTAAGCCTGCGGTATGCGTGAAGGTCGCGCCGATGATTTGCAATACCGAGAAACTATCAAACTCCGCCAATGCTCGCCCGGGCCGATCCAGCTTTAACCAAGTACCCTGATCAACAATCGCCCCAGCGGCTCGCGTATTGCCATCGTCGCCGTCGGTAGCCACCGCAGCAAACTCTGCACTTAATGGTTGCTGGGCGTTATATTCAGCTAAATGCTTAGCCATGCGTAAAGCCAAATGACTATTTCGCCCACCACAACCTGGGTGATCAATGATTGAAAGATGAATCTCACCATGAAAAATAAACACTCGATTCTTCCTTGATAACAGCGTAAGACAGCGTTGAACAAAGGCTTCCATGGATTCATTAACTTCTTGGCACTCAATTAATGTGTTAGGCCATTGTTTCGCGCAAGCAGCCGCCATTGCCTCTGCCATTCGCGCACTGTTGCCCACTAAATAATGCCCTACTTTCGCTCGCGCAGATGAACGCTTTTGGGTCTTTGGAGGTTCGATTAGCCGTTGTGTAAGCAAACGACACAAGGGTGACGGCCAAGCGCGGTCCTGCATCAGCTGGGTTAATCGTGCCACTATGTTTGGCGCAACCGTTTGCTGCAAGCTGGGTGCGAATAATAATCCTGATCCCACCAGCGACGGATCATCCCCAGGAACGTCCGATAAGGTCCACTGCTTGATTGCAGGAAGCTCATGATCTAATGCGTATTGCCGAGCGATCCAACTCAGAAACCCTCCCGCCTTAATTTGCGATAAACGTTGTCGAACATGATTAATTTGCGCGATATCAATTTCAGCACTAATCAGTGCTGCGCTCAGTTGGTTTAACTGAGCAATCGTTAATCCATTTATAGGCTCTTCAATTAAAGCTGAGGTGCCACCCGAAATAAAAAAATGCAGCGGTCGATGAGGATGCCGAGTGATAAACTCTTTTAATCGATGCGTCGCTTGCAAGGATGCCGTACTCGGCAGAGGATGACTTGAACGTAACAATGTGACAGCGGCAGGAAAGTTTTCCGGCAGTGGGGAGTGCGCTGGAATTATGCATCGGCCATCGAAGTAGCTGTCGCGGTTGAGCGCAGCAACCATCGAAGCCGCCGCTTTGCCAATTGCAATGACCAAGGGTTTAGTGTTGGCAGATGCTACTGAGTCATTGTCGTGGATGGCCTGCATCGAACTTAACCAATGGCTAGCAGTATTAGCCGCTAAGACGGATGCAATGATTGCGCGCAACGACATGACTAGAGCATCACGCTGGATGACTCAGTTAAAAACACTATTAAAAGTAAGGTTATGATAAATAAAAACCAAGTAAAGGTAGTGCAAAATACCGCATAAAGATAATAGAGCTTTTGAAAACGTGCCACTTGACTGCCGCAATACTGTATCGCGACCGTGATCACAACATTGCCAAATAGCAGTGACCACCAGGCCATGGTAAAACGAAACTCAACTAAAATAAGCAACAGCATCAACGCGACGTGCGTTAGCGCTAAGAGCCAAAAAATAGCCGGTTTGTTAAACGCTGTTTGTCGATACATGAAAGTCCACTTTTATGATGCCGAGCTTATAATTAATTGGTTGATCCTTAACCTTCTCAGCGAAAGCCGCAAGCCCATTGCGCGCGCTATCACGAGCAATCACTTAGCGTCTATCATAAACACTTAGCGTTTTGGATCAAGCTTTGCGATCGAGACCCTGCTAACAATATCGTTATAAAAAGTAAAAGTTAGGGAAAAAATACCACCCATAATTGGTTTAATTAACAGGCAAATAACGAAATGAAATATGGTTGGCAGCAGCGGCAAGATCAAAAAAGGAGTCCAACGGACTCCTTTTTTCGCAGCATAGATACCTTGAAACTAGTAGAAGGTTTGCTCCGCCTGTTGCATTTTCAACAAAGATTCTGCCGGAGTGAAGCGTTCACCATGCTGTTTTGCTAACGCTTCTAAACGCTCGACCAATGATGCAATGCCCATGGCATCCATATGCCGGAATGGACCACCTAAAAACGGCGGGAAGCCAATGCCAAAAATGGCGCCAATGTCGCCATCTCGAGCGTTGCGAATGATATTTTCATCGAGACAACGCGCCGCCTCATTCAGCATCATAAGTAAGCAGCGTTCAACAATCTCGGAAGCCGCAAGTTCTTTACTGGGTGTAACGCCTAATACTCGATAAATCGATGGGTCCACTTCTTTACCCGACTTCTTTTTATCGCCATAAAGATAGAAACCGCGACCATTCTTCTTACCTTTACGGTCATCGGCTTTAACTTTATCAAATAATTCTGGCGGCTCCATGCGCTCGCCAAAAGCTTGCTGCAAAATGGGCGCAACCTTCGTCGCAACATCAATACCCACTTCATCAAGCAAAGTCATCGGCCCCACCGGAAATCCCGCTTTCACAAGTGCTTTGTCGATTTTATCCACAGCAACCCCTTCCGCCACTAATCGCGCAGCTTCGTTCATATAAGGAGCTAAAATACGGTTGACATAAAATCCAGCGCCATCGTTCACGACAATCACGGTTTTACCTTGCTTTTTACCAAAAGCCACCGCTGTTGCCACTACTTCGTCACTGGTATTCTCGGTTTTAATGATCTCGAGTAACGGCATTTTTTCAACTGGCGAAAAGTAATGCAAGCCCACGACTTGCTCTGGGCGCTTACTTGCTTGCGCGATTTCGGCAATTGGAATTGATGACGTATTCGTTGCAAAAATAACCTGCTCATTGGCCAGTGCTTCGACGTCTTTAACCATTTGGTGTTTCAGTTCTAAATCTTCAAATACCGCTTCAATTACCATGTCGGCGTGTTGAAATCCAACATAGTCAGTACCACCGGTTAACCGCGCTTGGACAGCTTTGGCTTCAATTTCAGAATATTGGCGCCGCTTAAGTTTCTTACTGATGATTGACCAGCTGTATTTAAACGCATTATTGATTCCGCTTGGCGATACATCTTTTAAGCGTACCGGGATCCCAGCTTTCTCAATCGTGACCGCTGCAATACCAGCACCCATTAAACCACCGCCTAGCACACCAACTTTATTGATTGCGCGGGGCTCGACCTGTGCTTCGACGCCGGTGTCTTTCTTTAACTCAGTTACGGCAAAAAATATGTTCATCAACTGCCGTGCTTCAGGAGTCACCACCAGCTCACCGAAATAACGTGCTTCGGTTTCAAGCCCTTTACTAAAACCATGCTCCATACCCATCTCGACACACTCAATAATTTTAATCGGAGCTGGATAGTTGCCTTTAGTTTTTGCCAATACGGTTTTACGTGCTTGATCGAACACCACTTTGCGACCGAAGCTATTACTTTCCAATGCAATTTTTTGCGCGCCTGGTAAGGAGAAAATTTTGCCCCACTCATTGCTCGGCTCATCACTCGATTTACGCCAACGGCCTTTCTGCGCCATTGCAGTTACACGCTTTTTCGC
>JABXHQ010000006.1 GCA_013373545.1 Gammaproteobacteria bacterium
GAGTGGAGGCGTCGTTAGCCGCCTGAAGTTCGCTTGCATGACAGTACAACTGGCAAATGCGGATTGACGTGGTTTGATCAAAACTTCGCCGCTCTTGAATCGCCGCCAGCGCGCCAAACAATAGCATAAGGCTAGGGCCAAGCACAAAATGATGATAGAGACTTTCGGATGGGCTAATCCATAGCGTGAATAAGAAGCTAGCGAATCCGAGTAGCAAAGTAATGCGGGGCGCGAGAGTGTTCATAATGTCTCCTCCGGTGACGGTTACCGACACTGTAAAAGGCGCCGCGTAAACTGACAAACGTAAAATACCGAGGGTGAAAGGTGAAAAAAATTCACCTGAAGCTTATTCGACGCTTTGATACTGCTGCTTCGCCCAAGCGCAGAATACCTGAATTTCCTCGCGCGCTTGATCTCCCGGGCGATATACCAAGTAGAGACTTTGCGGAATCTTAAAGCGTATATCAAAAGGCTGCAGCAAGCGCCCCTGGGCTAGGGACTCTCGCTCAAGTTCAAGCAAACCAAGGGCTACGCCTTGATGGTGTTCTGCGGCTAAGATGGCCATATCATAACTGCCAAAAGTAAGGCCTTGCTCGGTGGATAAGTCGGGCAACTTAGCCGCATGGGCTACTTTTAGCCAGGCATCGGACATAAAACTGAAGTTGATTAATGGGACCGAAGCTAGTTCATGAATATGTTGCATCGGGTGTTGCTTGAGAAAGGGATGGCTGCACACGAGGGTGGTATGAAACTCAGTAAGAGGCTCTGCGATAACGTTGTCCCAATGGCCGCGCCCAAATCGAATGGCAATATCAACGTCACTTTGGGTAAAGTCGACCAACTCGGAGCGAGTGTCAATAATCAACTCAACTCCCGGTAATTGTTGTCGTAACTGGCTCAGTTGTGGGATTAATTGGTGACGCGCCAGTGACGGCATTAAGCTGACTTTCAAACGCCGTCCCTGAAATCGACGGATAACATTATGCGAGCCTTTGTTGAGGCGCAAAAATATATCACTGACCACATCAAAGTAGGCTTGTCCGGCGCTGGTTAACGTTATTTTGCGATTCAGCCGGGTAAATAAATCAAATCCAAGATGCTCTTCAAGGGCGCGAATTTGATGGCTGATAGCCGACGGTGATAAGTGCAGCTCGGCCGCAGCCGCTTTAAAACTTTCATGGCGAGCGGCCGCTTCAAACAGTTTTAACAGGTGCAGTGAAGGCAGTCTGGACTTCATTCCGGCTCAGGCATATCTTTGGCGACAGCAAGTGGCCCCCATGCTTGACACGTAGGCATAACTTCAATGCTATTAATATTAACATGAGGCGGCTGTTGAGTGGCCCAAACCACGGTGCGTGCAATATCATCGGCGAATAACGGGTGGGTGCCGCTGTAGACGGCTTGCGCCTTTTCTACATCGCCTTGAAAGCGCACCACTGAAAACTCGGTCTCGGCCAAGCCTGGTTCAACGTTTGTGACCCGAATTGGGCGGCCAATTAAATCGGCGCGCAGATTGCGACTGAATTGCTGCACATAAGCCTTGGTTGCTCCATACGCATTGCCGCCGGGATATGCATAACTACCCGCAATGGATCCAATGTTAATGATGTGACCACGATTCTGAGTCACCATCAAAGGTAACACGGCGCGTGTCATATAATTGAGGCCTTTAATATTGGTATCGACCATGGTGTCCCAATCATCCAGATTGGCTTGCTGCGCCGGATCGAGGCCGAGTGCCAGTCCGGCATTATTGACCAGTACGTCGATACTGCGCCAGTCGTTGGGTAATTGCTCAACAAATTGTGCTACCGCTTGGCGTTGCGTGACATCCAACACTTCGGCTAGAACATCGGTTTGTGCTGACAGTTTTTTAGCTAACGCTTCGATTCTTGGTTTGCGCCGCGCACAAATAATAATGCGCCAACCGGCGGCAGCGAAGTGATGCGCACAGGCTTCGCCAAATCCAGAGCTGGCACCGGTGATGAGTACTGTTTTTGCCATGGTAATTCCTATCGCTTAAGTTGCCTTGCAAAGTGGAAAGCTTCACAATAGTCAGTTGTGCTGATGATACCACTCAAATACTGCGATTAGGAGCGCTAATGGCTGCAGACATTCCACTTGAGGAAGACTTTGAAATTGATGTTGATTGTCGTTACTTGGCTGAACAGTCGGAACCGGACGATGATCAGTTTGTGTTTGCGTATACCATCAATATTACTAACAAAGGCCAACGCGGCGCGCAACTTATGCGGCGTCATTGGTTGATTACCGATGCCAATGGCAAGCAACAAGAAGTGCATGGTGATGGCGTTATTGGCGAGCAACCCTATATCGACTCTGGCGCTTCATTTGAATATACGTCGGGCGCTATTTTGACTACACCACTGGGCACCATGGAAGGGCGTTATGAAATGGTCGATGACGAAGGACGTTTATTCTCAACGCCAATACCGCGCTTTAGTCTGACAAAGCCGGGGATTTTACATTAATGGCCAGTTATGCGGTGGGTGACATTCAAGGTTGCTTTAGTGCGCTGCTTAGTTTGCTCGATAAATTAAAATTTGATTGGAACCAAGACAAGTTATGGTTGTGCGGTGACTTGGTCAATCGTGGGCCTCAATCATTGAACACTTTGCGCTACTTGTTTGAGCATCGTGAGCGCGTGAAAGTCGTACTGGGAAATCATGACCTTCATTTGCTTGCAGTGGCCAGCGGAGTGGTGGCTGCGAAAGGTAAAGATAATTTTCATGACATCATTGATGATAAAGCCAATCAAGACCTCATCGACTGGTTATTGCAGCAACCGTTGGTGCATTTTCATAGCAAACGACGACAACTGATGGTGCATGCCGGGGTTGCACCCGGCTGGACTCTAAAACAAACACTTAGTTATGCGCAAGAAGTGAGCGCTGTGCTGCAGTCGCCGCGTTTGCGCGCAGATTTTTTGCGCCATATGTATGGCAACTTACCCGCGCGCTGGGACGCTCAATTAACTGGGAATGATCGATTAAGGTTCATCACCAATGCATTTACTCGAATGCGTTTTTGCACGGCGGATGGGCAACTGGATATGGTACATAAAGCGGCGCCGGAAAACGCGCCGGATGGACTCAAGCCCTGGTTTAAAGTGCCGCTGCAACTCGAACCGGATATTCAGATTATTTTTGGCCATTGGGCGGCATTAAATGGTCGTTTAGCCAATGCTCGGTTTCAAGCTTTAGATACCGGAATGGTCTGGGGCAATCGCTTAACTGCATTAAATTTAAAAACTCTGAAGCGCACTTGGGTGAGTAACGCTTAGTCATCTTCAAGCCTCATTACGATTGTTTCAATTCGCTCGCACCGAGTGGGTGCCATTAACGCTTTTTAATAAAGTCTTTGGCGATTTCAATTTTGTTGTCTTTGTAGAGTTTACCTAACGCCATTTTGTATTGCTTTTTACTCACGTTAAAAAGTTTCTTAATTAGCTCTGGCGATGACTTGTCGGACACGCGCAATAACCCATCATTTTCATCGAGCAACCGCAGAATTTTATCTGCTAAGTCATCACGCCCTTGTATCCCAGGTTTATTTAAACTGATATCGAGCTTATTGTCGGCGCGGATATTTTTAATAAAGCCATCGCGCTCGTCACCATACTTAAGGGATTGATGGCAGTCGTCATGATGAATTAAACCAGAATACAAATGATCAACAATCACTTTAATACCTAAGTCGGTTTTATCTAATACCATTAGTGTGACTGCGTCACCCACCTTATAACTGTGTTCGCTTTTATCTAAAAAGCGATCCAAACGGGTGGAACCAACAACGCGTTGGTCGGCTTTATTGCGATAAACATAAATTATCGGCGCTTGACCTTCCTTCAATGGATGCGATTGTTCGGCAAATGGAATCAGCAAATCTTTACTCATACCCCAATCAACAAAGGCGCCAACCTTATTCACATCGACCACTGTAAGACGAGCAAATTTTCCGACCGCGACGCTTTGTTCCGGATCGGCGACCTGTAACTTGCCGTCATTGTCTTGGAAGATAAATACTTCCACGGCATCGCCGACATCTGAGTGCTCGGGTAAAAAAGCATTGCGAGCAAATATTAACTGTTGATTACCCGCATTGAGATAGGCGCCAAAGGGGGTTTTCTCAACAATAACCAGGGTATTAATTTGGCCAGGTTTAACCATGTGTTTACCTTAAATGGAGATTGAATCTAGAGTGTTTCAAGGCTCGGCGTGGGCAGTCGCAATAGCCATACCAGTAACTGAATGACGACTAAGCTGGTCACGCAGATAATAATGACGGTTGCAAAAGGTAACGCGGTGCCATCGTATAACCATGATAACAGTAAACCGGAAAAAGCGCCTGCTCCAAATTTCAAGGTTCCGATAACAGCGGTCGCGGTTCCAGATTGATGCGGGAAAGACATGAGCACCAGTGCGTCTGAGTTGGTCGAAATAATCATTAAGTGCAGCATCATCAATAAAATGCTGGAGACCACCCAAAATAGGCTTAGCTCATTATAAATTGACCAGAACAGTGCAGCGGCCGAGCAAAGCGCGCCGAAAAGAGCACCGCGCAACATCGTTAAAGGCCCCCACTTGGCGACCAATCGAGCGTTAATAAAGTTTCCGAGCATTAATGCAATAACATTGGCGCCAAATAAGATACCAAAGGTTTGCTCACTAATGCCGTACAGCGAGATATAGACAAATGACACGGAAGTAATATAGGTGAAAAACGTGAGCGTGGTGAGCATGGTCGTGGTTAAAAAGGGATAACAAACCCGTTTTGCAAACACTACGGCATAGCTATTAACAACCGCGCGCAGTAAATTCCCCGTTGATTTTTTAGCCGGCGCAATAAAAGGGAAGTAGCGTATGGTCATCACTAAAATAAACAGCGCATAGGTGCCGATGGCAATAAAGATACTTGGCCAATTAAAAAAATATAGCAATACACTGCCCAACGAGGGTGCGAGCATCGGGGCTACCATCATCGCCATGGAAACATAGGCCATCCCTTTAGCCGTGTTGCGACCAAATAAATCGCGGATAGTGCCAGGCACGGTGACCGTAGCAGCTCCACCACACAATGCTTGAACAAAACGTAAAACGATAAACGTTTCCACGTTGGGCACGTAGGCTAAGGCAAAGTTAATCGCGGTAAATCCACTAAGACCAGCGAGGAGGAAAAATTTGCGGCCATAGTGATCCGCCATTGGACCAAAACATAGCATGCCCAAAGCATAACCGGCCAAAAAAATACTCAATGAAAACTGTATTTCGGTGATGTCGCTATTTAGGTCGATGGCCATTTGCGGCATCGCCGGCAAGTACATGTCGATGGCCAGCGGTGTGATGGCAAAAATTGCCGCAAATAGCGGTAAGTACCTAAGTGGTGAAGTGCTCGATGGTTGCATTAAAAGTACAGTCGTAAAACCGTTTCAGCAACACAGGCTAAACGCTTACTGTTTTCGACTTCAATGCTCACTTCGTTGACAATTTCAATGCTGCGCTTCATCGGTGTCAAACCAATCAAACGAGTACGAGCGCGGACTCTCGAGCCGGATTTTACCGGGTAAGGGAAACGCACCTGATTGAGGCCGTAGTTAACTACCATCTTGGCTTCAGGGTAAGGATTTTGTTCCGAGTTTACGGTATCCGTAAGCATTGGGATTAAGGAAAGAGTGAGAAAACCGTGGGCAATAGTTGTCTTAAACGGCGACTCTTCGGTGGCCCGTTCGACATCAGTGTGGATCCATTGTTGATCTTGGGTGACGGCTGCAAATTGGTTGATACAGTCTTGATCCACCAGGAACCATTCGCCAACGAAGGTTTCCTCTCCTAATGATTCTTGTAGTTGCTGATAGACTTTCGCCGCCTCTGGTGCCAGCACCAGTGGTCGTGGTTCATCATCGCCATCTTCGTCATTTTTAAAAAATGAAACCCAAGGATTATTCAGCGTATTCGCCAGAGTTTGGGTCACTTTACTCGATAGATTTTTAAATTGGGGTTCAAGTTTAGCGATGAATTCCGCATTATGTTTTTGGAATTGCTCGCGCTTTTCTCGAATAAACTCTAACACTCGCATAACACTATCCGTTGGCGGTCAACTGGTTAATTCAGCGAACAACTGTCAGTTGAAAATTAAAAATATGATATAAAATTCTACACTAATTCTTTACACTGTTGGATAAATGTTATGAACTTTTATCCAGTATCTAGCTAGCTTTTGTTAGCGACTAAGGAAGGACTATGGCGATTCAACTAACAAGCCACCAAGCGCGAGTGATTGGCTGCTTACTAGAAAAAGAGCGAACCACTCCGGAATATTATCCACTAACGTTGAATGCGTTAACCACGGCTTGTAACCAAAAAAGTAGTCGTGATCCCGTACTAAACCTGACCGAGTCTGAGGTGACAGCGGTAATCGATGAGCTTATTGACGCGGGAATGGTGGTGACCGCCTATGAGCGGGGCAGTCGCGCAACCAAGTATCGGCATCGCTTTTGTAATAGCGAATTTGGCCAGCTGCAATTAACCGCACCCCAAACCGCTTTAGTGACGCTTATGTTGTTACGAGGGGCACAAACGGCAGGCGAATTTCGCTCCCGCAGCGGTCGTTTATACGAATTTGCTAGCTTGCATGAGGTGGAAGAGTGTCTCCACCAATTGTCTGGAGCCGGTTTGGTGGAGCAATTGGCGCGCGAGCCAGGCAAGCGTGAGCAAAAGTGGCAGCATCGATTTTTCAGTGCTTCACAAGCCTCCGATCAAGCGAGCGAAGAGCGTATTAACGAGTGCGCGCAAGGTGATATATTAGAAAAGATTAAGGTATTGGAAGCGCAATTGGCGGCTTTGACCAAAGAGCTCACGGAAATAAAACAATTATTAGGTGAGCAGCAGAATTCGTAGCCCAGTTAAATTACACGAATAACAATAACTTAGCGTATGAACAGGAAGGAGAAACAATGCAACAATCAATCGGAAAGACAATGATCCAGTTGAGTGTCGTTGGGGCAATGGCAGCGATGGCGTCAGTCGCCAACGCACAAGCTGTAGAAAACCGTACCACTGAATGCACTCACGGTAGCAAGACTCGCACCATCACTCTGCACTACGCAACACCGGAAGCACTGCCGTGCGAAATTCAATACACCAAAGACGGTGTGATGAAAGTTTTGTGGAGTGCGACCAATAAAGCGGGTTTTTGTGTCAAGCAGTATCAAGATTTCGTCGCCAAGCAGCAAGGTTGGGGCTGGCAATGCACAGAAGTTGCGCCAAGCGCGAAAGCCGAAGAGGCGGAAACTAGCGAGCCAGAACCGGCTGCCGCGGCAGCGCGTGCAGAAGCCGATTTGCAATAAATTTAGCGCTTACGTTTTTCCAAGGATCTCGGCATGAGCATTTCTTACTTTCATGATAAAACTATCTCGTCGCAGCAGTTTATTGATTTGCTGAAGCGCTCGACGTTAGCTGAACGTCGTCCGGTTGATAAGGCCGATGTGATAGCGGGAATGCTCGCGAATGCGGATATATTGATTACCGCTTGGCAAGGTGAGCAGTTGGTCGGAGTGGCGCGTAGTGTTAGCGACTTCACCTACTGTTGCTACTTGTCCGATCTAGCGGTGGACCAAAACTATCAGCACTTGGGAATTGGTAAAACATTGCAACAGGAAACCTTAGCTAGGATAGGCGCGCAGTGCACTCTAATCCTGCTAGCGGCTCCCAAAGCTCACGATTATTATAAAAAAATAGGATTCAGCGCGCATCCTCGGTGTTGGGTATTAGCGCCTGGAGAAAAACTTAAACCGTAAGGAATATCCATGTCAGAAAATTTTTATCAAGCCCCGCAGTCGGAAGAGGGCATCGCACAACAGTTTGCAATTGCTGGCGATTTTATTCAGTTACAACCACCGGCACATTTGCCTTCCGCTTGTGTTAAATGCGGTAATCAAGAGGCGCTTGAGGGTGAAAATACCACATTGGTTTATATTAATCCTTGGCACTTTTTGTGGATTCTAATTAGTCCTTTAATCCTCATTATTATGTACTTTATTTTTCGAAAAACGATTAAGGTAGATTTTTACCGCTGTGGTGAGTGTGCCGATAAAAATCGGTTTTGGCGGAATATGGCGTTAGGCGGCTTGCTTGCGACCATTGCAGCTATCGTTGGGCTGGTGGCGTTGGAGGATGCTTTTGCGCCTTACTTTGCTCTGGCCGCGGGTGTTTTGGTTATATTTAGTCTGGTAGCCCAAACGCGACGCTTTCATGGACTA
>JABXHQ010000092.1 GCA_013373545.1 Gammaproteobacteria bacterium
ATTTAGCGCAAGAGCGCGCTACCAATCCATTCCTACGCGCCGATCAAGACAGCGTTAAACTGGCGGCGGAAACTTTTTGCCAACAGCCGTTGTCTACCCATGAAGAAGTGTTTGGCTGCATTCGTCAATGGAAAGACAATTTTTAATGATTGAGTGGTTTGACAGTCATCTCAGTAAAAAATACCATGTGCAGGGGCACTCGAAGCCGCCACGGTCCTTTTCCATAAATTTAGATGTAACCTCTTAATATGACTCGAATTTTACTTGTAATACTGATCTTAGTTAGCCTGACGGCGTGCCAGCACTTTGCGGCATTTTCGCCCTCGACAACAATCGCAGAGCAACCGCCGACTGAACAAACCGGCGAATTAGCCGTCAGCGAGCAACGAGTATTGGAACAAGATGCCGTTGAATTCAGTAGTCAAGAAATCGAGTCCGATGTGGCTGAAGTCGACAACCTTTGGTGGGCCATTCGCAATCAACTTCATTTACCCGTTCCCGAAAACAAGCGGGTTATTGCGCAGCGAAACTGGTACGCCAAGCATCCTTCGTATATCAGCCGTGTATCCGCTCGCGCGACTCCCTATTTAAACGATATTTATGAACAATTAGCCGCGCGCAATATGCCAATGGAGCTGGCGCTACTGCCGATTGTTGAAAGTGCTTTTGATCCCTTCGCTTATTCCCATGGTCGAGCGTCCGGGATGTGGCAATTTATTCCAGGCACCGGAAAGCGCTTCGGGTTGCGCCAGAACTGGTGGTATGACGGTCGCCGGGATGTCTATCAATCAACCCGAGCCGCTTTAGACTATTTAGAATATTTACACCGTCGCTTTGATGGAGACTGGCTGCACGCCGTCGCCGCGTACAACTCAGGTGAAGGCAACGTCATACGCGCGATCCGCAAAAATAAGCGGCTCAATAAAGCGACCGACTTCTGGTCACTCGACTTGCCCCGTGAAACCGAAGCTTATGTTCCGAAACTGCTCGCCTTAGCTGATCTACTGCGCCATTACGATACCTATCAACTGACTTGGACGCCAATCGCTAAGCAGACATATTTTGCTCGGGTCACCGTTGACTCACAAATTGATCTGGTCGTTGCAGCAGAAATGGCGGAGTTGGATCTAGAAGACTTTTATACCTTAAACCCGGCGTTTAACCATTGGGCAACAGAGCCGAAACGAGCCACTGAATTATTACTCCCGGTCGCCCACGTTGAACGTTTCAAAAAGGCCTTAGCCGCAACACCGAAAGAGCAACGAATTGCGTTTAAGCGCTACATCATTCAACCCGGTGACTCTTTGTTGAGCTTAGCCAAAAAATTCAACACCACCGTGGATCTATTGCGCTCCACAAATGGAATTCGCGGCAACATGATCCGCCAAGGTCAAGCGTTGTTAATTCCGACGGCAGCTTATACCGCCAGTCAATACTCTAAGAGCAGCCAAAACCGTCGTACGGCCAAGCAAAACCGCCAGCGTGATGGGAAAAAACTCACCATTGCGGTGCAACGGGGCGACTCTTTTTGGTCGCTGGCCAAAGAGTATAAAGTTGGTATGCGCGAGTTAGCCGCCTGGAATAGCATGGCTCCGACCGATCCTTTGAAAGTTGGGCAAAAACTGGTGGTTTGGACCGATCATCCGCAGGGCATTGCTTTACAGTCGGGAATCAAAAACAAAACCCGCAAAATTCGCTACAGTGTTCGTCGCGGTGACTCGATTGCGCGAATCGCCGGTAAGTTTAACGTTCGAGTGGCCGATGTGGTGCGCTGGAACCAGATCAATCCGAAGAAATATTTACAACCCGGCCAACGCCTAACGCTTTACGTCGACATTACTCAACAACACTAATTTGAACGGCGCTGCTCAACCAGCTGCAATTGGAGCAAGCGCCCGTTTTGCTCATCGGTTAACACCATAATGTCCCCGCTGGCGGTCACCAGTACATCGCGGATGCGGGCATTCCAATTGGCCAACAAACTCAGCGAATGGGTTGGATTGTCCGGATCCACCAGCTTTAAATCGCGCTCCACCAAACTACCGACCAGCAAATACCCATCCAACCATGATCCCTTAGGATGGTAATAAACCGCTAATCCCGACGGCGCAATCGATGGCGTCCATTGCTTTAAGGGCTCCTCGGTGCCCGGATAAGTTTGGTACGGCGAAATAATCGCTCCTGAATAGTCTTTGCCATAGGTCGCCACCGGCCAACCATAGTTCTTTCCGGCCACAATCGCGTTGATCTCATCACCGCCTTTCGGACCATGTTCGTGTTGCCATAAAACTTGCCGCCGCGGATCGAACGCCAAACCTTGTGGATTGCGATGACCATAACTCCATATTTCAGGTTTCACCGTGGGTTGACCAAACCATGGATTGTCCTGCGGTATTCGTCCCGCTGGCGTGATTCGCACGGTTTTGCCAAGCAGGCTATCGAGCCGCTGCGCTTGCTCGCGATAATCAAACCCATCTCCAGTGGTTAACACCAGCGTAGCATCGGGGAGCTGTGCCACTCGCCCACCGTAGTGAACCGGCGTGTCCTTGTAGGGCGCAACCTCAAACAGCACCTGCGGCTCTACCAAGGCCAATTCCGTCAAGCGCGCAGCCAATAAACGCGTCGTATTTCCAAGTGCTTCGGAGTGCGCATAGGTCAAGTAAATACGCTGATTAGTGGCGAAACTCTGATCGACCAGCACATCTAACAAGCCGCCTTGCGAACGAAAATAAACTTCGGGAACCCCTTCGATCGGCGCAGATAATGAATTCTCCTGCCAAATTCTTAATCGGCCAGGCTTTTCAGTGATCAGGATGCCCCCATTGGGTAACTCGTCCATTCCCCATGGGAATTCCAACCCGTCCGTTAATTGCACCACTTGGAACACTAACTCACCGCGCTCGGGAATTTGTAAGGTTGCCTGAACTGACGACGATGGTACCTCTGCGCTCGCTGCACTGACCCATAACCACCCCACCAGACCAACCAATTTAATCCACTTCATAGCTCGACTCTGTAATAGTATTTGAGCCACTAGGTTAACTCGCCGACTCGTTGACAACAAGCCTAGAGACCTTCATGCTAACAGCTCATAACAAAACCAATAGCAATGAAGGTGTATGAACAACCATTCGACCGCTTTGCCCATCAAGCCGTTTTGGTCACGTCTTAAAGGTGCGATTTTCCCCTATTTGATTAGCTTATTGGTCACGTTTACCTTAGCGTCCGTGGCCCATACTTGGCAGGTGTTGGCAGCGCTAAGTGAACTCCAAGTAATACTTCCGGTTAGCGTTTGGCTGGAGTCTTTGGTGAACGACTGGCTTGGTTTATGGAGCACTTACGGCATTGCTCAAGCCCTTGGTCTGCTGATTGCGTTTAGCGTAAGTTACTGGGTTCCTGCCGCGCGTTTTCGCTGGATATTGTATGGGCTCGCCGGAGCTACCGCTATGGTCGTCATTTTGTCCTTGCTGAACGCGCTGCTCGACGTCACCCTGATTGCCGGCAGCCGCTCGTTTTTTGGCTATACTTTGCAACTGAGTGCCGGGATAATTGGCGGTCTGGTGTACCACCGACTGACCTGCAGCTGAATCAAAAGGTGTTTTAGATGTCGAATACTTTCCGCTTATTATCATTGCTGATCAGCTCAATGATCATGCCCGTAAACGCCATGTCCAACGATTGCCAATCAATCATTGAGCCGCTTGGC
>JABXHQ010000022.1 GCA_013373545.1 Gammaproteobacteria bacterium
AGCGGCTGATACACAGGATATTTGGTTAACTAATTCTGAATCACTCATTCAGTACGATCGAAACCTCAATGTTATTCAGCGCTATCCCACCAATGAGCTTATCAATCAAGATGAAGCACGCACTATTCAGTTTGTCTTTACTGACTCTTCCGGACGTATTTGGTTTAACTGCGAACAATTGGGATTGTTTCGTAGCGAGTTAAATCCACAAGGGCTGCTAGTCGATCAGCCGTTGCGGTTTTTTAGTGCTGTCACGGCAGAGCGACGAATTATTGCTATGGCTGAAGTCGATCCGCAAACCTTTATTGTGGGCACTCGCGGTGAAGGACTGATTGTACTTGATTTGAATAACTTACAAGCCTATCCGGCCGCAAAAGAGGCCGGAGCATTTGCGGTGACCAAAAATGGTATTGTTCGCGATCCGTATTTGTCGGGTTTTTGGATCGCAACCATGGATCAAGGTATTAAATTTTATAATGATCAATTACAGCTTTCTCCATTGACTGAATTAAATCAGCTGCTCCAAGAAGTCACTATCACATCTGTGTTAACCATTAACAAAAATGAATTGTGGTTAGCCACACAAGGTGGCGGTGTTTACCGGTTGCTTTGGTCGGGTATTCGCGATCTTAATTCAGCTCCAACGATAACCAGTATTTCAGAGAAAGACGGACTGTCTTCTAATGCAATCGGTGCAATTGTCAGTATTGATAACAATATTTTGATCACAACTACGCAAGGAATGAGTGTACTGAATCTTGATACAAAAGAGATCCGTAATTACGATATCTATGATGGCGTGCTCCCTGGGTACAGTATTGGGGTGTATACCAAGGTTGGTAATGAAGGTGTGTTGTTTGGTAGTTTTGATGGCGCTACACTGGTGCGTCCGCGCTATTTATATGAAGTCACCAAGCCGCAAAAATTAATTATCGATACCTTGTTGCTAGGCAATAAAGAAGCGGTGATTAGCAATGATGAACGAGTGTCTCCGTTAGACACGGTCAAAGTAGCTTACGCCAGTAAATTGAACTTTCATCATTCATTAAGTCACTTCACTTTGGGATTTAATAATTTAAATTATATTAATCCATCGGCTATCGAATATGCCTACCGATTACGTGGGTTTGACGATGAATGGCTATACACGGATGCGAGTCGACGCTATGCCACGTATACTAACCTAGATTCGGGTGAGTATTGGTTTGAGTTAAAGTCGACTGATCATCTCGGTCGTTGGCAGGAAAATATCGTATCTTTACCGATTAGCGTACAGGCACCACCGTGGAAAACATGGTGGGCTTACCTGTTGTATACTCTTGCAGTGTTGTTAATAGCAACGACATTATTGTGGCAGCGTCTGAAACAAATTGCCGCAATAAAAGAGCGTAATGAGCAGCTCACGGTAACTTCAAAATTGTTTGAAAATACTTCTGAAGGCGTCTTGCTTTTCGATCGTAACCATAAAATCGCTTTAATTAACGATGGCTTTGCGAACATCACCGGTTATCAAGCGGATGAGGTTATGGGACAGAAATTTATTTTGCCCGTGGCGTTTGAACAGCAAGAAGATTTGTTCGATGAAATTCTTTCGCAGGTAGATGATGGTAGTAAGTGGCAAGGTGAACTTTGGGCGCAGCGCAAAACCGGGGATGTCTTTCCAATTGAAATTGTTATCGATAAGATCTCGTCAAATAACAATTCGGCGAGTCCTATGGGAGCCGAACATGTCTATCATTTTGTGGCCATTTTATCTGATATTACTCAGCGTAAAAAAGACGAACAAAAACTCACCGAGCTCGCCTATTACGATGAGCTAACATTGTTGCCTAATCGCAGTAATTTTGAAAATCAAGTTGAGCAACATATCGAGCAATGCTCTGCCGCCGAATTAAAACCCTTTGCAGTAATGTTTGTTGACTTGGATAATTTTAAAGCAATTAATGATTCATTAGGGCACAACATTGGCGATCAATTTCTAAAGAAGTTAGCTGAGCGATTACGCCAAGAAGTTGACCATCGCGTTCGTATTGCGCGTTTAGGTGGTGATGAATTCTTAGTGATGGTACCTAATGATGTTATTGCTGAACAAACGGTTAGTTACGGAAGAACCGCACAGGAGGTCGCCGAAGCTACCGCTCATGATATCTATGAAGCTTGCATGTTTACGATTGATGTTAACGAATATAAATTACGCGCTACTTGTAGTATTGGTGTAGCGATCTTTCCTCAGCATGGTTTAACTTTCGAGCGTCTATTGCGTAATGCTGACACTGCAATGTATGAAGCCAAGCGCGATCGAGTTCGTAAAATCCGTTGCTACAACCAGCAGATGAATATTCTAGCGCGGGAACAATTTGAAGTTGCCGAAGAGATCCGCAATGATATCAAAGCCCAATCATTTGTTCCTTTCTACCAATTAAAAACCGATACGAAAACCGGTGACGCGTTTGGCGTAGAGGTACTGACGCGTTGGCGCAATCACAAGTTGGGTAATATTTCACCGGCCAAGTTCATCCCTATTGCTGAGGAGCGAGGGCTTATTAATGCACTGTCAGAATTTATTCTAGAAACTGCTTGTCGACAAATCGGTCCTCTAATTGCTTCCGGGCGACTGCAAGGACGAATGGCGGTAAATTTATCGCCGGTGCAGTTTCAACAAGTGGATACTGTTGAACGCATTGAATCGATATTACGGAAAACTGACTTTGATCCCTCATGGCTAGAAATTGAGGTAACCGAGAGTATTGCCATTTTCGATCGCAACCAAGCTCAAGAACAGTTGCAGAGAATTCGTGATTTAGGGGTAACCATTGCGCTGGACGATTTTGGTACCGGCTTTTCTTCGCTGAGCTATCTGCATAAGTTTCCGCTCGATACGGTAAAGATTGATCGCTCCTTTATTCACAATCTGATGGGGGGAGAAGAAAATCGTAAGATCGTTTCCGCCATTATCCAAATGTCTCACTCGCTTGGCCTCAGTGTGATTGCTGAAGGTGTTGAGACAGAGCAAGAGCTGAACTTCCTTAAGCTCAATCATTGTGACTATTTGCAGGGATTCTACTTCCATAAACCCTGTGATTTTGCAGCTTTAGAGCAATGTTTGGAACAATTCTCTAATTCTTAACCCCATTCCATACTAAGCGCCGTTTAATATCTGTGTTGTTAATATTTCAGCGTAACAAGCTTAGTATTAGTCGTTGCTTTGGTTGAGTTACCGGAATATTTATTAATATGGATATTTCGTGCCATGGATTGGCGGCTCCTGAAAGTGTGACTGGTTTGGTCACCAGTATGTTGTTTAGTGAATGATCCTATCCTAGTTTCGGGTAATGCATTTTTACCAAATGCTTACCCGATTTTTTTATTGCCTAGTGGCGCCAGTCTCGCTAGAGTAGAGTCATTAACAGCATTAGGAAGCATGATGAATATTATTGATTCAATTAAGGATAAGCGTAAGCGACATAAAGAACGCTACAGCGAACTAAACTATCAATACGTGTTTTCAGACAGCATTCATTTAGTCAATCAAGAGCATTGGCAAAGTGTTGCTCAGAACCACTCAATATTTATGAGCTTGGGATATTTACAATCCATCGAACAGTGCTCTCCAGACAACACGTCACAGCGTTACGCCATCGCTTATCAAGACGGACGGCCTAAAGTCTTGGTGAGTGTACAAATTGCTGAGGCGACTGGCGATCGACTAACGCAAACGGAAAATTCGGTAAAACGTAAAATGGCAGACAGTATTCATGAGCGGATTTTAGTCTGTGGAAACTTAGTTTCTAGTGGTCTTCATGGCGTTGCTTACGACACTCAAATGTCAATGGAAGAAGTTTGGCGCGTGGTCGCTGAAATTCTTTACAAGATTCGGCGTAAAGAAAAGCTCGGTGGCGATATAAATTTTGCCATGATTAAAGATATTAAAGGCTCGAAGCTAGAAGCCTCGATGGTGCTTGAGCGTTACAGCTATCGAAAAATTCAAACCGATCCGGATATGGTGCTAAGTCTCGATGAAAAGATGCAGTCGTTCGAAGATTATTTAGCGTCACTCAACACTAAGTATCGAAGTCGCATTCGCAAAGTGATTAAAACGCTCGAGCAAGGAGGTTATTGTAGCGAACGGTTGATCGTGGACGATAATATCGATAAGCAAATACATCAGCTGTACTTGAACGTTGAAAATCAGTCAGATGTGCGATTGGCAACCTTGCCG
>JABXHQ010000113.1 GCA_013373545.1 Gammaproteobacteria bacterium
CACGACTATCATTTTTTTTTGCGACAAAAACTCAGCGAATAAAACTCTTTCAGGATAAGTAAAACTTGCCTTTTTACGATTCCAAAGCACCGCTTCACGCAACGCAGATAGCTGCTCGACTACAGGACGCTCACCGCCATATACGCCGGGTAGAGCATTAAGACCCAACAACAAAGCTTGCTCATAGCGTTTGTCTTCATTGGCTTGCCGCGCCTGGTCCAGTAGAAATCGCGATTGTCCAATTAATGACTGATCGCGCTGTTCTTTCGCCAACGCTTCATTCTCCAACGCAACCGCGCGCTGCTGCTGTGCCACTTGCTCGTTTGCAACCGCTTCTTGCTGCTTAAAATAAGCAAAAACTCCCGCCGTTATCGCGACCATGGCCAAAACGGCAACGGCACTCAGCCATTGTCTTAGGCGACGAGCTTTTTGTTTGGCCAAGGCTAATTGATATTCTTTGTCCCGTTGTGTCAGGGCCCCTAACGGCACGCCTAGAATTCCCGCAATGATCTTCAGCAGCATCAGGTGTTGCTGCTCTTGATATTGCGCCAGCGCCGAGTCAATGGTGGATTTATCGTCCTGCTGCTCCTTCAGCGACTGCCGTAAGGCTTCAATGGACGTCCAACCCTGTTGCGCTTGACCCGCTTGATGGAAACGAAAATCAGCCGCAATCGGCTCAGCTCGTACCTGGGTTGCTTTCCCAGAGTCATCATAAGCAAACTGCAGCGGCTCAGGAAAACACTCCTGCTCTGGTGTAAAACCGAGCGTTCGCTTGCTCTGGTCCCAGCTACAATTTGGCTCACCGGCAATAATCGCGGCGATTATTCGATCCGAGCGTCCAAGCGATTTAAAGTAATGAATTTCATCGGCAACATAAGTAGACGCTACCGCGTTTGGCGAACACAGCACAATTAAGGTGCGGGAGTTGTCCAGCGCACGGGTGATTGAGTTCGCTAAGTCCGCATCGGCAGGTAACTCATCTTCATCACGGAACACCGGAAAAATTCGCGCAGGGATCACATCGCCGCGTTCATTAGTTTGACCCACAAGATCTTCTGGGACTTGATAAGTTTCCAGCGCTTGGTGCAACCAAGTGGCCCACTGCCGACCGGGCACCTTATTATCTGCATGACGGTAGGAAATAAAAGCTAGATATTCATTTTGTGCCGGCATTATCGTTATTCTCGCTCGCTACATCTAAGCAGAAGTTTAGACTAATAAGCGTGCCTTGATAATGCCTCGGTCAGATTTTACTGGCGACGCACCGAATACCATCAATCGGCAATCGACTACTTGCTTGAAAAAAGAAAAGCCCTCTTTCTGAGGGCTAAAGGGGGTTAACGTCCATGTTAGCGCGAGACTGATAAAACCAGGATATTAACTATTACGCTGCTTTTTCACTTTTGGATTCAAGCGCGTCATTTTTTGGTTGTAAACGCATTAAATAATCAAATGCACTTAAGGATGCTTTCGCTCCTTCACCCATAGCAATCACAATTTGCTTATAGGGAACGGTGGTCACATCACCGCAAGCAAACAGCCCCGGCAGCGACGTGCGACCTTTCTCATCAACCACCACTTCACCGTATTTCGACAGCTCAACCGTGTCTTGCAAGAAGCCACTGTTAGGCACCAAACCGATTTGGACAAAGACCCCTGCTAGGGTGATTTCATGTTGCTGTTGATCGCGTCTGTCGAGATATTTAAGCCCCGTTACCTGCTGGCCGTCACCCAGCACTTCTTGGGTTTGTGCCGATAGAATAATGTCGATATTGGCGGTATGTCGCGCTTTGCGTACCAGCACCTCGTCCGCTTTGAGCTGATCACTAAACTCCAGCACAGTCACATGTTCCACAATATTCGACAAATCAATGGCCGCTTCGATCCCAGAGTTACCACCACCGATCACCGCAACCCGTTTTCCTTTAAACAAGGGACCATCACAATGCGGACAATAAGCAACGCCTTTGCCCGAATACTCGGCTTCACCGGGAACATTCATTTTGCGCCAACTGGCCCCGGTTGCGACCACCACAGAGGTTGCTTTCAAAGTGGCACCACTTTCTGTCGTAATGGTAAACCCGTCACCAGCTTTAACTTGCTTCACTTTTTGACCTGACATCACATCGACTGCGTATTCAGTGACATGTTGCTCTAATTGATTAACCAACTTAGGGCCTTCGGTATACGGCACCGAAATAAAATTCTCAATTCCAACCGTGTCGGCCACCTGGCCGCCAAAGCGGTCGGCAACAATTCCGGTTCTAAGTCCTTTGCGCGCTGCGTAGATAGCGGCCGATGCACCAGCCGGGCCGCCACCGAGAATTAACATATCAAAACTTTCTTTTTCACTAAGCTGCGCCGCTTCGCGACTGGCTGCTTTAGAGTCGAGCTTGTGCAATAAATCTTTAATCGTAATGCGGCCAGACAAGAGTGGCTGCCCGTTCAAGTAAACCGCCGGGACCGCTTTGATGTTTAGCGCCGAAACTTCAGACTCAAACAATGCGCCATCGATCATGGTGTGGCGAATCTTGGGATTAATCGCTGCCATCATATTAATCGCCTGCACTACATCGGGACAATTTTGGCAAGACAAGGACACGTAAGTCTCGAACGTAAACTCGCCTTCAAGGTTTGCAACCTGCTCGATCACATCGGCTTCGAGCTTCAGCGGATGACCACCACAATGTAATAAGGCTAGCACCAATGAGGTAAATTCGTGGCCCATGGGAATACCGGCAAACGCCATCACTTTATCACCCGCGCTGGATCGCACTTCCATCGTGGGTTGCCTTTTTGCGGTTCCGTTCAGATTGACTGAGACCAGCTCAGATAGCTCGGCAATTTCGTTTGCTAATTGGTTTAATTCACTCGATGAAGCGTCCTCACCAAGGCTCAAGCACAACTCAATCGGTGTTTTTAAGTTGCTTAAATAATTCTTTAATTGCACTTTTAAGTCGGCGTCTAACATGATGATTCCTTAGTCGTTCGTCGGGCAAATAGGAGGGGCTATACTCGTTAACAATTGGAGGGTGTTTGCGCCCTTTTTACAAAGAGCGCTAGAGCAAGCCCCGATTCGGTTAACCTACTTCGGTGCGATTAAATCTTACCAACTAGGTCAAGTGAAGGTTTCAAGGTTTCAGCACCTGGCTTCCACGCTGCCGGGCATACTTCGCCATCATGATCGGCTACGTACTGCGCGGCTTGAACTTTACGAACCAGCTCCGCTGCTGAACGACCAATACCTAGATCGTGGATCTCAGCAACTTTAATCTCGCCTTCAGGGTTCACTACAAAGGTTCCGCGCAGAGCTAAACCATCTTCTTCAATCATCACGCCAAAGTTACGTGAGATAGTCCCGGTCGGGTCGCCGAGCATTGGGAATTGAATTTTGTTAATGGTGTCTGAGCTACTGTGCCATGCTTTATGAGTAAAATGAGTGTCTGTCGATACCGAGTAAACCTCTACGCCCATCTCTTGCAGTTGCGCATAATGGTCCGCCATATCGCCCAACTCGGTCGGACATACAAAGGTAAAGTCTGCAGGATAGAAGAAGAAGATGCTCCATTTACCACGCACGTCCGCGTCGCTAATGTCTTTAAATTCACCGTTATGGAAAGCGGTTGCTTTGAATGGTTTTAATTCACTGTTAATAATCGATTGCGTCATGAAAGTTACTCCTGTCTAGTATATAAATGTTGGCACTGCGGCGCTCTGCCGCAAGCCATCAAATTTCAGGAGTTATATTAAGTCGCCGGAATCAATCTGTATAATAGATTATAGAAATAGCCTTAATCGTTATTATCGAATCACTCGTAGCCCGCTTATAATGCGATGTTGAGCCACCTTAAAACATTATCGGCCATAATCGCGCGCTGCTGGTCAGTGCTGATGACCTGTGCATCAACGGCATCATCGAGAAGCTTTCCAGGATAACAGTTAGCGACCGTTGCCATTTCTCCGAGAGGGTATGGATCGTCAACGCCCCACAAAATTTGGGCGCTGCCTGCACGTTTGATCAATAAATCTAAAGTAGCTACATCATGCACCAGCGTATCGAAGTACACATTCGCTTTGGCGAGCGTTTGCTCGGGATGATGCGTGCTAGGAAACAGATCAGGTCGACCTTCAACACCTTGCACAACACGGCCATAGTTAGCGTGGCCAAGCATGTTGCCATGGGCGAAGCATGTTCTTACGTTAGCAAAGCGCTCAGCAAAACCGAGTAAAGTAAACATTAAGTAAGTGTCAGCGGTTTGCGCCATCATCCAAACTAAGTGATTGCGCCAAAAGCGATCCTTTAGGTTAACCATGCGGCCGGCATCATAGGGATGGATTTCTAAAGCTAACCCGAGTTCATCGGCCAATTGCCACAGTGGTAACAAAGATTCGTCCGCTACCGAACACCACTCATCTTGCGCGTTGAGAAAGTGAGTGCTTAAACACAACAGCTTCATATTAAGCTGTGATACGCAGCGCTCCATTTCCGCCAGCGCTTGATCTAAGTGGCGCGGTTGTACTACAAATCCAGTGGTAAACTTATCCGGGTGCAACTGTTGCACTTCTGCATTAAAATCATTTTGAAAGCGAATAACATCAAAACTATCTTGCTCACTGTAACCGTTGCAATAGAGCTGGGAAAGACTTAGCACCACTTCATGGTCAATATTATTTTCCGCCATCCAATGTAACTTTTCTTCGAGAAAGAAACTGGGATCGGTAATCGGTCGCTGCCAGTCACCTTGACACATAAAGCTGCGCTGTTCATTTACCCAAAAAAATTTTTTCTCTTTCATAAACGCCGGGATCTTATCCGGCGTGGGTAACAGATGGCCATGGCCATTGATGCGTTTATTCATATCCGCTATTAATCCTAAAAAAACTCAGCCTCGGTATTATACACACAAGCAGAATAGAGCACAGGTTGGACAACTGAACGAATCGGTTTACCTCCCCTGTACTACAGGGGAGGTAAATGTTAGCAAGAAACCAGCGAGTGCCAATAACGACACCGCTGCAAGAAATTAGTGGGTGCCCAGTATCACCAAAAAGGCGATAGAGACTATCGGTACCATAATCAGCAAGACCGCAATAACTATCGAGAAAAACGCGCGCCATTTGCTGAATTCATGAACTTCCGCAACCCCAATAATATAAAGCGCAATTGACCAAATACTGAAGACTAGCTGGATCAAGGTGAAACCCCAAAACAGTGAAGTGTTGATCATATTGGCGGAAATTGTCGGCGTGTAAGTAGTAAACATATCTTTACCAAATAACACGATGGACAACACTAATGCTGCCAACCCCACCATTCCTGGAACAGAGGCCCATGCATAGACTAAACGGATTTGCACCGTATTGGCACGCCCGCCCAACCAAGAGCCCGCTACTTTAACCAGCCAGGACCCTAAAAAGAGCGTGATAATGCCGCCAATAACCCCGCCCACGAGAGCTGAGCCAATTATCGCGCCTAGCGACAAATCATCGCCACTCGAACGCCCTGAAGCTCGGTCTAACGCATTGTGAATACCCGCCAACACCGCTAGAAAAATCACCATATACTCAGGATTTTTCGCTAATAAATAGCGATAAGTAAGACGCGGCTTTAGCCAAATGGTTTTCCACGGATTAAGTTCTTCAGGTAATGATATTGTGGCTTTTTCTTCTCGCTCAATATCGGCTTCCGGTGCTTGGTATAAATTATCGCTCACTTTATTTTCCCTACTGGATTAATTATCGCTCAGCTGTTTTGCCGGTACCTCGACTAGTTGCCAATGATCGTCCTGACCGAGTCGCACTGACCGAACTTGCTGATTAAATTCAAAGTTAATATGGTTGACTTGTTTTGGCCAAATTTTATGTAGACTACTCATCCGCACGTAAAACCGCTCAAGTGTCTTTGGCGGCTGTGCTTCTTGATACACCCAAAAATATTTGCCTTCAACTTCATGCCCCACTAGCTGCAAGTTTATCAAGTTCTGCTGCGCATCGCGTAGCGCAAAATTTTGTTCCACGTAAACCGCAAATTGCTGCTGCACTTGGCTATCTCGGGTTAAGTCCACCTTGCTTTGTAACAGTTGTGCGAGAGCATGCTCAGCATCGTGTAGGTAAAAGCGATGAATAATCTCGAGTTTTTGCGTGCGTTCATTAAAGCTAATTTGGGTATAGCTTTCCTTCTGTTGATGACTCATCACCGTATTGGCAAACAATACAGCGACGAGCCCCAATAGCCCTATCGTTTTATTTTTTCTTAATTTTAACATCTGGCTTTTTCAGTGGTTGTTTAATGTTGTGCATAATATCTTTGTACTCCCACCCTTCGCGTTTCTTCGCTTTATAGCTTTCAATGCGCGATGGAATAATTCTTCTTGGATAAAAGTTATTCTCAATATTAACATCAGCCGTCTCCCAGCCTGGATCAACCACTACCGACTGAATTTCTTTTTCCGTCACGATTAGTTTGCTTACTTCTTGTGGTGAGCGGCGCCAAATTTCGGCTGGGATATAGCGTAACTCTTCGCTACCGTCGGTATAGTTGAGTTGCAATAGAATCGGCATAACCAAACCACCGACATTAGAAAAATCAAAAACATAATAGTTTTTATCTTCCTTTACTGCACGCTCAAAAACTTTACGTTCCCATGGTTCAAGCTCGGCTAAGAACTTCTGATAAGCATTGCGATCTTCGTTGGTCACGGTAAAGCGATCGTTTTCATCGTGAAAATCGCGAACGTCAGGATTACGTTCTACCCAAGTTTTTTTGCCTTCCGCTTTGTTCCGCTCGACAAACAAGCTTGACGGCTTATCATTTTCTTCTTGGCGGCGACGCTTAAAATCAATATCAGGATTTTTTGTATCAATACGCAGCTTGTAAACCCGATCCACCGCTATATCAACATGATCGGTGGTATAAAACCAACCATGCCAAAACCAGTCAAGGTCCACCCCGGATGCTTCTTCCATGGTACGGAAAAAATCCGCAGGCGTTGGCCGTTTATTGCGCCAACGGCGTGAGTATTCTTTAAATGCGAAATCAAATTGCTCGCGCCCCAAAATAACTTCGCGCAAAATATTTAATGCGACCGCTGGCTTGGTGTAAGCATTTGGTCCGAGCTTTAACACGCTATCCGATTGCGTCATTACCGGCACTTGCACATCCGATTTCATATAATCGACAACATCACGTGGCTCGACCCCCCACGGAATATTAGGATCCCATTCTCGCCCCGCAACACCATCGAGAAAGCTATTTAATCCTTCATCCATCCAAGTCCATTGACGCTCATCTGAATTGACTATCATTGGGAAATAATTATGCCCAACTTCATGGATCACCACGCCAATTAAAAATCGTTTTTCTGCCAACGTATAAGTGCGAGTGCCGTCTTCATGCCAAATAGTTCGAGGACCGTTAAAAGTGATCATGGGATATTCCATGCCACCGACTGGTCCATTAACACTTAACGATGTTGGATAGGGATAATCAAAGGTATACCGCGAATACACTTCCATGGTGTGAATAACTGACTCGGTCGAATACTTTTGCCATAATTCTCCGCCTTCTTTCGGATAAAACGACATCGCCATCACCAATGGCTGAACATCGCCGCCCTGATGGTAGCCTTTAGCATCCCAAATGAATTTGCGCGACGACGCCCATGCAAAATCACGCACATTCTCGGCACTAAAATGCCAAGTACGCGTGTCGGAAGTTGCTGCTTTTTCATTCTCTAAAGCTTCCGCCGGCGTTACAATATACACTGGCCGTTTAGCGTTCTGCGCTTGCTGCAAACGTTCTTGTTGAGCTTGAGTTAATACCTCTTGAGCGTTTTCAAGCACACCGGTAGACGCCACAATATGATCCGCCGGTACAGTCATCTTGACGTCATAATTACCAAACTCAAGAGCAAACTCGCCGCGACCTAAAAACGGTTTATTGTGCCAAGCCTCGTAATCGGAATAGGCCGCTACGCGCGGGAACCATTGTGCTAATAAATAAATGTCATTGCCGCCTTTACGGGCATCATCAGGAAAATGCTCATAGCCAGAACGAGCGCCAACGGCATCTTCTTCGAGAATATTAAATGCAAAATTGATCTTAACTTGCACCTGTTCACCGCTGGCCAATGGCTTGGCTAAATCGATGCGCATTTGCTCGGTGATGACAGTAAAGGGAAGCGCTGTGCCATCTAGGGTAGTCACTTCTAACTGTTGATACCCGAGCGCAACATCGGCCATAAACTGCTGGCGTCTTAAATCACCTAAACTAATTTGCGCAGGGCTATCGTCGCTCGGACGCGCAGAAGTAGGCCCTCGTCGACCTAATCCGCCAAACTCCTCAGTAGTTTCCGCTATCGAATCCGCGCGAAATCGATTTTGCTCCAGATGAACCCAAAGGTAACGCAAAGTATCGGGGGAGTTATTGGTATAACTAATCACTTGTTGCGCGCTTAACTGGCGTTTGGTTTCATCTAGGGTAACGGCAATCTGGTAATCAACTTGTTGTTGCCAATATTCATGACCTGGAGCACCCGCGGCATTTCTAAACACATTTGGCGTCGGAAGCACTTCGTCGAGTTGGCGAAACTTGTCAACAAAGTCGCCTTTGGTTTGTTTAACGGCAGCACTGACTGGCGCTAAAGTGCTGGTCATAAAAGCTGCTAAGCAAACCAAAAAACGAGCACCGAATAGAGTGCGATTGAGCATAACTTTCCCCTTTGTAAGTAAATGCGCGCAAAAAAAGTGAGCCACCGCTAATCTCTAATGATGTGGATCCTAACGATGGTTAAGGCTTGCTGATTATGCACAGATTGCTAAGAATGACCATGCTTGTTAAATTTTTTTACAATTTAGCACAGCGAGCCAGCGATGGTAAGGATTGTGGTAACCGGCAACGCGTTGGATCAAGCTTAGTTGCGAGGGTATCAAAGTTAGCACACTGCTCGGCCAACTTTTGTTGGTCATTCGACTTTAAGATCTGTTGTTTGAGCACGATCATTTCGCCTAAGGTCCAACGGCAATCAGTGACTACTTGTTGTTGCTGCAGTTGCTGTAACGCAAGCAGCTCGGCGTCTGCGACAAGCTTGATCTGTGGCGATGTATCTTTTGTCGGCTCAGTTGCGGTGCTCTTCGTATCGGTCGCCATTCCCGGAGAACCGCTAAATTGATGGTAGGCGGTACCAGCCGGCGGTCGCGACTGCGATATATGAATGCGCCCTTGTCGATCTTGCCACTGATAATAAGTCACCAAAGTTTGGCTATCGTCTGAAGTCCAGCGAGCCAAGTTGAGGTAGCCCTTTTCTTTAAGCACTAACAAACCAAGCACTACCGCACCGAGCACGATGGCCAGCTTTAAAAGTGTCTTAATAAATCCTATCATGAGAGCCCTCCAAACCCATTGCGCTAGGATATTGCAATAAAATATGGCAAGAGATCTAAACAAACTTCTCAAAAATCATCGAAACCTTATCCAGTCGGATGGTAAAAAGGTTAGTTCACATGTGCAACGAGAAGTCGCGGATGGGTGGATTATGAATACTATTATGCTCGAGGGGATAGATGTACCGTTTCAATATAAGCGGCGTAAACCCTACAAGAATTTAACCGGCCAAAGGGTCAACCTTACTTATTATCCTGCCACACAACAGGTCGCCGGTTTCGAAATGGAACTCATGCGCGTGGTGCGTCTACGCATTAGTTAGTACTCGCTCAAATGACTTTTTGAATAGTTCGAAACGCCACATTGACCCCGCCACGCTTAACGTCATTGTATATGCGCACCGCGCGCATCGTGTCTTCTTTGTTATTAAATGGTCCAAAGGAGTCCCCATCACAACTTTCAAAGAACCATTCATTTTGATTCCGGTAAACCCGGCTTGAACGATAAAACAATGCGTATTGATGCTCTTTTTTTAGCGAGTCGATCGTTTTCATCAGCAGGCTCCTTATGCTGTCAGGAACTTTAACTAATAGCTGAAATTGCGCAAAAAATCGACAAATTAAATCTTTTTTCTTATTTAACGCCGCCGCAATGGGCGAGCTAAACACAGAAAAAGCGCTTTAAATTTTAGAAATCAATAAGATAGGTTGCATTTTCGACTTAACCTAAGCTTTACTAAAAACGCTAGCCAAAAGACGCTTTGACGCGCTGAACGAATCAGTTAAGTCACAAAAATGTAATAGAACACTTCAAGCAGTAATCAAACGCTGATTTTTATAGGTTATTTATCTTCTGACGCGGTTGGCGACGCGCTAGCTTCGGCTAACCAATACTCCGATTCCTCACTTGCCTTTGATAAGTCACTATCGGCGGGCAACGGCTGTCCAGTGTAAGCATGTAAAAATGCTTCACACAAAAGCTCACTGTTAGTGGCATGGCGCAAGTTATTCACTTGGCGACGGGTCCGCTCATCGGTCAGTATTTTCAATACCTTTAACGGAATAGAAACAGTGATCTTTTTCACTTCCTGACTTTTCTTACCGTGTTCAGCGTAAGGACAGATACCTTCCCCTTTTCGCTCAGCCATTGGACACCTCAAAATCAAATCGACCGGCTGATCTTACCGAGCTGGTCTTATCTGTCAATTAACTGTTCATTTTTTTAGCGTTTAGACGTCTTGACGTCTTGACATCCATAAGCACCGAATTTATATTTGGCCATCTAAACGTCTAGACGGTAATTATTATGAACACTTTGGAACTCATTGCTAATGGAAGCCCGCGCGCACTGCGTCGCGAGCTGTGCGCGCTCGCGTCGCCATTGGCCTTGTACCACGGTGGTTCAATCACCCAAGGACATTTGGCTTTTAATTTATACGGCGATCTCAGCAAGCCGTGCGTATTAGTGCTTGGTGGTATTTCCTCTGGTCGTGATATCGCTCACGTGACCGAGCAGTACGCCTCGGGATGGTGGCAATATCAATTAGACACTCACGCGATTGATTGTCGCGAGTTTTGTGTGCTCGGTATCGATTATCTCGGCGGCAACGGCCAGAGCAGCCGTGCCGACGAAGCAAACGCCCCCCATTTACTAGCCATTTCAACCTATGACCAAGCACACGCGATTAATGAGCTGAGAGAACACCTCAATCTTGATAATTTTTATGCCGTTATTGGTAGTTCTTATGGCGGCATGGTTGCATTAGCCTTAGCCGAGCAATACCCAACAACAATACAGCGAGCTTTAATTATTAGTGCAGCGGATCGTGCTTGTCCGTTAAGTACCGCGCAGCGCTATATTCAAAGACAGATTGTGCAACTGGGTAACAGCACTGGACAAACCCAATCAGCCCTCGCCATCGCGCGCGAATTGGCCATGGTGAGCTATCGTAGCGGCGAAGAATTTCGCAGCCGCTTTCAGAATCATTCGGGAATTGATCAAAACGGTTTTCAAAGCGACGTGGTCGATTACTTAATCAACCGAGGCCGCGATTTTAGTCGTAAATTTTGCGCTCAAGCATTTTTAAACCTTTCGCAGTCGATTGATTTACATCGCGTCGACATTCGCAAAATTACTTGCCAAACAACCTGTGTAGCGGTGCAAAGCGATCGACTTATCCCAGCAGCCATGATCGAGACCATGGCACAAACAATGAATGCGCAATTACATCGATTGCAGTCAATTTATGGCCACGATGCCTTCCTTAAGGAAAAGACCAGCATTGCTTGGATCGTTAACAACTTTCTAAAAAATTAAGAGTACTCAGATATGAAAAACCAAATTGCCAATGCTACCGTTGCCGTTAAAGCGGGAATTGAATCGGATACCGCTTTTGGCGCGGTTACTCCACCGCTGTATTTATCAAGCAACTATACTTTTAAAGATTTTGCTGAGCCGCGCCAGTACGACTATACCCGCTCAGGAAATCCAACACGCGACTTGCTGGCTGATGCGATTAATGAGCTGGAAGGCGGTGCCGGTGCTGTGATTACTTCAACCGGCATGTCGGCAATTTTATTGGTTACTCAACTTTTAAATGCCAACGATTTAATCATCGCACCTCATGATTGTTATGGCGGTAGCTATCGCTTATTTAAAAGCTTGGCTGACAAAGGACAATTTCGAGTTCTGTTTGTTGATCAGAACGATCCGATTGCGCTGCAAGACGCTTTTCAACACAACCCTAAATTATTGTGGATTGAAACGCCCAGTAATCCACTGTTACGAATTGTGGACGTTGCGACTCTATGTGAACGCGCAAAGCAGCAACAATGTTTAGTCGCTGTTGATAATACTTTTTTAACCCCTGCTTATCAGCAGCCAATTAATCTTGGTGCCGATATTGTAATTCACTCCACCACTAAGTATATCAACGGTCACAGTGATGTAGTCGGAGGCGCAGTCATTGCCGCTACCACAGAATTAAAAGAGCAACTTTCATGGTGGGCAAACTGTATCGGAATAACCGCGAGTCCATTTGATAGTTTTCTCACTTTACGCGGACTTAGAACTTTACATGCTCGATTAAAGCAGCATGAATACAACACTCAAGTGATCTTAGATTTTTTGGTTAACCACCCTCAAGTTGCACAAGTTTATCATCCATCGCTTAGCAGCCACCCGGGTCATGCAATCGCCAAACGTCAGCAAAGTGGCTTTGGGATCATGTTAAGTTTCGAGTTATGTGGTGATGAGACACAAGTACGCGCTTTTGTTGCCGTATTACAACAATTTTCTCTTGCCGAGTCGCTTGGCGGCGTAGAATCGTTGATTTGTCATCCTGCGACCATGACCCATGCTGCCATGGCCCCAGCGGCTCGCGAAACAGCGGGAATAAAAAGCAATCTTTTGCGCTTATCAGTCGGCATTGAAGATGATCAAGACTTAATAGATGATTTGAAACGCGGCTTCTTCGCTGCGCGCCAATCTCAAATTAATAAAAAGGTAAGTTAACGTGAATACCAATGTCGCTAAATCAAACTTGCACCCTTTTAAACAACTGCAGTTACCACAGGCTATTTTTAAGTTTGGCGGCAGCTCACTTGCCAATGCGCGCAGCTACCGGAAAGCGGCACGCATTGTTAGTCAACAGCTAAGCGCTAATGATCTGGTGGTAGTTTCGGCATCAGCCGAGACTACCTCTTGGCTGCTAACCTGTTGCCAAGATCCTTTACAACGTACCGACTACTTGCAAAAGATTCGTTATCATCATCGTGCAATCATCCGCGATTGTTTCGCTGGCGATGTGCAGCAGCAACTTCTCACGGAATTAGAACAAAACATTGCTTGGATAACTCGACAACTGGAGTTTAACCACACTAACAACCTTAACGAAATCGTTGCCTTCGGTGAAGTTTGGTCAGCAAAAATCCTCTGTTATCTGCTGCAACAGCAATGCGTAGATGCGAGTTGGATTGATGCCCGTCAATATTTAAAAATCATTAAACGGGCCGATGAAATAACTGTCGACTACCAGCAGTCAAAGAAATACCTCTTTGAGCTGTTAAAGTCGCGACAAGGTAGAATTTCCATCGTTACCGGTTATATCGCTAGCGACTGTGATCAAAAAACTTGTTTACTTGGCCGCAACGGCAGTGATTATAGTGCGACTATTCTTGCCAAACTTACCGCCACCAATACGATTACCCTTTGGACCGATGTTGCAGGGATCTATAAC
The DNA here is from genome assembly GCA_013373545.1 of Gammaproteobacteria bacterium. Classification (GTDB taxonomy): domain Bacteria; phylum Pseudomonadota; class Gammaproteobacteria; order Enterobacterales; family Kangiellaceae; genus Pleionea. The sequence goes on from JABXHQ010000113.1 coordinate 13,620, forward strand.
TTTGACCCTAACCTTTCAACAAATGCTCAACCGCTTGCACAACTCAACGTTGGCCTAACCAAAACACTGGCCCAGCTCGGCTCGCCAATTTTACATCCGAAGACACTAGAACCCATTGCCGCGCAAAAAGTTCGACTAACCATCGCGTCTACGTTTAGCCCCAACTTGCCGGGTTCAGAGATCTGTTTGAGCGATTCATATAATACCAATAGTGTTATTACTCACCGCAACCGACTGCTGCGCTTTATAATTCAAGCCAATAGTGATCTAGAGGCCAAACGCATTGCGAATAGTATTCAGTTGCGACAGAAAAACACCGCAGAGTTTTCGCTCTTGCTAGTTTCGGCGTCTAACCAAGTGGCTTTGCTGTGTAGTCTCGATTGTCGCGATTTTTGGTCCGCACAATTAAGCCAACTCGATGCGTCATTGGCGCTACCAACAGAAGTATCAATACTTGCGCTAGCGCGTGAAAACAAATCACACCATTACTACCATCAATATTTTTTCAATCGCTTTATTAAAGCATCGGTTAATCATTACCAACTGTATGCCTTGGAGCATGCCGATGTTGCAATTATTGAACGAACCGAAATTGACGATCTAGCCACACAATGCTTTGCGCAATGGTCCGACTACACACGCATCAATGCGGTATTCCTATTAGGTATTGGGAATGTCGGCGCCACTTGGCTCAAGCAATCGAATGAACTTTCTCGAACCGATTATTCCGTAGTACTCAAATCCAACTCGGCCACTCTGTCAGTCATCGATGGCGCCACTAACATCATCGACATCGAAAACAATCCTACGCGATTGATCGAGTTACTCAAATATTCACCTTTTAAAAACAAAGTAATTATCGATGCAACCGCAAGTGCAGCTATAACCGATTTATACAATGACTTTTTTAGTCTCGGAGCACATTTAATTTCTGCTAATAAGCTGGCGGCTTCAGGCGCGCTTGCTCGTTTAGAAAAATTAAGTGAAAAAGCACAAGAAAAACATTGTCTATGGCGCCAAAATGCCACAGTGGGTGCTGGGTTACCCATTAATTATGCGCTCAATGATTTATCCAGTTGTGGCGATAAGGTCACCGCCATTCGCGGAATTTTTTCAGGCACGCTTTCATGGCTCTTACAAACCTATGATGGACAACAACCTTTTAGTAGCCTGATCGAACAAGCGAAAGCTTTGGGTTACAGTGAGCCCGATCCCAGAGTCGATTTATCGGGACAAGATGTGTTACGTAAGTTAACTATCTTGATGCGACTTATTCAAGCGCCCAAGACATTGCAACAAGTACAACATACCCCTTTATTACCCGAAAACTTTCTCGCCGGTGAGCTTGAGCAATTTTGGCAACAGCGAGATGAATTCGATCACTGGTTTGATGCTAAATGGCAAGCAGCGAACAGCCGTGGCAAACGCTTAGTTTATCAAGCGGAGTATGACAGTGAGCGCGGCAGTCAGTGCGCTTTGGTAGAGGTTCCCTTGGACGATCCGCTGGCGCAAGTTGCACCCTGTGACAATATTTTTGTCATTCAGTCAAAGTGGTATCAAGACAATCCTCTGGTGATTCGAGGTCCGGGGGCTGGTCGCGAAGTAACGGCTGCAGCAGTGCAATCCGACTTAAATCAAATTATTGCAACTATTAGCTAAGCCATCGCGCTAAACTCTTAGTAACACTTCTGAGAGTTTAGCGGCTATGCTGTACAACAAAGAATTAGTCCTTAGTACTCTCTGCCATATCATCAATCGCAAAGCTGGCTCGTCCGGTGCTCGGCTCTTCCTCTTTATCCTCTTCAGTTGCTTCTAACTCTAAGGTTAACCCCGATGCTGTGCGGACCGTGTTATCTTGCTTGGGTTTTTCTTCAGCGGCGCTATCTGTCGTTGCCGCGGCAGCATTTTCGGAATTCGCACTGCCGGTATCTTTACCAGCCAGTTTAATCATCAAACGTAAATTATTTGGCGAGTCGGCATTTTTTAGCGCTTCATCGAGAGTAATTTTTCCATCATCCCAAAGGCGAAACAATGCTCGATCAAAGGTTTGCATGCCAAGGTTTAGCGACTTTTCCATAATCGCTTTTATTTCGTGCACCTCACCGCGTTTTATCAGCTCTTGTACGGTAGGGCTGCCCAGTAGGATTTCGATCGCAGCACAACGTTTACCATCAACCGTAGGCACCAGTCGTTGCGAAACAAATGCTTTTAAGTTTAACGATAAATCATTCAGTAATTGATTACGCCTTTCTTCCGGGAAAAAATTAATGATGCGATCTAAAGCTTGATTAGCGTTGTTGGCATGCAAAGTGGAGATCGCTAAGTGGCCCGTTTCAGCAAAAGCGAGCGCATGCTCCATGGTTTCACGATCACGAATTTCGCCGATCAAGATTACATCGGGTGCTTGGCGTAATGTATTTTTTAACGCCTCATGAAAGCTCAAGGTATCGACCCCAACTTCACGTTGGTTGACTATGCAGCGCTTATGCCGATGGACAAACTCTACCGGATCTTCGATGGTAATAATATGCCCGCCTTCCGGTGCATTGCTATTGCGATAATCAATCAACGCCGCTAGGGATGTTGATTTACCCGAACCAGTACCACCGACAAATAGAATCAAGCCACGCTTTTCCATGATAACTTTGGTGAGAACCGTGGGTAGTCCTAGATGCTTATAATTAGGAATATCCGTTTTGATATTACGGATCACCATGGCAATGTCGTTACGCTGCTTAAATATGTTAACTCGAAAGCGTCCTACGCCTTTTTCTGAGATCGCCAAATTCATTTCGAGCAAGCGCTCAAAATCTTGCTGTTGCTCAGTGCTCATCACTTGATAAGCAATTTCTTTGATGCGAGCTTGGGTGATTGGCTCTTTGGCGAGAGGCTTGAGCACCCCCTGAAATTTAGCGCAGGGAGGCGCGGCAGTGCTCAGGTACAAATCTGAGCCGTCTTTCGAAGCTAAAATTTTAAGGTAGTCAATAAATTCCATCACAGCGCCTTCTTCAATATTGAACGTCTAAAAGCTTAGAACAGGACGCTGTGATGGCAAGTTAAGAGATGAACTATTCGCCTATTTTAAATTAGTCTTCGCGAATATACACGCTGCCGGAACTGGTTTGTAATTCGAGTTCTGGTCCGCCACCATTAATCGGGCCACGCAGTTTATATTTCGCTTCGGTCTCACCGTTCACCGGGAAGTCTGAATAGACTTTACGGCCGCGAGCGTACAGATTTACCGCGATAGACTTATCAAGACGCGCGGTAATACTGCCACCGCTAGTGGAAATTTCAGAGTCACCTTGCGGTTGTTGAGTAAAGTACACATCAACACTACCACCGGAAGTTCTCGCTTTAATTTCACCGCCCGCATTTTCAATGCGAATACTGCCACCCGAAGTCGCCACGTCCGCTTTGCCGGTAACCGTACCTAAACGAATACTGCCGCCACTGGTTCGGCCATGCAGGTCGCCCTCGATATCGCCTAGGGTCAATGACCCACCGGACGTATGCACGCGTACATTACCTTTACTGCCAGAGACTTCGATCGAACCTCCTGAGGTGCGTCCTTCAATATCGCCTTGGATCTTGCCAAACGATAGACTTCCACCGGAAGTGCGCACCTTCACCGTGCCAATTAAGTCATCAATATTGATTGAACCACCGGATGTATCCAGGGTTAAGTCGAAAGTTTTCGGCACCACAAAACTAAACTTAACGCGCTTAGAGCCCCAACCCCAATCGGTCGAACGCTTGTTGCCAGTTACGGTTAAACCGCCGCCTTCTGGCAAAAAGCTGACGCTAAAGTCATCCGCTTCAAAACCATCGATTTCAGCTTTCACTTCTATTACGGGTTTGTTGTGCGTCGATACCTGAATCGATCCGGTATCGGTGGCAACCTTCAACAAGCTGCCAGGGGTTACCGGAAAACTTTTCTCAATAGTTTGGTCAGCATTTGCCACACTAATACCGGTCACCAATAGCAACACCGATACCCATCGCGATTGCATTAAATTCATAATAGTTAATCTCCTACAGACTGTTTTTCCTTTAAGACGCGGTATTGGTCATTTTGGTTTAAAAAGTCACTAACTTGGCATAAGCCATGAATGATACACCAACTCAGTCATCAACCAAGTCGAACTAGCTTAATTCATACCCAGTTAATTTTGCGGCGCTTCTGGCATCGTTTACTCCGATATTGCAACCACGCTACGGCGCGGTTCAGATTAGCTGAGTAGCGGCATGAGCCGTTCAAAAACACTTCCCACCGGCGCCCGAATAACCCAATCTGCGTGTTCCGATAACGGCGTCGCTGCTGGGTTAATTTCGATAATCTGCGCCCCACTTTGCTTCGCCAGCGCAGCAAATCCGGCAGCCGGATACACCGCAGCCGAGGTTCCCATCGATAAAAAAAGATCACAATCGCGACTCGCCAAATCGGCGGCTTCTAACCGCTCCGCGGCAAGGCACTCGCCAAACCACACTACCCCAGGGCGCAAATAGGCTTGTTGGCATTGTGGGCAAGTAATTAAATCACTCGCATTGTCTTGATGCTGCTCGCGATAGTTGCAGGATACGCTAACACATTGATTAATAAAAATATTACCGTGAAGCTCACAGACTTGCTGCGAGCCGGCCTGCTGATGCAAACCATCGACATTTTGCGTGATCAAATACAAGGGTAACCGCCGTTGTAAGTGCGCCAGCCCCACATGGGCTGGATTTGGCCGAGCAAGCGCAATTTGTTGCCTTCGCCACTGATACCAATGCCAAACCCGCTGCGGGTTATCACTGAAACCATCCAAGCTGGCTAACGTCATCGGATCAAACTGCGACCAATAACTATCCTCAGAGTCGCGAAAAGTACTAATACCACTTTCCGCCGAAACGCCGGCTCCGGTCATCACCACAATCCGCTGTGCACTTAGCAGCTGAGCCGCTAGCTGCGGAATTATTTTTTCACTGGAATTTAGCATTTTTTCTAATATTTTCTAAACTTTAGGATAGCTTCGCGAGTAAGCCGTTAATTCATTAGGATAACCGCAGCTGAGTTAATTTTGTAGCTGCCAAGGAACCCATTATGAGCTTTTGGAACGATAGCCTGCGCAACAAAATTTTGGTGATTTTTGCCGCAGCCCTGATTGCCAATACCATTATTGCCGAAATCTTTCTCGAACTAGAGAGAAGCAGTACGGAACAACTGCAGACCATCATTGAGCGGGATGTTGCTCATGAGCGACAAATTTCCGCCTTAGTCGCCGCGTTTAAGATCCAAGTACAAGAGTGGAAGAACGTGTTAATTCGTGGCCACGATGACGCTCAACGAGACAAATACTGGAAACGCTTCGAAGCCAAGCATGACGAGATTCAATCTGCAGCACAAACATTATTAAGTGCCTTGCCCGCCGGCAGCGCACGCGACTTGGTCGGCGACTTTAAACAAAGCCACGCAAACCTACGTAATTTATACCAACAAGGTCGCGACGCATTTGTTGCCAGTGGCTTTGATCACAAAGCCGGTGATAAAGCCGTCTCTGGGATCGACCGCGCACCGACCAAGACACTGCAAGATGCCGCCGATCGAATTGCACAAGAAGTCGCGGTATCCAGTACCGACGCCATCGCCAGCGCCCAAAGAACCGTCACTATTTCAAGAGTATCCATCTTTGTATCAACCTTGATCTTGGTTGTGCTAGCGTTTTGGGTGCTTTCGCAACAGCTCACCAAACCGATCGCTTCACTGATGGTTCACGTCGATCGCTTTGGCGATGGTGACTTTTCCCAACCTATTCAATCGCGCTCAAACGATGAGCTCGGCCGCATGCGTCAGCAACTGGGCAATGCGCAAGCCTTCTTGCGTGACATGATGGCACAAATTAAAGAAGCGTCGGGACAATTAACGCAAAGCGCCGATACCGTCTCTCGAGCATCTTCAGAGATTGCCCATGGTTCGCAAAGTACAACGTCACGCATCGAGCAAACGGCTACCGCAATCACCGAAATGACTTCAACCGTTCAAGAAGTCGCGCAAAATGCCAATGGCGCAGCGGAGTCCGCATCGGGTGCCGATAAGGCTGCTCAAGAAGGCCTGAGCGTTATGAATAATACCATTGCCACCATTAATGGCTTATCACAAGAAGTCTCAGCCGCATCGGAAGTTATTCGTAAATTAGAAGAAGACACCAATAGCGTCGGTACCGTGCTCGATGTTATTCGCGGAATTGCCGAGCAAACCAACTTACTCGCATTAAACGCCGCTATCGAAGCTGCCCGTGCCGGCGAACAAGGCCGGGGCTTTGCGGTGGTCGCCGATGAAGTACGTAATCTTGCACAACGCACGCAAGAGTCAACGGCCGAGATCCAACAGATCATCGAAAATGTGCAAACCGGCGCCAAGGATGCGGTCAGTGCAATGGAAAAGGGGCGCGACACGACTTCTTCATGTGTCGAGCAAGCCAATCAAGCTGGCGTATCATTGAAAACCATTACTGATGCAGTTAATCAGATTCATATGATGAATACCCAAATTGCAACGGCAGCCGAGGAGCAAACCACCGTCTCTGAAGATATCAGCCAAAACATCAATGAAATTTCCAGTGCCACGGGTGAGATCCATGGCAATGTTCGTCAGTTTAATCAACTGGCCAGTCAACTGGCGGAAATGGCGGAAGAGCTATCAACGGTTACGGCACGAATAAAGGTTTAGCTTTTGCGCTTGAGTGACGACAAGGTTTCAGCAACGAGCATAAAGTCGATTGGTTTGGTAAGAAATTGATGGACCGCTAGTCCATCGGCCCGTTCGCGACTGATCTCCGAGCCGTCCGCGGTCAAAGCAATGATCGGGGTGCTCGGTTGCAGGGCCTTCAATTCATCAATAATATCGAAGCCGCTACGATCGGGTAATCCGAGATCTAAAAAAATTACATCATAGGGATTTTGCTCCGCTAACTGCAAACCATTGGCTGCATTGACACCATTATCCACTGCCGTTGTACCCTGCTTATTCAACCACGCTTTAAGAATCAAGAAATTAGTTTTATTATCCTCAATATAGAGGACCCGTTGCCCAGACAAATCAATAGCAGTGATTTCTTCCTGTGGTCGATCGTTTTCTAGAGCGCTAGCGGCAATGGGCAGACGAATAGTAAAATGGCTGCCAACATCTTCTACAGAAGTAAATTGAATTTCCCCCTGCATCGCTTTAATTAGCTGTTCCGACAACGACAGTCCTATGCCACTACCTTCAATCGTACCGTGTTCATGCGCTAAACGATTAAACGGTTGGAAAACTTTACTTTGATATTCATGAGGGATACCAAAACCAGAATCTGAAACAGTGACTAATACGTCACTCTCATCGCTAGAAATACGCGACTCAACTATAACGCTACCACCAAAATGGTTGTATTTAATCGCATTACTGATCAAATTGCTGAAAGCCTGCTGCAACCGGAACTCATCACCATTGACAACCAGTCCGCTGGTTTTTGTTAAATCACTTGAAAATTTAATTTTCTTCTCATCTAA
>JABXHQ010000194.1 GCA_013373545.1 Gammaproteobacteria bacterium
AAAGCACAGAGCGGTTAAAGCAATTGAAACCAGCGCGGCAATTAATGGCTGCGCAATTAACCCATCGGTAATGGCATCCACCGCAATAACCGCAATAACCGCGATAAGCGCGGACCAAAAACCGTGATTGCGCGCTTTTAACAATTTAGCGGCTACCATAACCGGCACCACCAATACGGCAATCATTACCAGCAATACAATAATAATTTCCATGGTCACTCCTTAGTTTATTTTATTTATTGATACGCGATAGCCACACCCTACCCAAGCTCTGCCGATAATACCAGCGAAGCATTCGCAACTTTAAAGTACCGCAGCGATAAAACTAAATTTTCTCGGCAAAACGGTTAACTAAGCTTGGCACGCGCTCGGTATTGCAAGCAAGTAACCACTTTCAATATAGCGTGGTAAAAGAATTCAAACACAGTGCTGTCTAATTGGCTCAGCTTCGTTATAATTTATCTTCACTCACTAAGCTGTATATTTTATGACCATTCAACACTGTTCGATCCATCGTATCTATCGCACCAAACCAGGTGCTGATGTCACGTTGCAACTGCGACCCAATGAAATCGCCCCAGAAGGCCCTGTGGTATCACTGTTTGAGCAACTCAAGCTTACCTTTGCTCGCAGTACGCAAAAGCAATATGGGTTGTTTAACCCAGAGCTCGGCGACAACCCACTTCCGGCACTATTGCAAAAAATGCAAGATGAGTCTTTGGGCTTTTCGACCTTAACTCATCAAGTTATGGAACATATGAAGTTGCAGTTTGACAAAACGTCCGAACCCTTTGAAGCCCATGTGTTTATTGTGATGGAAGAGTTGGTTGAACAATCGTTTTTCTATGTTTATTGGATTAACCATACCGATGCCCAGTTCATTAACAGCGATTTAGAAGTCGATACGTTACAGTTTGTTGATCCCAGTAAACTAAAGTACGGCTTTAAAGTTGATATTGAGCAGTGGAAAGTTGATGGTTGGGACCAATATATGTCGCAACTGGTCAGTAAAGGCAATAAAGATGTTGCCGATGGCTTTGGCGATTTCTCCGGCTTTATTTCATCGGTTGATTTGAAAGCACAAACGGAAAGCTTTTTATCAGTCGTCGATGAATTTGTTGATAGTCAGGAACCTTCTATCGGTGAGCGACTCAAAAGTAAGATTGTTGAGTATTGTATCGACCAAGATATGGCGGGAAGTCCTGTGGATCTTGACGACCTTTCGACACAATTAGACGAGGAAAACCCGCACCGTTTCGCTGAATTCGTGAGTGAGAAAAAGCCCGAAACGAAAAAGGAGATCTATACCGACCGTGCGAGCTTAAAGAAATACGTACGCTTTTTTGGTCGAGATAAAAACTTAAGCATTAGCTTTTCATCCGAGATGTTCGGCGACAATATTGTCTTTGATGAAGGTTCTGATGAGCTAATACTGAAGCAAATACCTAAATCATTAAAAGCGCAGTTAACGCGCTACATTAAACGTAAGCAAGGCAATTCGGAGTAGCCTTGCCGACAAGGAGAGGCACAATGTTAGTTTCACGTTCATGGTGGTTAGCTATTTTAATCGTACTGAGTGGCTGTACCGCGCAAGGTGTTTATGAAAACGCCCAGAAAAATGGACGTGATGCTTGTATTAAAGAGCCTCCTGGTCAATATGACGAATGTATCAAGCGCTATGAAAAGTCTTATGACGAATATGAACAAGAACGCAAAGAAGCGTTAGAAGAGAGTAAAGAGACACCTTAAAGCTTATTTTATTATGATTCGCACAAACGATTGTTGGAAATAGCCCACATTATATGTAGTCGATCATACTCGAACTGACAATTAAGGTTAAGAGTTTAACCTAATCCTACAACTTAATTCTGCAAACGGCCAAAGGCGGACATCAACGCCCGTTTAGTTGAATTTAAGGTGGAGCCGATTTTCAGCTAGAACGCTTTGTTATGTGTAAACTCTTCTATTGCCACCTTCCATTCGTTGACCAATTTGGAACTAAACAAATAGAAATATATTTTTAACTCACTATATTTTTCCATACCACAAACTTCAATTGAAATTTTAGCTGCTTCGCTAACGGGGTAACCATAAGCGCCACATGATATAGCTGGGAAGGCAATTGAATTACAATCATGCTCCAAAGCCAGATTAAGCGAGTTGATGTATGCTGACTTAAGAAGATACGCTGGATCATTGGCCTGCCGATAGATTGGGCCAGTAGTATGAACTACGTACTTAGATTTGAGATCTCCCGAGCCTGTAATCCGAGCCTCACCAAAAGGACACCGAACTCCATTTATAGGCTTTACCTTACGACACTCCTCTAATAATAAGGATCCAGCAGCTTTGTGAATCGCTCCGTCAACGCCGCCTCCTCCAAGCATCTTAGGGTTCGCGGCGTTTACGATTACGTCTACATCCGCTTTTGTGATATCACCTTGGATAAGAAATATATTTTTCATAATACTGAACACATAACTCTTTGCATTGAAGCGGCCACGCAGTGGACGTCCTATCAGCTGCAACTGGTTATGCACCTTCATGACGTGACGCCCATTAAAAATTCAATGATACAACCTTCTCTAACCAAAATGTGACCACCATAATAAGCCTTACCATCAATCAATTTTACGAAATATATAGAATCACCCTTTCGAAGTTTTGATTTAAATTCTAGCCATAATTTATTGCTATAACCGAATGGTATAACCTCTTTAGTTTCACGAACTTCGATCATATTTATATTTTCTAATTGCTCTATTGTAAATGGTCCTTCAACTGTGTGCTTTTCACTTTCCAGATAAGTTTTAAAAACCTTACCTTCTTCTACACACTCTAACGACCAAGATTTAGAGCAAGAAAAAATCATTAGAATAGAGAGTAAGTACTTCATATTTTTAAGCCTAACGCCCGGTTCACGCGCCGGTTTGGAGCCGCGAAGCGGCGGAAAATCGGTCGCTGTGCAGCCGATTGTTAAGCATTTTCTCGCTTAGACTTAATTGGCCCCTTCAGAACCATTACGCCGTGATGATTTTCACAAATTAACCACGAGAGTTCTTTGTCAGTAATGTAGTACTCGAAATACCTTGTCTCGAATAACGCACTGACAATTGCCTTTCCTGAGCCTTCTAGCACCCAATATTTACCGTCTTCGTCTGATGCAATGAACCAGTAAGAGTCCGACTCACTGAGCAGAAATTTTAGCTCCTCAATCCCATTCTCCGGCTGGTAGCTTGTATATGGCTCTTTGATCGAATCCCAAAGCCAGATTCTATCTAAGCTTTGCCTCCCGTGAGAAAGAAAACTATCTGCCAGCTTATGCATTATCCACTGCCAGTCATTCATGCGCAGAAACTCAAGGCCCTCTATGTTTGCAGAGCTTATAACGTCATTGAGTTCGTCACGTAGTGTGTTCATATTGATGCTTAACGCCTTTGTAAGGGGCGACTTTGTAGTTGATTTGCTTTTGTGCTATTCAAGCACAAAAGTGAAGCGACGTAAAAGTTGTCCCGCTTGACAAACTTGTTAGGCATTTTTAAGAGGTAAGCTAGCATACATGTCCTTAACCTTAAAAATATCTTTGCCTATAACAAATACTCGCCTTATGTTTGGCCCGCCGGCTTTTAATGGGGGCATATCATTGCGGATGGCCTTAATACCAGCAAACTCCAATTCTTGCTGTAACTTTAGTGCGGGCTCGTCACTTTCGAAGAAGCCGACATTATGCCAATGTTCAATAGCCATGATTTGGTTATAATAGAATTCACAAGCTTCAGCTTCGTTTCGTGATTCATATATCGGCTTGGAGTTTAAGCCGCGTTCAGTGTAGAAAATCGACCATTTTCCATAGTTTTCAGATAAGCAATAAACATCAGACATTACTCCACTAGAGCCAATGCAAAAGTTATTTGGATTACACCCTTCTTCTAGAAGCTTTTGTTTTAGCTCAGATGTATTCATGTGTTGACTGCCTAACGCCGCAATAACTGGTTTGGGTAAAGGGGCGGCTTTTTTGCGTCAGCGAAAAAGATGACGCTTTACCCAAATCCATGTTCATTGCCTTGTTAGGCATAGGCCGCCTCGTACTCTTTTTCTGATAGTTCTATGAGCTGCCAGCTAAATTTTGTTGTGACCATTGTGAGTGACATACTGCCATAAAGATGCACTTTCCACACAGGATCGTCATCGTTCAACCTATCCATTCTATGTTGAACCGCAGGAATCACTTTCTTTTTGATTGTTTCGTTCACGCTAGCTTGTAAAACCATAAACAGATCACTACTTGATGAATCGTCATCAAACTCTGCATCCATATGGACTACCTGACCACACTCAAACACAACCTTCCAGAATTTATCGTTTACTGTTCCTTGAACCAATATATCCAGAGTAACTTTCGGATAAGCACTAAGATCAATGCTCATATCAGCATTGTCTAATAGCGATTCACATACTTCCTCTAGATTCATACTATGTGTGCCTAACGCCGCCATTACGCGGCTGCTTTTGTAGTTGATTGAATTATGGCAGTCTTTTTTGCCATAGTTCAAGCGACAAAAAAGTAGCTCGCCGTACATGGCTTTGTTATAACTATATCCAAATAGAGCCACTTGAATACTTGGCTTGGCAAACACTCTTACTCCGTATGGAATCGATGAAACACCGTCATAGCGATTGGAGCCAAAGCACTTGGATGGCGCAAATTCCAAATATTCTTTACCTGCTTCATACACCCGTCTGACAGTAGAGCAGTCTATTAGCTGCATAAAGAATATTTGATTGCCAGTTTTTTCATTCGACATTTCGATTTGAACATCGCCGTCATATTGAAAAACATTAATTATCAGTCGAATTCCATCTCTGCAAACCGAATACTTATGCCAGATACCATCTGTTTCTACTTCTGGCTCAACTTCTAATACAGAGAGGATATCCACTTCATCCCAAACTAGCACGCGATCTCCATTGGGTTATAACGTTGAAGCTGTGCAGCGCAAACGAAGCGCAGCGTAGTTTGCGTCCGAACGAGCGACTTGTTATGCATTAAGCAACTCTTCGTCATACCATACGTCTTCGTAATTATTGCCATCAATTAAAAACCTGTAGCCCGGAGGAAGATCAAGGTATTCCACAACTTCTGGCAAATACTCTGTAATATGCTCTATGTGCAGAGGAGAGAAAAAGTCTTCGGCTTGTGACATTTCCTCACCGCACCATATATACCAACCATTAGTTCCATTTTCTTCTTTATGGCGTAAGCCATTAATTGGCACTTTACCAATTGTTTCTATGGCGATTCCTAGTTTTGATCCAGCTTTGGGCTTTACTGGCTCAACACCTTTCCATTCGCAGACTGTTTGTTCCCGTTTGATCTTCATTTTTTAATATGCATAACAGTATATTATATTCATTTGAGCGTAAATAAACCGCTCTCATTTCAAACCGAATAGCCTACACCCCTTTCACGACAAGTGCTAGAGCAAAAATCACAGTTCCCGATATTGCTGTATAGATCGCTCAATAGCATAAGAT
>JABXHQ010000054.1 GCA_013373545.1 Gammaproteobacteria bacterium
GCGCAAAGTTCCGATGCGCAAAGTTCCGATGCGTAAAGTTCCGATGCGTAAAGTTCCGATGCGTAAAGTTCCGATGCGTAAAGTTCCGATGTATAAAGCTCTTATGCAAATAACCTATCTAAAAAGGACACTTGGGTAAAACAAACTCCTAAGCAACAAGATTACCTAAGCTCGCAAAACGAGGTTCTTTTCGAGTTTAGTTAACTGGCTCAAGCTACCCGCGTTAGCAGATATTTTAATTCAATCGGCAAGCAAACCTATCAGACTAAGTGGCAGATTTTAATACCGGCCGGCTTAGTATCTGTCACATCATTAATGAGGCGCGACAAGCGCTTTTTCATCCGCTTTAATGGCGCCTAATTGAATGATTAGCGCAAGGAATTAAGCATGAAACAGCCCCTTATTTTATTAAGCTTGGTCACTATTATCAGCGGTTGCTCAACCATTGGTTCGCATGATAGAGCTTTTTTCAGTACCCAGCGTGCGCCAACCAATCCTTTGATCGAGTTGAGCCAAGACAGCGTTGACGAAGTTGAACAAGCGTTTAATCGCAAAATTGCGCGCTATCTTTCGACTCAAGTGCAATTACCGCAACAGAACCGCATTGCCATTGTGAAGCTCGAGTCTTCAGCTGGACAGGCTGCAACGCCGTTGGAGCTGAATGAACAGACCTATCGCGCGTTGATTCAACCGTTGCAACAATCACCACGGGTTTATGATGTTGCCTTTTTGCCTTCTATGTTGCGACCGCGCAATAACTCTCTGACTGAGCTACGTCAAGCGGCTGCGTTGTTTCGTGCCGATTTGCTCCTGACCTATCAGTCTGATTGCACTTCGTTTACCCAGCATAAAGTCTTTGCCGCCAACCAATTGCGCGCTTATTGCGATGTTGAAGCGCTCCTAATTGATGTGCGTAGCGGCATCATTACTAAAACGGTGGTTAGTCGACAAGATTGGACCAGTGCGGAAAATGATGCCGACATTAGCTTTGGAGAAACCATCGCCAAAGCTCAGCTAACCGCCATAAACCTCGGTTTTAAAGCGGTTTCTAACGAGATTGTCAGTTATTTACAGCAGCCGGTTATTCGATAATGGATGTCTAATATTTGGCCAAGGATGGCACCTATTAAGCAATAATATTACCTTTCGTTTAGCTTGATGAGATATGGTTTAAATATTAGTATCAATAAGTTAATGACTCGAATAAGGTAAAGGGGATAGTAGTGAGAAAGCTTAGTAGTCTTTGGGCCCTGTGTTTACTGCTTAGTATGTCTGTCTCAGTTGGGGCGGTTAATAAAGGTAAACCAGAAGCTAACAACGATGGTATTTACATCGTTCTATTAGAAGATGCGCCACTGGCCACCTATAAAGGCGGCGTTGGCAACTTTAAAGCGACCAGCCCAAAAGCGACCGGCGATCGTAAACTTAAAGTGAACTCTCCACAATCGAAAGCTTACTTGGCGTATTTAGCTAGCCAGCAAGATCGAGTGCTTTCTCAAATCAACCAAACACTCAAAGCCCGTAAAGACGCTAAGCGTCGCTTTGCTGCCACGCTAAATGGCTTCACCTTGCAACTTAGCGAAAAAGAAGTGGCTAAGATCCGCAAGATGCCGGGTGTAAAGCAAGTAATGAAAACGCGAGTTTATCATGCTAGCACCGATCGTGGCCCTAACATGATTAATGCGCCTTCGGTATGGAACGGTGTTTTTAATGCTACTCAAGCACGCGGCGAAGGCGTTGTTGTAGGGATTATTGATACAGGTATTGTTCATGATCATCCTTCTTTTGCTGGCACCGCGAGCGACGGCTATGTCCACACCAATCCTCTCGGTAATGGCGTTTACTTAGGCGACTGTGTGGCAACACCAGCATTGTGTAATAGCAAGCTGATTGGTAGTTACAATATGACCAATAACGGTGTCGCTGAAGATGAACATGGACACGGTACGCATGTTGCCGGCACAGCCATTGGTAATCCGGTTGAGTTTGCCGGTGGCATTGATTTATCCGGTGTGGCTCCACGCGCGAACGTGATTGCTTATAAAATCGCTGATGGCTCGGGCTCTTCAGGCGGCGGTGCTTCGACCAATGCTATTGATCAAGCGGTCCTCGACGGAGTCGATGTTATCAACTATTCCTTCGGCGGCGGTACCTCAAACCCATGGAATGATGCTGATGCGATGGCTTACCTTGCCGCGCGTGAAGCGGGTATTGTGGTAATGACTTCTGCAGGCAACAGTGGACCCAGCGCACAAACCGTTGGCTCTCCAGCGGATGCACCTTGGCTCGTCAGTGTTGGCGCTACGACTCATGATCGTGGCAACTTCCCAACCAAAGAAATCAATACCATGAGCGGCGGTGATACCGCGGCTCCAGGGGCAATTACTGGACGTAGTTTAACGGGTTCAATCACCGCTAACATTGTTTATGCGGGTGACTACGATAACGGCGATCCAAACCCAGAGCAGTGTCTTAACCCATTCCCAGCAAACACCTTTAACGGTGAGATTGTCTTATGTGACCGTGGTGAAATTGCTCGGGTTGACAAAGCAACGAATGTTGCGGCTGGTGGAGCCGGTGGTTTTATCTTAGCTAACGTATCAGGCGGCGCGACTAATTTAGCCGATGATATTTATGACGTGCCGGGTATCCACATTGCCAGCAGCGATGGTGATGCGATACGCACTTGGTTAGCATCGGGAACTGGTCACACTGGTACCATAACTGGCGTAACCGGTAGTGCAACGGTGAATCCAGCCAATGGCGATATTGTTGCTGATTTTAGTTCTCGTGGCCCGAATATTAACCCGAGTTTCCCGGAGCATTCGTCGTTTCTTGTGCCTGCTTTAAGCGCGCCCGGAGCCTCGATTTTGGCTGCCGATGTCGCTGAAGCCGGTTACGGTTTTAAAAGCGGAACCTCAATGGCTAGCCCTCATGCGGCGGGTGCTGCAGCTTTATTAGTGCAGTTACAACCGACTTGGACCGCAGGGCAAATTCAATCGGCGTTAGCGACCACCGGCGAAATAGCCTTGGTGAAAGAAGACGGATCAACGACCGCTGATGCATTTGATATTGGCGGCGGTCGCATTGATGTATTGGCGGCAGCCGGTGCCGGTTTATTAGTGGATGAAACCATCACCGCGTTTGAAGATGCGAACCCTGGTTCGGGCGGAACACCAGACGATATCCGCGCACTTAATTTACCGTCGGTACTGCATGACGATTGTGTTGTGAGCTGTACCATTTCGCGTACTTTCACTGCGGCCGCAGCTAGCACGTGGACCGGTTCGGTCGATAGTCAAGCCGGCGTTACTGTGACCGCATCGCCAATGAACTTTACTCTGGCGGCAGGGGAAACGGTTACGGTCGACTTCACCATCAGTGTCGGTAGCATTGACAATGGTAGTTGGGCATTTAACGCGGTGACCTTCACGCCTAACTCGGGCGGGTTAACCGCTACGCGCGTTCCGGTAATTGCGAAAGCTTATACCTCTACTTTTGAGGGGCATTTTGACGAGCAAACCAGTACGAGCAGTGGCAGCGAAGCCTTTACGGGTATTCGTAGCATTGGTATGAGTAATGTCGTGGGTTCAGGTAATTTGGTTGCGGCGACATCAGAGATTATTTCTTTAGCGGAAGATACTAATCCGGATGATGCCTTTGATAACTTAAACGATGGTGTGACTTATCGCACTTTCACTATGCCGGCCAATACCCGTGCGTTCTTAGCGAATTTAGACAATACCACGGCTACCGATATGGACCTCTATATTGGTATCGATGCAAATGCTGATGGTCTACCAGCACTCGATGAAGTGGTTGCCTATAGTTTGACATTCACTGCATTGGAAGAAGTTCAGATCAATGCACCAGCTGCAGGTAATTACTGGATCCTAGTTCAAAACTACGGTTCTGGTGGTGGTAATACGGTACGCCTAAGCTACGCAATTTTAGATAAGTCAGAAAGCAATCAAGTGGCCGTTACTGTTCCAGCGACGGTTACCGAAAACACGCCTTATGACGTTTCTATTGATTGGTCTGGCGTTAATACCAGTGACAGTGTTTGGTATGGTTCTGCTGCTATTGGTGATGCCGCCGACAATCAAGCGCTAGGGTTTAAGACCTTTGCGGTATTCCGTGCTGCTGAGTCAAATCCGCCAGTAGCGGGCTTTGATTTCTCTGCGAATAACTTAAGCGTAACTTTTACCAACACCACAACGGCGGGTAATGGTGCGTTAACCTACAGTTGGGACTTTGGTGACGGTGATTCGGCAACGACTGAGAATCCATCGCACACCTATTCTGCAGCTGGCACTTATTCGGTCACCCTAACAGTGACTGACAGTAATAACGACAGCGACAGCATCACCCGTTCGGTAACGGTTACAGCTGCCAATAATGGTGGTGGTTCCGGCGGTGGTTCTGGCGGCGGCGGTGGTGGTTCACTACCAATCTCGTTGATACTTGCGCTTGGTGCACTTGGTTTAGTGCGACGACGTCAGCAATAACCCGAAGTATCGGAAAATAAAAAGCCGCTTTAATTAGCGGCTTTTTTTTGACTGGAACTTGAACAAAACGTAATAATCGATAGCACTTAAACGTCGATTAAAGCTTAAATATAATTAAATTTGTCAGTAAACGGACTTGGCTTGGATTCGCTGCTAACCCTAACCAGCTCTGCGGCCAACTTGTTTAAATTGATATTGAATATGACGAAATTCCCAGCCGCGATAAATGGACTTTAAGAATTTAGCCAGTTTGGAAGGCGCGGGGGTGAAACAGGGGTAACGATACCAATGGCTACCTTGGCCCTTATAAACTACAAGTTGTTCGGAATGGCCAAGCAATTTTTGCAGCCGTGACGGTAGTACGCGCAAGGTAACTTGCATGCAATCGGGATCGAGTTTAGCGGGTTCGACTTTAACTATTTGTGTTGGCATGGGACTACTCTGCAACAACGGTGGATAACTTAGGACAATATTGAGCGAATTATAGACGATTTAACGTGATTTTCAAAACTGGTTCACAAAAGAGTGTCGAAAATGTGGATAACAGGAGGCGAAGCCGCCCCCTGTGTAATGAGGATCAGTGGGTTAACCGCACTTTGAATCACCGCAATTTAAGCAGGTCATGCAACCATCCATAAGAATAGAGGCCTTGACCATGCACTTATTACATAATGAGGCGCCGGCAGGGAACTCTGAGTCGCCAGCATCAGCAGTACTTTGTGCATCTTCAAATTGCTGACGCTTTTCTGCGATTAACTTCTTTTGGTGCTCATCGAGGTTGTCATCTTTGAGTAAGCCAATCATTTTTAAGTGTGACTCAATCGCTTCACCAATCTCTGCCACTAATGAAGGCATAAAACGACCACCGCGTTTGAAATAACCGCCTTTCGGATCGAAAACCGCTTTTAGCTCTTCAGCCAAGAAGGTGCAATCGCCACCTTTGCGAAACACGGCGGAAACAACTCGAGTCAATGCAACCACCCATTGAAAGTGATCCATATTCTTCGAATTAATAAAAATTTCGAAGGGTCGTCTAAGCTCATGCTCGGTACCTGGGTTAAGCACGATATCATTGATGGTGACGTAGAGGGCGTGTTCCGACAAAGGGGTTTTCACTTTATAAGTTGACCCTAATAACATTTCCGGACGCTCAACGCTTTCATGCATTTGCACAATCTCTGCACTCGGTTTTTTCTCGAGTGTGCCTTGAGTTTCTTCCACTTCGTCTTTTTTAACTTTGTAACCGACGATCGGTTTTTCTATTTTATGTACCATGGAATTAATCCTTCACCGTAATTACGGTAAGCTTACAGCTTACCGTAGTAACCTTCTTTTAATGCATCGAATAAGTTAGCCGCTGTATGAACTTCGCCGTCGTATTCGATCTCTTCATTACCCTTAACTTCAACCTGACTACCATCATCTAACGTGAACTGATAAACCGTATTCTCCAAGTCTTTCTCTTTTACTAAAACGCCTTGGAAAACTTCTGGGTTAAAGCGGAACGTGGTACAGCCTTTAAGGCCTTGCTCGTAAGCGTACAAATAAATGTCTTTAAACTCTTCGTAATCAAAATCAGTCGGTACATTCGCTGTTTTAGAAATTGAAGAATCAATCCATTTTTGCGCGGCTGCTTGAATATCAACATGCTGATTGGGTTTGATATCGTCTGAAGTAATAAAGTACTCCGGCAGTTGCTCATCCGCTTGCTCTGAATAAGGCATTGCTTTGGTATTGACCAACGCGCGATAAGCTAACAGCTCAAAGGAGAAAACATCAACTTTTTCTTTCGATTTTTTCCCTTCGCGAATAACGTTGCGTGAGTAGTGGTGAGCAAAGCTAGGCTCAATACCATTACTCGCGTTGTTGGCTAGCGAAAGTGATATTGTTCCGGTAGGAGCAATCGATGAGTGGTGCGTAAAGCGCGCGCCCACTTCAGCTAGCTCGGCGACAAGTTCTGGCTCGACTTCCGCTACTTGCTGCATATATCGGCTGTATTTAGCGTGCAAAACTTTACCTTTGATTTTGTCACCAACTTTAATGCCATCTTTTTTCATTTCTGGGCGTTTGCGCAGCATTTCGCCAGTGACTTTAAAGTCTTGCTCCATAACCGGAGCAGGGCCTTTTTCTTTGGCTAAGTCAAGTGCCGTTCGCCAGCCCTCAATCGCCAGTGCTTTAGTGACTTCTTCAGTAAACTCAACAGATTCTTTTGAACCGTATTTTTTGCACAACATGGTAAGGGTAGAACCAAGACCCAAATAACCCATACCGTGGCGGCGTTTACTAAGAATTTCTTTGCGCTGACCTTCAAGCGGTAAGCCGTTGATTTCAACTACGTTGTCTAGCATACGGGTAAAAATGGAAACCGCTTTGCGGAATTTTGCCCAATCAAATTCGGCTTTTTCAGTG
This sequence comes from Gammaproteobacteria bacterium, assembly GCA_013373545.1. Lineage (GTDB taxonomy): Bacteria > Pseudomonadota > Gammaproteobacteria > Enterobacterales > Kangiellaceae > Pleionea. The sequence goes on from JABXHQ010000054.1 coordinate 6,918, forward strand.
AACGGGTTTTTTACAAACTTTGTTAAGTTTACTGACCCAAGTAAACAGGAACCATAAGGCGGTAAAGGCTGTTCGCCACAAGGGTTGGTCGCGCGGATATTTTCACAGAACCAGTTATTGTTCATTTCATTAACTTTGTCGATCAAAATAAAGCCTGGCTCAGCATAATCATAAGTGGCCGACATGATCATATTCCAAAGGTTTTTCGCGCGCACAGTTTTATGAATGCGACAAGCAACACGACCTTCTTTATCGGTGATGTATCCGTCTTTTAATGGCCAATCGCGCCAAATAACTTGATCCGCATTTTTAAGATCAATGGAATCGACTTCAACTTCTTTTTCCGTCATCGGGAAAGCGAGGTGCCAATCGGTATCATTGATAACTGCTTGCATAAACTCATCGGTGATCAATAGAGATAAATTGAACTGGCGTAAGCGACCGTTTTCGCGTTTAGCACGAATAAAGTCCATTACATCAGGATGCCCAACTTCAAAAGTCGCCATCTGAGCGCCGCGACGTCCACCGGCACTGGAGACGGTGAAACACATTTTGTCGTAGATATCCATGAACGAAAGTGGACCTGAGGTATAAGCTCCGGCACCAGAGACATAAGCATTTTTTGGGCGCAAAGTTGAATATTCATAACCGATTCCACAACCGGCTTTTAAAGTCAGGCCTGCTTCGTGAACTTTCTCTAAAATACCACCCATTGAATCTTCGATAGTGCCGGAAACGGTACAGTTAATCGTTGAAGTCGCTGGCTTGTGAGCTTGCGCACCCGCGTTTGACATAATACGTCCTGCGGGAATAACGCCATTGCGCAATGCCCAAAGGAATTGTTCATAGCATTCTTCTTTTTTGTCTTTGGCTTCCACATCAGCCAGTGCGCGTGCGACTCGCTGGTAGGTTTCATCAATGGTGCCATCGACTGGTTGACCGTCTTTTGCTTTCAATCGATATTTGGTATCCCAGATGTCGACGGAAGTGGTTTGCAGCTCGATCTCAAAGTTGCTTGCTTCTATTTGTTTTTTTAGCGCAGTCATGTTGGTTACGTCCCTTCGCCTTGTGTATAAATCTGTTGATAAGTTGCTCTAGTTTTGTGGAAAACCGGTGTACATTTTTAGAAAGAATGTAACTAGATATGGTGGCTTTCCTTAGGATGAACACAATATATAGGATCTGATTGTAGCTGACAAACAAAAAATAGCACTAGATATGGTGCTAAATTAGACAATAATTAGCTATATCTTTGAAAATAATAAAAAATTTGCCTCGAAAATTCTTTTATTGAGATAAATGTCATGCATTTGACTGATATTACTGTCATTTTTTTGACCCTCAAAGCGCGCGACTTTAGTGGTATTTTTTGCCAAACAATTTAAAATAGCCGGTCACGTATCGATCGGTTCTGAAAACGTTTTATGTCGTTAACTCCAGCAGCGGAACGCGCTAAATTAGAACAGTTGCAGTCAGTATTTTCTGACTTGTTTCTGAGTACCTATAATACCCGTTTAGAAACCGGCGCCGACGAGCCGTTTTATCAAGCCGCTACCGACCGGCATGAGGCGGTTATCTATTCACGAAATGATTACTTATCCAGTGCATTGCATGAAATTGCGCATTGGTGCATTGCGGGGCCCGAACGACGTTTACTCGATGACTATGGGTATTGGTATCATGCCGATGGCCGCGATCAATCGGCGCAACACGCTTTTGAACAAGTAGAAGTAAAACCACAAGCTGTGGAGTGGGCGTTATCTATGGCTTTGGATCACCCATTTAATTTGTCCGCGGACAACTTGGAACAGGGCAGTGCGCCATCGCCAGCATTCAGCGCCGCTGTCACTTTGCAGCTGCAGCGCTATTTAACCATAGGATTACCGCCGCGCGCACAACAACTTTATGACGCCTTAGTAGCGCTTTCCACAGCGCAAGCCGCGCAATTCCGAGCCGCGCCTGAATCAAACGAGCGAGTGCCATGTTAACGCTTGGTCTTGTTGTTAATCCCTTCGCTGGCATTGGCGGGAGTGTTGCACTGAAAGGCAGCGATGGTGTCGACATTCGAACGCAAGCTTTGGCACAAGGGGCGGTTCCGCTAGCGAATACGCGCGCGGCTATCGCACTGGCGGCAATAGCGCCTGAGTTACGCGCAAAAGTGCGCATTTTGACGGCTAACGGAGAAATGGGTGAGCGCGTTGCGCGGGAAAATGGTTTTGCGACCGAAGTGGTTTATCAAGCGAACTCACCAAGTGAGCCGCATGACACGCATCAGTTAGTCGCGGCATTGGTAGAGGCAAAAGTCGATTTAGTGTTGTTTGCCGGCGGCGACGGCACTGCACGCGATGTGTTTAAGCAGATTGATGAAGCGATCCCGGTTTTGGGCATTCCTGCCGGCTGTAAAATTCATTCGGGGGTTTATGCGGTAACGCCGAAAGCTGCTGGGGTTGTTATTAGCCAATTGATTGCGGGCGAACTTTTGACCTTACGTGAAGCCTCCGTGATGGACATTGATGAAGCCGCATTTCGTCAAGGTGTCGTGCGAGCACGTAATTTTGGCTCATTAATTGTTCCGGACTCACTGCAATTTGTTCAAGCGACTAAACAAGGTGGCCGTGAGGTTGAAGAAATGGTGCTCGATGATATTGCTGCAGAAGTGATCGAAAGCATGGAGCCTGATGTGCACTATGCCATTGGCTCGGGATCGACCTGTGCACATGTTATGGCTGAATTAGGACTCGACAATACTTTGCTTGGCGTAGATGTGGTCAAAAACCAACAGTTAGTGGCGACGGATGTCACCGCGCAGCAGTTATTAGCGTTGGCACAACAGGATCCAGAATTTGCAATTTTTATTACCCTAATTGGTGGGCAAGGTCATCTATTGGGGCGCGGCAATCAGCAAATATCCCCGGCGGTGGTTAACCAAGTTGGTTGGGATAATATTCATGTGATTGCCACTAAATCAAAACTTAAAGCACTCAATGGTCGGGCGTTAATTGTGGACACTGGCGATCCCGAACTCGATCAGCAATTAGCGGGCACTAAGCGAATTATTACTGGCTATCATGATGCTGTATTGTATCAAGTGGGTATTGAGTATTAGCCAGCACTTTTGCGGTGATTAGGAGTCGCGAGAAAGTACTGTACCGCGTGTGCGAGATGTCTCAATTGCTATTGCGAATATGTAATTTTACGGCTTAGGTTGTCTCGATATTCCTATGTGGGAATCGATTTAACTTGTTGTTATATAAGACAAATATTGCGCAGGGTAAATTTCGTACTAATGCTTAATGTTAAAAAGGTACCTTGTACAAATAACTCATTGGCGTAACCTTTATCACGTGTTCAGGATGAACATGCGAAGGAAGCGCAATAAACGGATGTTAGGACGATAGGGATAGCCAAACGCTTAAGGGATAAAGGACTAACAAGCACTTTCGATATGAGGTCAAGGCGGCAGGATGCCGCCTTTTTCGTTTCTTACTTACTCAAAATGTTGGTGTCTAACCAAGCGCGTTTACCAACCGCATTGACGACCTTCATTTTGTTCATCTAACCATGCTTTCAATGGCGCAAAGTAATCCAATACCGCGGTCGCATCCATTTGTGGTGAACCCGTCATGGTTTCTAACGCTTCTTGCCATGGGCGACTTTGACCCATTTCCAACATCGCTTTCAGTTTATCGCCGACTTCTTTATTGTTATAAATTGAGCAACGATGTAACGGACCTTCATGACCTGCTAAACGACATAATTCGCGATGGAATTGGAATTGTAAAATGTGGGCAAGGAAGTAACGCGAATAGGGCGTATTACCAGGAATGTGGTACTTAGCGCCGGGATCGAAGTCACTTTCGCTACGGGCAACAGGTGCCATAACGCCCTGATATTTCTCACGCAGAGTCCACCAGCCTTGATTGTACTGATCCGGTGTCAGTTCACCGCTGAAAACTTGCCAGCGCCATTGATCTACCATTAAGCCAAACGGTAAAAACGCGACTTTGTCCATTGCCATACGCATTAAGAAAGGTAAGTCTCCGGAGGCATCCGGCTCTTGCTCAATTAAACCTATTTGCTTTAAGTATTTTGGTGTAATCGATAGCGCGATAGTGTCACCAATCGCTTCATGAAAACCATCGTTTGCACTGCCGCGATATAACACTGGCTGAGTTAAGTTGTAAGCACGCTGATAAAAATTGTGGCCCAGCTCATGATGAATGGTGTTGAAATCTTCTTCATTCACGTTAATGCACATTTTAATACGATAATCTTCGGTGGTAATGTCCCAAGCGCTGGCATGACATACCACATCACGATCTTGTGGTTTTAAGAATTGTGAGCGTTCCCAAAAGGTTTTCGGTAGCGGCTCAAATCCGAGTGATGTGAAAAAGCCTTCAGCTTGTTCGGTCATGCGGATCGCATCGTATTGATTTGCCTCGAGGCGCGCGGTGACATCAATGCCTGATCCACCTTCTGGCGCGACCATTGGGTAGATGTTGCCCCATTGCTGCGCCCACATATTACCCAATAAATGGGCTGGGATCGGTCCTTGAGTGGCCACTACGTCGTTGCCGTATTTTTCGTTTAGCTTGGCGCGAACGTGGCAATGAAGAGATTCATAAAGTGGTTTAACCTGAGCCCAAACACGGTCCATTTCGGCGGCAAAGGCATCCGGTTCCATATCGTATTTTGAGCGCCACATGGCTCCGACATCGGCAAAACCTAAGTCTTTCGCGCCTTCATTGGCAATTTCAACCAAGCGCGTGTAGAGCGGTTTCATTTGCGGTGAAACTTTTCGCCAGTCAATCCACGCTTGTTTAAGTGCTTCTGGATCGTCCGATTGCGCCAAGGTGCGCGACAATTCACCTAAGCTGTAATGTTCGCCGCTGGGTGTTTTTTCAGCGCCGTACATACCGGTTAATTGACTTTCAATATTGGCCAGCTCTGCGGCTTTTTCGGGCGCATTGGCAGGTGCCGGTAGCGTTAGGCCTAAGCGTAATAAATCGAGTTTTCGCGCGACGTCGTAAGGAAGCTCTAAACCATTGAAGCGCGCCGCGCCATTCGCTAATTCAATACCCAATAACTTAAACTCTTCGTTGGCCTTGGCTTCGATGTACTGGCTATCAACGTTGATGTAAGTCTGCGCAATCCACGCTGCTTTTGCTGCATATTCGTATAAGCCAGCGATGCGTTTTTCGGCATCAGCAACAAAGGCTTCAGCATCGGCCGCGGTGAGTGCTGCGGGTTTGACTTCTGCGCTACTCGCTTTCGGAGTGGCTGACTCGCTAGCGTTCGACTTTGCGGGATCTTCGGCTTGGCAGGCGAAGAGCGATGTCGCAACCGCACTGGCAAGCAAGGAAACTTTGATTGAGCGCCAAGTAGCGGGCGCGACGGATTTTGTTTTTGTACTCTTCATTATCTTTCCCCAAATGAAATCTTGGCTTCGAAGAGTAAACTATGACAGCCAGAAACTTCAAGCATTGCGCGACTATGTATTGCCGAATCGAGCGGCAATCGTTAGCATTAGCGCTTTTAATCGAACGGAATTTCTTATCATGGCACATCCTGGGCCGATCATGCTTGATTTAAAGGGCACACATATTGAGCCGGAAGAAAAAGAAATGTTGCAGCATCCGGCTTGTGGCGGGGTGATTCTGTTTGCACGCAATATCGAAGATGCTGAGCAAACTTGGGCACTTATTCAATCGATCCGCAGCGTTAACGATGCGCTACTGATTGCGGTTGATCAAGAAGGTGGGCGGGTTCAGCGCTTACGCGAAGGCTTTACCGCGTTGCCTCCGCTGCGGGCGCTGGAACAGCAAGAAAACGAACCGCAGCCACGCCTTGAGTTAATCCGTGCCCATGCAACGATTATGGCACTTGAGACGCAAATGACGGGGTTTGATATTAGTTTTGCGCCAGTGCTAGATCTGGCCACTGAAACCAGTCGCGTAATAGGTGATCGCGCATTTCATGAAGAGCCTGAGCAGGTTTTGGAATACGCTAAATGTTATGTTGCCGCATTAAACGCCACCGGCATGGCGGCCACCGGTAAGCATTTTCCTGGACATGGAACCGTCGATGCCGACTCGCATCATGAGCTGCCAATCGATGATCGCAGTTTAACGGCGATTACCGAACGCGACTTGATCCCGTTTGCTGGGTTAGCCGGGTCGCTGCAAGGGATCATGCCTGGGCATATCATATTCCCGCAAGTGGATGCACTGCCGGCGGGTTTTAGCCATGTTTGGATTGAACAGATCTTGCGCCAACAGCTTAAGTTTCAAGGCGCGGTATTTACTGATGACTTAAGCATGAAAGGCGCTGAAGTCGTTGGTGATTTTCAAGCACGTGTCAATGCTGCTATCGAAGCGGGATGTGACATGATGCTAGTTTGCAATCATCCAGAACAAGCCGGCTATATGCTCGAGCATTTGAGTGGCTATCGGAATACCCATAGCCAAGCGCGAATTGAAAAAATGTTTTCAGTCAGTGCGCGGCAAGGGACGCGACAAGATTTTCGTATGGATGCACGTTGGCAAACTGCTCAATCAATTCTGAACCGTTATTCATTTAGTTAATTTAAGTTGGAAAGTTGTTATGGAGTTTTTACGCGAACAGTTGTATCGCCTGCAAGGTGAATCAGCATGGATGACCGAAATTTTTATCATCGTTTTAGCCACGTTAATTATTAATTTAATTTGGCGTCAACTGCATACGCGGTTGTTTAAAAAGATTATAAAAACTCGGACATTTTGGGATGATGCCTTATTCACTGCCTTGTCACGACCAGTGACCTGGGCGATATGGATCACGGGGATCGTGTTTGCAATCGAGTCATCACAATCCAATTATTTAATCGATTTAATTCAAATTAAAGTGGCTGGAAGCGCAGAGCCTATTTACATTAATAATGTTATATTAATTGGCTTATTTGGTTGGTTTTTAACGCGCTTTATTCACGAGTCTGAGCAACACTTAGTCGAGTTTCAAAAAGAGAAAACCAATAATGAAGATCGCATCGATGAAACGACTATCTATGCGATGAGTAAGCTGTTGCGGGTATCGGTGATTATCACTATTACTCTGGTAGTGTTACAAACGATGGGCGTGAGTATCAGTGCGGTGCTTGCGTTTGGCGGAATTGGTGGTATCGCGATTGGTTTTGCCGCGAAGGATCTGTTAGCTAATTTTTTTGGCGGCTTAATGATTTACCTTGATCGACCGTTTGCGGTCGGCGATTGGGTACGCAGTCCCGATCGACAAATTGAAGGTACGGTAGAGTATATTGGTTGGCGTCAAACTCGCATTCGCACGTTTGATAAACGGCCGCTTTATATTCCTAACTCGATTTTTAATAACATCGCGGTTGAAAACCCATCGCGAATGTCACATCGAAGAATCTATGAAACCATTGGTGTACGCTATGTTGACTTACCCGCGATGAAACAGATTGTCGAAGACGTTAAAGCCATGTTGAAAACACACCCAGAGATCGAAACTGAGCAAACGCTGATTGTTAACTTTAATGCGTTTGCGGCTTCGTCGGTAGATTTCTTTGTTTACACTTTTACCAAAACCACTGACTGGATTAAGTATCATGAGATCAAACAGGATGTGCTGTTAAAGATTGCCAATATTATTGAGCAGCAGGGTGCTGAGATTGCGTTCCCAACCTCTACCTTACACGTTAATTTAGAGTCACCGGAACTCAGTGGTCTGGTTGATAAAAAAGCTTAGATAAATGTGTGACTTAAACATTGAGCAATAAAAAAGCGGCTTAAACGCCGCTTTTTTTATGATCGCTCAAAGTTTAGCTGTGATGCTGCACTGAATGGATCACTTTGTCATGTTCAAAGTACACGGTAAATTGAC
>JABXHQ010000185.1 GCA_013373545.1 Gammaproteobacteria bacterium
AGTAAGTTTCAGCTGCGCCTCGACAATAATCCCGAGCGTACCTTCACTACCAATCATTAAATGACGTAAATCATAACCCGTGGCATTTTTAATTAAGCCTTGATTGAGCTGTAAAACCTCACCGTCACCGGTGACTACCGTAAGCCCAACCACCCAATCACGGGTCATGCCCCAGCGAATCACTTTAATGCCTCCGGCATTGGTTGCGATGTTGCCGCCAATCTGACTGGAACCGGTTGATGCAAAGTCTACCGGATAATAAAGGCCATGAGACTCAGCAAATTGATGAATCGATTGGGTAACCACACCAGCTTCAACCGTGATGGTGCGATCTACGGTGTTAATGCCTTTAATTTCATTCATGCGATCGAGGCTTAATACAATTTCGCCTTGAGTAGCGCAGGCGCCACCGCTGAGTCCAGTACGGCCACCTGAAGGTACAATGGCAAGATCCAATTGATTGGCAAGCTTTACTAATGCTTGTACTTGCTCAGTGGTTTTAGGGCGTACGACAAAGCTGGGATCAGGCGTGAAAATTTTGCTCCAATCTTGGCCATACTCGGTTCGATCGGATGCATCGCTTAACACATAGTCGTTACCAACGATTGCGCTTAGTTGTTGTTGAATTTCCGTGTTCATCGTTTTGGATTCTTAATTACTCTGGGGTTAATACTAATTGTTGCTCAACCGTTTTAATCTTTAATGGACTAGGGCGACCTTCAACCCAGTCTTGAAAACCTGCTTCGTAGTAAGGCGACAGGGGATGTCCCGATTGTCCACCCGGCATATGAAAAATAGCATTTTCAACGTGGCCAGGACTCATCACCAACCGTTGCGATGCGCCGAAACTAGAGCGCTGTACTCGCGGCGAAAGTGGATCGCCGGGCATTGCCAAATTGGGTCGGTCCAACCAACTCGATAACCAAGGTACGGCTTGGCTGATCGGGTGTTGGATATTCAATCGATTAAATTTGCCCCAAGTTTGATCCGCCAGTACGGCATTGTCAGCGGTGAGAGTGGCAATTATATCATTGATCGCTGCAATGTAGAGTTCTTGGTAGCTATTAAATTCACTATTCAGCTCACTGGCCGGTTGTTCGGTAACCAATTGCCGCAACCGAGTTTCATATTGCCTAGCTAGCCAGCCATAAGAGCTAACATCGTCGCCGAATAATTTTGCTGCCCTTTGATCCAGTAATCGCTTGCGCATTTCGTATCGATAATAGTAAAGCAGGGTAAAGCCCACTTGGTCGGCATCGGAGTGACCGTTCCATTGGGACACAAAATCAAAAAAGGCCAGTTGTTGTTCGTTCCAGTCGCCACCGTGTTGTTTGACTTGTTGTAAATGCTTGCGCCAGAAATCATAAACCGGTGAGCGCGTTGAAAGTTGAATATCGAGTAAGTCCTGTTCACTGGCATTCTCGAGCGGCAATAGTTGCTCGCGAATGGCAAAGGCCCGCGAGGCAAGTGCGTATCCGCCATCGCCAACAAGGGTTAACGCATCATTACTGACAATACGGTTGTTAGCGGTCCACAAGGCATTATCCGGATGGTTGATAACCTTTGGATACTCACTCGGTGCGAGCCATTTTACTGTGCCATTTTCGAGCGCGATGGTTGTGAAAGGGTTGGCTTCAGTTCGTCGCTCAACGAGTGGACCGATAATAGTCCAGCCAATATTGCCATCGGCATCACCGACTAAAAAGTTTTGCGCTGGAATGGCCGCTGTTTGAGCTATCGCTATGGCTTGCTCCACGCTGCTTGCGGTTTCCAGTTGCAATAAATTTAAATTAACTGCTTGTGGGTGATGCGCAACCCAAACAAATGCATAGGGTGCATTGGGTGTAGACTCAATTACCGGGCCTAAGATCGATTCTTTAATGGTCAGCACCACATCTTCTGCGCCTTTAACTTTAATTGTCTCTTTAACAAATACAAAGTTATGTTGGGTATTTTGATAGCGATATTGATGGGGCTTTTCACTATCAATAGCCAGTTCAACACTATCGCTGTAATCACCGTAACTATTGGTGAATGTCCAAGCGATTTGGTTATTGGTACCAGCAATGAGAAGAGGGGTGCCGGGCAGTGTGACACCATAAAGACTGCGTGGTTGCTTTGCGTCTTTGATATGCAAGTTTACTTTATACCAAATATTGGGAACTGCATGACCCAAATGCATGTCGCCAGCCACAATTGCGGCAGAGTATTGCGAGCGGGCACCGGCAATCGCAAAATTATTACTGCCATTATTCTGGTCTGGATCAACATGGTTATCGCGATCAATCGTTGCTGTATCTTTGTGCTTAATACGATTGGTGGTCTCTGGCTGTGTGCCAGTTGCGGTCGACTCAGTTTTGCTTTCATTGATTGGCCGCTCTGGCACCACTGATTGCTCCGTATCAGTCGGAGTAATGTCAATTGGAGTAGTGTCAATTGGAGCAGCGTCAATTGGAGCATCAAAAATTGACCTATTTGGAATTAACTGGCGAAACAATGTGCTCGGTGTTGCCGCGAATAGCTGTTGCAATTTTTGCTCTCGTAAGCCGCGACTGTCTTGCAGGTCTAAATACATGGCGTATACCACGAGCACCGAGTCTTCAATTTGCCATAACTCAGGCGTGCTATTGAGTAACCAGTATTCAAATGGGCTGGTGGAGAGTTGCGCTAAGCCTTGATTGACTCCAGCCGTGTAGGTTGCGAGCAACTGTCGTTGCTGCGCCGGTAATTGATTAATGACCTGCTCAGCACGATAGCGAAAGCGATGTAATCGATTGCGGCGATCAAGATTTAGGGTTGCCGGGCCGATAATCGCTGAGAGCTCTCCGGCTGCGCTACGGCGTAATAAATCCATTTGGAAGAAGCGTTCTTGAGCATGGCTGAAGCCAAGCGCAAAGGCGGCATCCAAACGGTTGTCAGCAATAATTTCTAGGGTGCCTAAGTCGTCTCGATTAAGCGTTACTGGGGACTGTACACCGTTTACCCGGGTGGAACCCGAATATTGCGGCAGTGAGGCATTTAAAATAAAGTAAACCGCTGCGCCCACAATAACCACTAGGCTAATGATAATGTTTAGGGATAGCTTAAAAAAACGCCGTAAAAAAGATGGCTTTTTGGTGCGAAACACCTGTCGCTTTTTATTGTTTTTCATCGACAAATCTCTGAATGCTGGATAATTAAATACAATTCAGCAACCATAACATTACGCTGTTAGAAACAAAACGACTAAAGGGATTTGCAAAGAGAAAAAGTGCGGAGTGGTGGGCGCTACTGGGCTCGAACCAGTGACCCTCGCCTTGTAAGGGCGATGCTCTCCCAACTGAGCTAAGCGCCCACTCCGTAAGAACGGGGCGCATTCTATGAGAGTATTTGCATTAGGTCAACGATAATTTTAAAAAAAAGTTATTTTTATTGTCATTCAAGCGTTCAACTGTTGTCAGAGGGTTGTTAAAATAGCGCTCCCCTGATTAAGGAATATTGAAATGACCGTAGTGACTCGATTTGCCCCAAGCCCAACGGGCTATTTACATGTTGGTGGAGCCCGTACCGCATTATACAGCTGGCTGCACGCCCAGAAGCATCAAGGTGAGTTTGTTTTACGCATCGAGGACACGGATCGCGAACGTTCTACCGATGCCGCGGTGCAGGCTATTTTAGACGGTATGCAATGGCTTGGTTTAGCGCATACCCAAGGTCCTTTCTATCAGACGCAACGTTTTGACCGATATAAAGAAGTGGTTGCCCAATTATTAACCGCCGGTGATGCGTACCGTTGTTATTGTTCGAAAGAGCGTCTTGAAGCGCTGCGCGAAGAGCAAATGGCTAATAAACAAAAGCCTCGTTACGATGGTCGCTGTCGAGGACTTAGTGAGTCTGAGCAAGATGTAAATGCTCCGCACGTTATTCGATTTAAAAATCCATTAGACGGAAAAGTAACTTGGCAGGATGCAGTTAAAGGTGAGATCACTTTTGCTAATCAAGAACTCGACGATTTAATTATTGCTCGAACCGATGGCACGCCGACGTACAACTTTACCGTTGTGGTTGATGATTGGGATATGAAAATTACTCAAGTTATTCGTGGCGATGATCATGTCAATAATACACCGCGACAAATTAATATTTTTAAAGCTTTGAATGCCACACCGCCTGAATACGCTCACGTACCGATGATTTTGGGCGACGATGGTAAAAAACTATCAAAACGTCATGGTGCCGTCAGTGTCATGCAATATCGTGATGAAGGTTATTTACCACAAGCGGTATTGAACTACTTAGTGCGATTGGGTTGGTCGCATGGTGATCAGGAAATCTTTTCACTAGAAGAGATGAAGCAGTTGTTCGATATTCATCAGATCAACAAAGCCGCATCAGCATTTAATACTGATAAGTTGCGCTGGCTAAACCAACACTACATAAAAACTTCGCCAGTTGCAGAAGTTAAACAAGCTTTGCAGTGGCACCTCGAAGAACAGCAATTAGATGTTTCGAATGGACCGGATGTAGCCGCACTTATTCCGCTCTTTGCCGAGCGCGTACACACGTTGAAAGAGCTGGTCGCTTCGATTCGTTACTTTTATCAAGACTTTTCTGAGTTCGACGCTGCGGCGGCAAAAAAACATTTGCGCCCAGTGGCTGCTGAAGCGCTCACTACAGTTATGACAAAATTGAAAGCGCTTACCACGTGGCAAGCAGAGACTATTCAAGGTGCCATTGATGAAACCGTTAATGAACTTGAGATTGGTATGGGGAAAGTTGGAATGCCATTGCGCGTAGCGGTAACCGGAGGCGGTCAATCACCTAATTTAGACGTTACCTTAGCGCTGATTGATCAAGCCACTGTGATTGCGCGTATTGAAGCGGCGCTAGTGTTTATTGAACAGCGTGCTGCACAGTAGCGATTAAAGAGTGGAAGGGCGAACGCTATGGAATGGTTCGCTCTTCGACGTATTGTTGTTCCAGTTTAAGCGGTTTAATAAACTTTAAAACAAAGCGGCTGGTTTTACCGCGGATTTCCGGCGCGTACATGTGCTTGGCTAAATCATCACTATCATTTTCTAAAAAGTACGCCCGTTCTTTCAGAACGAAGCCGCTGTTTCTAACTTGTTTAATGACTAAGTCAACATCAATTCGATGCAGGCTGTGACCAGTTGTGTTTGGGCTACCGGGAAGGGCATTGTGATCGATAATACCTAATATGCCGCCGGGTTTTAGCGCTTTGTATATTCGCGCCAAAAACTCATCGTGATCGATTTTTGGCCAGTTACCTTTTTTCGGATTGTAGTAGATATCGTGGTACGCCAAAATTAAAAATGCCATATCGACAGAGTTAGCGGCAACGTCAAGTTGGTTAGCTTCTTGGATAACAGGCGTAACATTTTGCAGGCGATCATCAGTGTAGCGCTTGGCAAGGGTTTTCTTCACGTAATGAGTGTAAGCCTGATTATTATGGGCAATCACTTTTCCAGATTTGCCAACGGCTATTGAAAACAGTTCCGTGTAGTAGCCGCCGCCGGAAAATACATCCAAAATGGTCATTCCTGGACGGACATCATAGAACCCTAGCACTTCGTCAGGATGACGATTTTCGTCGCGTTTGCGGTCAAATTCCGGTCGCTGCGGATGGTCAATTATGGCAATGATATGGCCATCAGCAGAGCTACCCATTGGGTGAGCCGCTTGACTTGTGTTAACGCAAAAAGCGAGAACACTAAGAGTGATTGTATAGATAATTTTCATACCTGAATTATGTGGGCTTATTGATCGGTAATCGAGCTGACTTTGTAACACAATATTACTTTGCGTTCGGCGGTCTTGAAGAGAAACCACGTATTGTTATTTGCTACACATAAAGCTACAGTGGGGCTAACTATTTTTAACCTAATCGATTTAATAAGTGAGTCAATAGTGTTCAAATTTCGGTTGTTTTTTATGCTGGTGTTACTCAGTTCGGTTAGCTTGGGCGGGACGGCTAAAGAGCAGTCGTCGCCACTTATAGTTGAGCGTGCAGCACTGACCCAAGGTGGCTTTTTAATTGGTAGGGTAACGCCTGGAAGCAACGTGACGTTTTTACAGCGCACGGTAAAAGTTGATGCCAATGGGCGTTTTATTATTGGCTTTGGCCGTGATTTTCCAGCTTCGGCAAAATTAACTATTACTGCTCAAGGTCAAACTCGGGTAGAAGAACTTAGCATTAAAAAGCGCGATTATCGGATTGAGCGCATTGATGGTTTACCACCACAAAAAGTAAATCCTCGTTCGGAAGCTGTGCTGCAACGTATCGCTCGTGATGCCAAATTGATTCGAGAAGCACGTGGCATCGTTTCGGAAGCGACTGATTATTTACAACCCTTTGTGGTACCCGCCCAAGGTCGCATATCGGGGTATTATGGTTCACAGCGAGTGCTCAACGGTGAGCCAAAGCGCCCTCATTTTGGCGAAGATATCGCAGGTCCTATAGGTACACCCGTAACAGCACCAGCGGCTGGCGTGGTTCGGTTAGCCGATCCTGATATGTTTTATTCCGGTGCCACCATAATAATTGATCATGGCATGGGCGTAAGTTCAACCTATCTTCATTTGCACAAACTACATGTGAAGGTCGGCCAAAAAGTTGCGCAAGGTGAATTAATCGGTGAAATAGGTAAGAGTGGTCGAGCAACGGGGCCGCATTTAGATTGGCGTATTAATTGGTATGATCAACGGTTAGATCCGGCATTGTTCATAAACCGAAAACCATAAAGAATAAAAAAAGGCGCCTTGCGGCGCCTATCAATAACAGTGATTGATTTTATTATTCTTTTGCAGCTGCTACGCGTTTGCGAGCTAGCTCATCAGCAACGACATTAGTAGTTTTGTTTTCTTTGTCGGCTGTCGCAAATACTTCTTCTAACGTATTGTAAATTTCATCAACTTTACGCAATGCTGCATCACGGTTGTAGTTTTCTTCAAAAGAAACATTAATGATGCCGCCGGCGTTAATGATGTAATCTGGCGTATATAAAATACCACGCTTTTTCAGCTCATCACCGTGACGATCTTCCGCTAATTGGTTGTTCGCCGCTCCAGCAATTACACTGGCTTTAAGTTTAGGAATGGTAACATCGTTTAATGTTGCACCAAGCGCACACGGGGCATAAACGTCTACATCTTGTTGATAAATTTCGTCTTTATCAACGGCAATAGCACCGTGATTACTAACAACTTTATCGATAGACTCTTTGTTGATGTCGGTAACGAATAATTGCGCACCTTCTTTTGCTAAGTGATCGCAAAGGTATTGGCCAACATGACCTAAGCCTTGCACCGCAATTTTAACGCCATCAAGGTTATCACGACCAAGACGATGCTTAACCGCTGCTTTCATACCCATGTAAACACCATACGCCGTTACCGGAGATGGGTCGCCACTTTTACCTTCAAGACCTAATACGTGATTGGTTTCTTTATGTACCAACGCCATGTCGTCAGGATTAATACCCACGTCTTCTGCTGTAACGTAACGGCCTTTAAGGTTGTCAACAAAACGACCAAAAGCACGGAATAATTCTTCCGATTTTTGCGTACGAGGGTTACCAATAATAACCGATTTACCGCCACCCATATTGAGGCCAGCCATCGCATTTTTATAGGTCATCCCGCGCGACAAACGTAGCGCATCGATTAATGCACCTTCGTCTGAGTTGTATTCCCACATACGACACCCGCCAGTCGCAGGACCAAGCGCTGTACTGTGGATAGCGATGATAGCTTTTAGACCTGATTCGCTATCGCTACAAAATACGACTTGTTCGTGATCGTCGTACGCACGCAGATTAAATACTGCCATAATAATCTCCTAGTAATGGAAACTGATAGGAGAGGGCTGCTAGCAACTCTCTCCGTTACAGATAGACTTAGCCGAGGTTAAACTCAATGCCCTGAGCTAAGGTAGGTTTTTCACCCCAGAAAATAGTGTTGGTTTGACGACGCATATAGGCTTTCCATGCATCACTACCTGCTTCGCGACCGCCGCCGGTTTCTTTTTCACCGCCGAACGCGCCACCAATTTCAGCACCAGAGGTACCGATGTTGATATTCGCAATACCGGTATCGCTACCCGCAGCCGATAAGAATTTTTCGATGTTGCGCATGTTCATACTGAACATGGCTGCCGACAAACCTTGACGCACTGAGTTGTTCAACTCAATGGCTTCTTCAATTGTTTTAAAAGTCATGACATAAACGATTGGCGCAAAAGTTTCGTTTTGCACTGCTGGCCAATGGTTTTCGGCACGAATGATGGTTGGCTCAACAAAATGGCCAGGACCGTCAATACGCTTACCGCCGTACAATACTTCGCCGCCTTGCTCAACCGCCGCAGCGACTGCTTTTTCAAAGTTGCTAACCGCAACTTCATCAATCAATGGACCCATTAGAGTATTGGTATCTAACGGATTACCAATTTTAACTTGCTTATACGCACCGACCATTGAATCAATGACTTTATCTGCAATGCTTTCATGCACGATTAAACGACGTGTGGTAGTACAACGTTGACCGCCAGTGCCTACTGCGCCAAACGCAGCTGATGGAATCGCGTTTTCTAGATCGGCGGTTTCATCAATGATAAGTGCATTGTTACCTGATAACTCTAACAAGCATTTGCCCATGCGCTCAGCTACTTTAACGCCAACCATTTTTCCAACAACGCTAGAACCGGTGAAAGAAATTTTCTTAACGCGTTTATCGTTAATAAAGGTTTCGGCTAATTTGTTATCAACACCATCAACAAAGGTATAGAACATCGGCTTGTAACCATTTTCGGCCATCACTTTGTTACAGATGTTTTGGACTGCAATTGCAGTGAGTGGAGTTTTTGGCGAAGGTTTCCAAACCGTAACGTTACCACAGGCCGCTGCGATGAATGCGTTCCATGACCAAACAGCAACTGGGAAGTTGAAAGCTGAAATACATCCAACGATGCCGAGAGGGTGCCATTGCTCATACATACGATGTTGGGCACGCTCAGAGTGCATAGTATTACCATAAAGCATGCGCGATTGACCTACTGCAAAGTCGGCCATATCAATCATTTCTTGAACTTCACCATCACCTTCGGCTTTGATTTTGCCCATTTCCATTGAAACAAGGCTGCCTAGTGCATCTTTATGATCACGCAAAGCGTTTCCGATTTGACGAACAACTTCACCGCGAAGGGGAGCCGGTACCATACGCCATTCGGCGAAAGCTTCTTCGGCTTTAGCAATAATAGTTTCGTAGTCTTGTGCTGACGCAGCGTATACTTTGGCGATTAGTTCGCCAGTCGCTGGGTTCATTGATTCGATAATGCCTTGATCGCTGGTGGTGCTCCACTCTGTGGCGGAGAAATTAGCGCCTGAGTTGATGGACTCAATACCGAGTTCTTTTAGAATATCCATAAAGTACTGCCTCTTCGTTGTGTCGTTCAGACTGGTCGTGTGTTCTCTGGGCTCGATAAGGTGGCATTAACCCCCATGCTGGCGGTTAAAAAGTGCTCAAAATATCGCCCTGATTTGAGGTGGCGCAACCTTACCACTGTGCAAAAGAGATCGCTAGCTTATTTTTGTAATTTGACGTATTTTTAACCACATATAACGACAATTTGTCGATAAATGGCATTATTTCGCGTGGCAAGCTATCCTTGTCTGGTCAGAGCAGTTTGCCGGTTAAATTCACTTGATGCGGCGCGTCAATTGGTGGGTTTAGGCGCGGCGGCTTAGCGCTAAAAAAGGGCGATTAAATGATCTACTCGTTGCATGATATTTCACCAGTGATTCCCGCGGAAACAACCTTTATTGCCGCCAGTGCGGATGTCATCGGTAAGGTTAAGATGGGAAATGCCTGTAGTGTTTGGTTTAATGCCGTTATTCGCGGCGACACCGATTGGATAACATTAGGTGATCGCTGCAATGTACAAGATGGAGCGGTGTTACATACTGATCCGGGTATCGAACTTGTCCTCGAAGAAGGCGTAACCGTTGGCCATCAAGCCATGTTGCATGGCTGCCGAGTGGGCGCCTACAGTTTGATCGGGATTAATGCGGTGATTCTCAATAACGCCAAGATTGGCGATCATGTCCTCATAGGTGCTAACACTCTGATTACCGAGGGTAAAGAAATCCCATCGGGCGTACTGGTGCTGGGCAACCCAGGAAAAGTGGTGCGTGAGCTAACTGAAGATGAACAGCAGAAACTAGAGCAAAGCGCTGCGGTGTACGTGGATAAGATAGCGCATTATCGCAATGCACTGACGCCGCTGGCCGACTAACGATTATGGCGACCCCCTCACAACTCAACCAAGGTACACTGCAGATTGACTGGAGTGGCTTATCCGAGTGGCAAAGTCAGCAGTTAATGCGAGCTATGGCTTACTGCCAAAAGCACGGATGGCAGGTAATTTTGATTGATGAGCAGCAATCACGCGAACTGGACTCGGTGATGTCGCTGTTTCAATTAACGATTACACAACAAGCGATCACTAAGCGTATTTGGCTAATTACCGGTGAATTACCGACGGTTTCGTTACCATTTAAAGCTGCCGCTAATGCGCGCGAAGCTCTAGTGGCGTTTAGCCGGCATTATTTATTTTTGGCCCGTCAAATCAAGCAGTCCAATGAGTTTAACGACGAAGCGGAAGCCAAGCGTCGGATGAAAGCGAATGTTAAAGCAGCAGCGGACTTACTGGTGTTGTATCACGAAAGTGAACTTTGGCTAGAGGTTTAAATTACTTCAGTAACCATCAACCATAAAAAAAGGCTGCCGGAGCAGCCTTATCGGTTAAAATTCCCACCAGCATGTTTCCCACCAAACGAGAAATTCATTAAAGTCAATGTGACCATCATTGTTCTCATCGATGTACTCAAAACCGTTCTCGGCTTGTTGTTTACTGGCACCCGGCGTTAACACGCGCAACAGTTCAGTAAATTCATCGAGATCGATCTCACCGTTTTGATCACGATCAAAAAACTTAAAATGGGCTTTGATTTCTTCGATTTTATCATCAGGTAGTTTGCGTACTTCAGTCATTAGCTTCTCTCGGTGGATAAAGTGGTTTCTTCTTTCTTATAGTGAACATTGCGGTCGGCCAAATATTGCAAAACATATTGGCATACATCCGGCATTTCACCGAAAACTTCAGGCGCGATAATGCCAGCCTCGGGTTGTTGTTTCTCTAACACATAATTGACAGCTGCGGTCGCGGTGTAGCCGGTAGTGCGAGCCATTGATGATGTGCCCGTTGCGGTATCTGTTTCGTCATAAAGGTTGTAGCTATAGCGTTTCATTTTGCCACTTTCTTCACCTTCAATAATAACTCGCATTACAGTAAATTCAGATTCATTTTTCTTCAGTGCCCAATTATCGATTAGCACCTTAGCGGTAAACTCTAACGGCGAAACCGAAATACCGTTAACTTCAATCGGGGTTTCGCTAAAAAAGCCCGTTTGTGCGAGCACTTTAATATATTCCGCATGACCCGGATAGCGCAGCGTTTTTTCTTTCATATCGGGGATATGATCCATGGTGGTCAATAACGTGCGTAATCCATCAGTATTAAAAGACTCCAGTGTACCGACCTTGTCAAATTCTACTAGTTCGCAGTCAGTTAAGGGTGGACGAGTGACCATTTTACCGTTTTCAACATAGCGCGCAGGGCGAGTATATTCTTCAATAACATCAACGGGTGAAAACGGAGCTTTATATTCAAATGGCCAAACGCGGCGACGTGGTAAGCCTCCCACTAAACATTCAAATTTAGTAACCGCCATTTTGTCGTTATGATGACCAAGCAAAATATTGTCCATGCCAGGGGCAACACCACAATCAACAATCGCAAAGACATTATTCTTTTTGGCTAAGTAATCAAGGTCGAGTGCGTTCTCTGGAAAAAAAGAGATATCAACCGCGGACTTTTTATTGGTTAATACTGTTTTTAATACTTCAAAGCCCATAAAACCGGGAACCGCACATACTACTAAATCCATCTCGCTGATCACATCGGCAATGGCATCGGCGTCGGTTAAATCTGCAACGACTGTATTTAGATTTTCAGCTTTAGTTTTTACTTCCGATAACGCTTTTTTGCTTTTATCGGCCACTAATACGCTATGACTTTTGGCAAGATCGACAGCAATGGCTGAGCCGACCATACCACATCCTAATACACCTATTTGCGCCATACAGGGCTACTCCGTGGATATTGGGTTAATTATTGCGCTGAATCCTCAGTCAACGCGAAAGGTCTAATTTGGATGATAACACCGAATAGCGGATGGTCGAAATAGTGAACTTCACCACTACGAACGCGGCGCGATTGCGTCATCGGATAATTTAGCAAGCGTTCGACCGTGGTCGTTTGTCGTTCTTGGTCGAGCCAACTGTCCGTTTGAAAACTCCAGTTAAAGCTGTTTTCGAAATCGTCGGATTTTTGACCACCTTCGGTTAAGTCGAGCAGCGATGAAGATATGCTGGCACTGATCGCTGAAATATCGAGCTCTTCTTGACCGGGCATGCGTAAATACACTTGGGTATTGATATGCAAATAGCGACTTAAATAAATTTGAATGGCACCATCGACTTCAGGCACCGGCGTATAGCTATTGGTGATCATTGTCGCAGAGGTGGTGGATTCTGCAGATGTCGTTAACGACTCGCCATTATCGATAAGGGCCGGGCGATTTAAACCAAACTGCGCTAGGCTTTTGGTTTCGCTGAGTAAACGACCTTGATGATTAAAACGGTCGTCATAGCTTTTGCCACCAACAACACGCACCCACTTGGCTTCTGGTTTGTTAAACACCGGTTGACGCCAGCCAAAGTGTGACAGTGCTTGATACTGGGAGCTACGTTGCAGTGATGAAGTGATTGACGCTAATTGCAGCTCTTGTTCGGTGAGGGGAGCAAACGGGATAGGTTCGTTTACTGGCTGGGTCGATGTTGTGGATTCACTTGTTGTGGATTCGCCAGTCGCGGCGGCTTGTTCCGTTGGTAGCAATGCCACTGGAGGTTTAATCTCGTAGCCTTCGGGAGCTGGGTATAATTGTGCGATGATTTGATCAACAACGTTTTGTGGGTATTCTATAGCCGATTGAGTGGGGAATAACTCTTCAGTTAAATTGGCTCGATTATTTTTAAACACAATCACTTCAATTTCGAACCAGCGTGGCTCTTCCTTATTTTGTGTCGACGCCGCCGAAGCCGGTTGCGCGATCCACGAGGCGCTCGCGAATAATATTGATAGCACGCTATATCGTGATGAGTTGAGCAATTTTTTCATTCTACTGTTACCAACAATGTGTTTATTTTGTGTTCAAAACAACCTGTGAATGCTTAGACTACCGAGGCCCGCTTAAGGTTGCAATTAAACTTTCTATTTCATTCCATCGAGCTGCAGGCTCGGATAGGTCGCGAATGACCTTGAGTATAGTGCCTTTTTCAAGTCGATATCGAGATGGGTTTCGCTGTATGAGCGAAATGATCACTTCTGGGTTGACGACTGTTTTGGGATCAAAGTCGACAACTAGACCACTATCGCTAGCGCGCAGTTTTGTGATACCGAGTGGCGTTAATTGTTGCTTTAACTCTGTTAGTCTTACTAAGTTCTTTAAGTGATCGGGTAATAAGCCAAACCGGTCGATCATCTCAACTTGTAAGTCGCGTAGCGACTGTTCCGTTTTACAACTGGCCAAGCGTTTGTAGAGCGTTAAGCGTGAGTGAACGTCAGGAATATAATCTTCCGGGATCAAGGCCGGCAAGCCAATTTCAACTTCGGCTTGTTGTAACAATGCATCTTGTAGACTTGGTTCTCGGCCTTCTTTAAGTGCTGTAACGGCTTGCTCAAGCATCTCCATGTACATGGAAAAGCCTATCGATTCCATTTGTCCGCTTTGATCGTCACCGAGGATCTCGCCGGCACCTCGAATTTCCATATCGTGAGTAGCTAATGAAAAGCCGGCACCTAAATCTTCTAAAGAGGAGATAGCATCCAGTCGTTTTTTCGCATCACGAGTGATCCCTTTAATAGATGGGACAAGCAGGTAGGCATAAGCCTGATGATGCGAACGGCCAACGCGTCCTCTTAATTGGTGTAACTGTGCTAAACCTAATTTATCGGCGCGATCCATAATAATGGTGTTGGCATTCGGAACATCAATGCCGGTTTCAATTATGGTGGTGCATAATAGTACATGAAAACGGCGATGATAAAACTGTTGCATTACGTTTTCTAATTCTCGTTCGCGCATTTGTCCATGCGCAACTCCAATGTTTAAGTCGGGCATTAGTTCACGCAATTCAGCAGCACGACGCTCAATAGTTTCAACGCTATTATGTAAGAAATAAACTTGTCCACCACGTAAAGTTTCGCGTTGAATAGCTTCTTTAATTAGCGGTTTATTATATTCTCGAACAAATGTTTTAATGGCTAACCGACGCGCGGGAGGAGTGGCAATGATAGATAAATCGCGCATCCCCGATAACGACATATTGAGCGTGCGCGGTATTGGTGTCGCAGTTAAGGTTAATACATCGACTTCTGCTCGCAACGACTTAAGTTTTTCTTTTTGGCGCACACCGAAACGATGCTCTTCATCAATGATTACCAATCCCAAATCTTTGAAGTCGATATTGCCTTGAATAAGTTTGTGGGTTCCAATCAATATATCGACTTTACCTTGGTTGACGTCTTCAATTATGGCGCTGGTTTCTTTACTCGTACGAAAACGAGAAATGACTTCAATGCGAATTGGCCAGTCCGCAAAACGGTCTTTAAAATTTTCGTAGTGCTGCTGTGCCAATAAAGTAGTTGGTACCAATACGGCTACTTGACGTGTGTTTTGAACCGCAATAAAAGCCGCGCGCATGGCGACTTCAGTTTTGCCAAATCCAACATCTCCACAGACTAAACGATCCATTGGTGTGGTTGCTTTCATATCGCTAATGATAGCGTTTACCGATGACTCCTGATCGGTAGTTAATTCAAATGGGAAAGCATCGGCAAATTGTAAATATTCGGCAATCTCTGTTTGATACTGAAAGCCCTCTTTAGCCGCGCGCTTAGCGTAAAGATCTAATAGTTCGGCGGCAACATCACGAACTTTTTCGGCTGCTTTTTTGCGTTCTTTTTCCCATTGCTCAGAGCCCAGTTTGTGCAGCGGCGCATGACCTTCGCTCGAGCCAGAGTAGCGATGAATTAAGTGTAGAGAATGCACCGGAACGTAGAGTTTATCGCCACTGGCATATTCCAGTGTTAAGTATTCAGCTGGTTGATTATTAGCGCGGATGCACTCTAACCCAAGATAGCGACCGACGCCATGTTCTATGTGAACCACTGGAGCGCCAACATTTAGCTCGGCTAAACTGTGGATCACTGCATCTGGACTGTAGTCTTTGGTTTCGCGTCGGCGACGTTGTAAAACATGCTGACCAAATAACGTGGATTCCGCGACTAAGGTCACCTTGGGATGTTGAAAGCTGCCTTCGATGGGTGCGACGGTTAAATATAACCCTGCACCTTGGGTTAATGCGTCATCCCAATGTTCAATAAGTGTGTGTTTGAGTTGGTTGCGCTTGAAGAGATCAGCAATCGCTTCGCGACGACCAGGTCCTTCCGCGCAAATGACTATGGGCTCTTGATGGCGGGTGCAGTAGTCGCGGAGTTTTTCTAACGGATCTTTCGCTTTGTGGTTGATATGCAGCGGAGGCACTCGATTAAACGGCAATGGCGATGGCATATCATCGCGATTAGCAAATTTTACTAACGCTAATTGGTTTAATTGTGCATTTAATTCAGGTGGGGATAAAGCAATCGCCTCTGGGCTTAAGATCGGGCGCGTGCGATCCCAGCGATACTCTTCATAACGCTCGGATAAACTTTGCCAGTGCCGTTCCTGTGCTTGCTGAGTATCGCCAATGGTGACTAACAATGTGTCTTTTGGCAGGTAGTCGAATAGATGCGCTGTTTCCGCCACAAATAAGGGCAAATAATATTCTATTCCGGCAGGCAACAGACCATTAGAAACATCTTGATAGAGCTGACAATCTTTTAATTCAACATCAAAGTGACTGCGAAAAGATTGGCGAAAATGAGTGATCGCCGCTTCATCAGTGGGAAACTCATGACCGGGCAGTAACTCAAATTCATTGAGTGGATCAATGGACATTTGAGTTTCTGGATCAAAGCTACGAATGGACTCAATTTCATCATCAAAAAAGTCGATGCGAATCGGCGTGCGACTGCCCATGGGAAATATATCAAGTAACGAACCACGCACCGCAAATTCGCCATGTTCTAATACTTTATCAACACAGTGATAGCCAGCTTGTTCAAACAAGTTGCGCGCACGAATAAGATCCATTTTGCCACCGACGGCAAAGCGAAACACGTTGCCATTAATAAAGCTTGGCGGTGCAATTCGAGTCATCATCGCGGGGAGAGCGCAAATGACCATGCCATGTGACAACTGTGATAGTTGATGCAGTGCGTGCAAGCGCTCGGAGATAATTGACTCGTGCGCTGAAAACATATCGTAGGGAAGTGTTTCCCACTCAGGAAAGGTCACCACTGGGATAGTGCTTTCTGATGGGCGAAAACAACTCAATTCACGCTGTAACTGCTGTGCTTGGGCAGATCCTTCGCATAACACTAAGATTACCCCTGAGTGACTATCGAGCATCTCAGACAATACCAGCGCACTGCTGGAGCCGGGCAGCTCTCCCCAGAAGTTAGTAAACCCCGGTGAGCGTTTGAGAGCGGGTAAATCGAGTGAAATGGCCATGACTTGCCTTGTTTTGCAAAAAGAGCGCATTATAGTCAAATCGCTCGTTCATTTCTGCTAATTTTACGGTTGCTTGGTAATACAAAACTTTGTCATGATGGAATTGCCGACTTTACTGGCGTTTAAAAAAATCTACAGCTAAAGTTAAACGACAAATAATAGCTAAATCAATCGCTTATCATGAAGTTTTGCGAATAAATAGGCGCTGGCTCCAAAGTTTGGTCAAAGGAGAGTGTGGCGCGATGAGTCAATTGGGAGATTGCTTATGCTAATGACGTTTCAAAATGCCCACAACTTTCAAGTTCCACGGGGATTGTTTATCGCGGCCTGGAAGGTGTGGTTTAAACGTTTTAGTTCCGATCATTACGCATGGCGTGAAGGACAAATGCCGTTATTTAACAGCGAGCGTCCGCTGTTTGAGCTATTGGAGCGTCAGCAGCAGTTTTCGGTAGAAGTACTTGCGCGGATGATGGTGCCATGGTCGTACCGCGACTCCCAACAAGTCAATGATGAATTTATTCGTCTGAATCCTGCTGTTTTGAGAATCGTTGAGTGTACCGCTGACATTTGTGAGGGGTTTGTCGAGGGTGCGCGATTAACCGATCAAGCCCTGGATTATTGGGATGCGCTAACGTTTAACGAACAAGATCTCTATCTAAATTTTGCCGAAGCGCGGATTCAAGCCGATATTGAAACGCCCTCAGATCGTCCTTGCATTCTTGACGATGCTGGCATCGAAATCATCGGTGAAGATATTTATCCACCGGTAGTACCAAATGCTACAGCTAGCGATCAAGAGTTTATCCATGCGGTAGTTGACTGGATTGATGAAGATCCGTTTCAACCGATGTACCGACGCAAGCCGGTAGGGGAAATGGTTTCGAGTTGGCATGATCGTTTATTGGCATATTTTTGGCCGAAGCCACGTACTGGCTACTTACAATACTCATTTATGGAAAGCCCACTTATTTATCGCTTGGGTTTATTGCTTGCAAAGGTGATGGCTGACGAACCGTGGCACTATGATGACCGAACTTTAGCGGTCAAAACAGCTAATGAAATTTTGATGTTCGCTGGCTTACCGCAGCGCGAAGTGACTCATGAAAATGTGCGCAAGGTGTTGGCTTCCGTGGCTCGTGGTGAGCGGCAAGGCGATGCCAAGATGAACAGCGGCTGGGCATGCTTAGCTAGTATGGCGGCCGCCAGTTTGCCGGAAGCGAATTTAGCCTCATTGATTAGCTGGAATAGCCGATGTTCAGCGGCTTTACTCTCACGACTGGACTTTTTACTCGTGGAGGCGGGTGTCTCGCAACTTGAGCAACGTTTCCCCGGTATTGGGGTAACTCCCGGATGGGGAGGAACGCGTCCGCGCGCCTTTACCTTAGGCTGGCCGAATGTCTATCGCTCTTGGCCAGGAATGTTCGCCGCGGCGAGTGTTATTGCAACCATGCGCGATTACCTAAACAATGCGGTCGATAGCCAGGGCTCAGCTAAGTTTAAGCCGATGCCTTTAGCGGGAGGCCGCACCGGACCGTGGACAGCTCGTGGGATTGAGCTGGTCTTGTTTGCCGATGGCTATTAAGCGCTTGACTAACCGCGATAGTCGATAACAGAGCGAACCAGTCTGGCTGACGATTGCGAAGTTGGCACGGGTACCCTATAATCCGCCGCCATTGAGGCCAATAACTGTTAGTTATTTGCAAGTCGTCAATCCAAGATTGAAGCCTTTCAATCGCAATTTTAGGTTAAGTGAAAAAGTGGATATTGCACAGCTACTCAAAGCGATGACCCCTGAAGTCTATCAAAATCTGAAAACCGCCGTTGAGATTGGCAAATGGGCTGACGGAACACGACTAACCGAAGCTCAAACAGAGACAGCGATTCAAGCTATTATGATTTACGATGCTGAGTATCACGGTGATACTGACGAACCGTTTCGGGTTCGTTCTGACGGCAGCGTACGTCTGGGTAAATCCGGTGCAACGGAAAGCCTCATTAATCCACAAAACATCATAATCCAACCACCACTGGGAAAAGACGATTCCGGTGAGTGAGGAACTAAACAAATTGGACGTGAAGAATGTTATCAGCAGTATTACGGAAAGAGCACAAAAACCAGTGGGAGCGACGTTCAGCACTCACACCCAGTGCGGTTAAAACCCTATTAGATAAAGGCTACAAAGTAG
>JABXHQ010000070.1 GCA_013373545.1 Gammaproteobacteria bacterium
TAGGCCAGTAGCTCAATTGGCAGAGCAGCGGTCTCCAAAACCGCAGGTTGGGGGTTCGATTCCCTCCTGGCCTGCCAAATTCGCAAGGCTTAGCTCCTATCCCCGCAAGGGGAAAAGAGCTACGGCCTTGCTTTGTATATATTAAGGGTAAATTTAACGTGAGTACTGAAGCGAATACTTCTTCCGGATTTGACTCTGTAAAGTGGCTTGCAGCAGTAGTGCTGATTGCAGGTGCGGTGTACGCCAATCACTTTATGGATCAAATGGAGAATATCCATGGTCTAGTGCAAGCAGCAATTATCATTGCGCTTATTGCTTTAGCGTTATTGATCGCTTCGACGACCGGCAAAGGTAAAAACGCAGTCGAGTTCGCCAAAGAATCCCGTATGGAAGTTCGTAAAGTTGTTTGGCCAACACGACAAGAAGCGATTCAAACAACGCTGATTATCGTTTTATTTGTTGTGCTTATTGCGCTTTTCCTTTGGGGGGTTGATTCCCTATTAGGATGGGGCGTTAGCTCTGTAATGAGCTTATAAGGAGCGACTAATGGCTAAGCGATGGTATGTTGTACAAGCGTATTCCGGTTACGAATCTAAAGTAAAAACCATGCTTGAAGAGCGCATCAAATTGCATGAGCTCGAAGACAAGTTTGGCCAAATTCTAGTTCCCACTGAAGAAGTGGTAGAAATGCGCGCTGGTCAGAAGCGCAAAAGTGAGCGTAAGTTCTTCCCCGGCTACGTTTTAGTCGAGATGGATATGGATGACGACTCATGGCATTTGGTGCGAGAAACACCACGTGTACTTGGTTTTATTGGCGGCACATCCGACCGACCAGCGCCGATCAGCGAGCGCGAAGCTAACGCTATTTTACAGCGAGTTGAAGATAGCAGTGACAAGCCGAAGCCGAAGACTTTATTCGAGCCAGGCGAAGTTGTCCGTGTTATCGATGGTCCTTTTGCGGACTTCAATGCTACGGTTGAATCTGTTAACTACGAGAAAAACCGTTTACAAGTTTCGGTATTAATTTTTGGTCGTTCTACTCCGGTCGAACTTGAGTTCGGTCAGGTCGAGAAAGGCTAAACATTGTTGCTGCTATTAGCAGCATAAATCGGGGAGCCGCAAGGCGCTACTACCCAAAAAGAGGTGAAACATGGCAAAGAAAGTACAAGCTTATATTAAGCTTCAGGTTGCTGCCGGTATGGCCAACCCTAGTCCACCTGTTGGTCCTGCTCTAGGTCAGCACGGTGTTAATATCATGGAATTCTGTAAAGCGTTTAACGCGGCAACTGAAAAAGTTGAGAAAGGTTTACCGATTCCAGTGGTAATCACTGTTTATAACGATCGTAGCTTTACGTTCGTTACTAAAACTCCTCCTGCGTCAGTATTGATCAAGAAAGCGCTTAACTTAAAATCTGGCAGCTCGCGTCCAAACACCGAGAAAGTTGGCAAGATTACTCGAGCTCAGCTTGAAGAAATCGCCAAAATGAAAGAGCCTGATTTAACCGCAGCCGATATGGATGCGGCGGTCAATACTATTGCTGGTACTGCGCGCTCAATGGGCGTGGACGTGGAGGGTTAATCGAATGGCTAAATTATCGAAACGCGCTCGCTTAATTAAAGAAAAAGTAGACGGCAATAAAGTTTACGGCGTTGACGAAGCGATTGAGTTATTAAAAGAAGTTTCTAAAGTTAAATTTTCAGAGAGCGTTGATATCGCGGTAAACCTTGGTATCGATCCACGTAAATCTGATCAAGTAGTACGTGGTGCTACAGTTCTTCCTAACGGTATTGGTAAAGACGTACGTGTTGCGGTATTTACCCAAGGCGCAAACGCTGATGCAGCGAAAGAAGCCGGTGCCGACATCGTAGGTATGGACGATTTAGCTGACGAAGTTAAAAAAGGAAACATGGATTTTGACGTAGTAATTGCCAGCCCTGACGCAATGCGTGTAGTGGGCCAATTAGGTCAAATTCTTGGTCCACGTGGTTTAATGCCGAATCCTAAAGTTGGAACGGTTACTCCTGACGTGGCAACTGCTGTTAAAAATGCAAAAGCGGGTCAAGTTCAATACCGCGCTGACAAGAACGGTATCGTTCATGCAAGCATCGGTAAAATTTCTTTCGACGTGCAAGCGTTAAAAGAAAACATGGGCTCATTGATCGCAGCTCTTAAGAAAGCTAAACCAGCTTCTGCAAAAGGTACCTACATGAAGAAAGTGTCTTTATCTTCTACTATGGGACCTGGCTTGACCATCGACCAAGCGTCGATTGAGATTGCTAAAGATTAAGCTTTTGACTCGCGTGAGCGAGACGGAGCTTGGGTTCTCATAAAGTTTACTTTATGGGAACCGTCAAAGACCGTAGGTGAAGGCGCAAGCTTTCTTAATATCTAACCTGCGCAGACGGTGTAACCCGACTCAGATTTCCTGGGACGGTTCACCGTGTCGATTGTCGAGAAGTTTCCATTGGAAATAACTCGATTGATGTTAACCCTGAAAAGGCAACTTTTCGGGAAACACTGGAGGTGAACGAAAGTGGCACTTGGACTTGAAGGCAAAAAAGCGATAGTCGCTGAAGTCAATGAAGTGGCTTCTAAAGCACTATCTGCTGTGACTGCCGAGTACCGCGGAATGACAGTTGAGCAAATGACTGCATTACGTGTGAAAGCCCGTGAA
>JABXHQ010000062.1 GCA_013373545.1 Gammaproteobacteria bacterium
AAAGCACTGTAAACGATGATCAATAATCTACCAGAGAAAACGGGTAAAAGCCTAGAACAATGGTTAGAGCTTTTACAAACTCAATCCTTTACTAAGCATTCTGAAGCGGTAAACTTTCTTAAGCAAGAACATGGCGTAACCCATGGATTTGCCAATTCGATTGTACACCTATCCAAACCAGCGCCCGCTTCACCCGATGACTGGGTGGCTCAGCAGTATCGCGGAAAAGAAACACTGTTACCTATCTATTAGCGGTTAATTGAAGTGGTCAGCCAACTAGGCGACGATGTGATCATCGTGCCGAAAAAACCAGTGTTAGTATTAAGACCAAGAAACAGTTTGCGTTAATTAAACCCGCCACGAAAACGCGGATTGACTTAGGATTAAAACTTACCGGTATCGAACCACAAGACCGTTTGGGCCCTTCGGGACCTTTTAGAACTATGTGTACTCACCGCATAACTTTAAGCCGTCTTGACGAAGTCGACGCGGTGGTTATCGACTGGATCACTCAAGCCTATCAAGCGCTAAGTTGATACCAATGCTTGCCAAAACGAGAGCCAATAAAAGGTTACCCCAGCTTGGTCTTTATTAAGCTGAGTAACCCTTGCTCCTGACGAACTTTTTGACTAACCTGAACTCATTCTGATTAATATTCGGCTACCTGATTAAGTTAAATAATTGATCCTTACGATTGTGTTCGACAACTCAATCGTTTGGCAGCCGCAGACTCTTTAGGATAAATCGTTTTGAGTTATAAAATTGCTTTTCACAAAAGTGATGCTTTCGTCGAGCTGCAATGGTTCGGGGAAGTATTTATTGATGAGCTACTAAAAGCCTTTGCTGAAATTGTCGCCGACCATCGCTATACGCCCGGTCGTGCGTTTCTAATCGATTATCGAGAAGCAACCCCAATGTTACAGTATCAAGATCTAAGTACCCTCGCTAATTTTGCCAAACAAGCACCCGGTAACTATCGCTCTGCGGCGGTTATGAAAGATGATCTCGATTTAACCTACGCCAATATCTGGCGTGAATACAGTGTCCATGTTGGCAAAGAGGAGTTTGCTTGTTTTACTTGCTACAAAGACGCAGTGGACTGGCTTGAGTCAGAACCTGAGTAATTATCCACCACGAAATTCGCTTAAATCGATCACTACTAGCATAGGTACTCCCTTTGCAACATCACTATATACTGCGGATAAATAAGCCACCGATAAATCTTCATCTTGTAAACACAACGCCGATATTTTTACTGACTGCTGATCGATCAAGACCGGTAAAGTAAGCCGAGTTCCAACCGGTGATATTTGCCAACCTTGAGTCTTATTTCTAATCAATTGTAATTGCACTTGGGCGAATAAGCGCGTGCCTAACGCTTCAAACTGAAGCTGACGCGGCAAAGAGATTTGCAACTGATGACATTGATCGTTTTGCTTGTATTCAACTTGAATTTCAATCCCGCGAGCTTGTAGATCGTCTTTAGCGACCTCTTCCCAACCCACAGCAAAACTTCTGGTCGCAAATAGCAAGCTAATGAGAAATAACGCGAGCGGTAACTTTTTTTCAATCAACATTATGATGCTTTACCTAATAGTAGCGACAGCAGCCACATCAGCAGTCCATATAAAGCAATTGAACCGAGCAGCCAACCGAGAGCAAATAAAAACCGTACCAATTTAGAGCGATGCTGTAACCATTTTGAACCTCTGCCGACCTTACCAATGGTGGTAAAAGTTAAATAAATTAGCGGTGCCATAAGCACGACTCCAACCCAAAATGCTGCGTCGTGTTGCGTAGCTGGATAAACCGCCCACCAGCAAACACCTCCCAACACAAAGGCGACTATCGACAGAATGAAAACCCAGGTTGAGTGCTTCGACGGTACAATAGGTGACATAGATTAACTCTTTATTGCAAATGATTCGTCTGTTGGCGGTCAACAACGCTCTACGTAAATGAAACATTCATACAGCCATGAGTCGAAGCAGACTAAATAGTATTAATGGTTATCGTCCTGACCATAGGTAGACTCAGTTAATTAAAGTCTATAAGCATGATGCAAAACCTTTTCAAGGCCCTACCATTGCTACTGTTTTATGATTTTAAAACACAAAATAAAAGCGATGACTGGTTAGCCAAATCGGGTAGTCAACATACATCATAAAACCAATATATTGATTCGGATCGGCGCCTAGCATTTCAAACCCACAGCCAACTAAGTTATCGGCAAAGTCGACTTTCAATTTATTATCGAGTTGCGGTTCCGATGGGTTGACTAAATTAATCTCCGGTGACTCACTAAAACGTTCGCACCACAAGTCTTCTGGTTGATGAAATTTCTCATGAATTTTTACACTCGAGGGATAACAACCGCCTTGAATACGTGCATGCTGACCCAGCTCGCGCTCGATAAAGGTCACCAGCGCAATGCGCTTGGCCGGACTGCGTTGCATCAAGCTTTGACAGACCACTTTATAATCATCCATCAGCGGATTGGGCTGTGTGCGTGCATCAAAGTGTGCCGTCGTTATATTAAATTGTCCACTATTGATCGGTGGTAAAGTGTGATCATAAACCAACGCATTTTTCAGGTTAGCAACCCCTGCGTAAGTGTTTTCAACACCCGGTGTTGAGTACTCGCTAAGCAAGAACTCTTGCGAAACATCGGCATCAATACGATGCTGCTCAGCGCTGGTTAAGACTTGCGGATGATTCACCACCAGCTCGGCTAGGTTGCCACCAAAATGTTGCACGAAGGGTCGCGCAGCGTGTGACAGTTCTACGCCTGACTTATTCGCAATAATAAACTCATCTAAAAACGTATGATTATTTGGGTTCACCCGCATAAAGCAAAGTCCCAAATATAGATCGACCGACTCACCGGTTAATTCGCGATTCATTTCATAGGCATTTTTGCGCATCACGCGCGAAAAACTCTGCAATGAACCCGACGTATATTTTTGATACTTTTCAATTTGCCGCTTTAAATCGGACTGACTCGTCGCAAACTTTAGAATCAAATCTTCATACTGTTTGGTCATCAATTCGAAGCGCTGGAGATTTTGCGGCTCGCGCAAGCGATCGATAAAGCTGTCGTGTAGTTGCACTAAACCGCTCACACCCGGCAAAGTTACAATGACATCTAAGCCACTTTGGGTTTTGGTTAACGCTTGCACCAAACGTTGGCAGGTCGACTTATTGACCCCGCTCCAGCGAGCCAGACCGGCAATGCTCCGCGCTGAGCGAGGTAATAAATCAAAAGTTTCATTTAAAACCTTTTTAAAATGATCGCCGGTCCGCTGAATTTGTGCAATTTCGGAGTCAGTTAATGCCATTTGGCCATCCTAGGTGTTTTTTTAGCCTGGTCGGATCAGATTAAAGCACGCTTATAAATCATACAGTTAACCCGACATCTATCGTCTTCATAATACTTGGTTATATCACATAATAGCAAATCCCGGTTGCATTTAAGGCTAACCTGAAATAGCATCCTAATTACATCTGAGATACATATAAAATAACTCTCCGCTGTAGATGTGCCGCAATAAGCAGTTGCCAAAACTGTTACAACTATAACGAAAGTACGACCAAGCCTAAGACCCTTAGGCAGGGTATGGAGGAAACCATGAAACTAAACAAACTCGCGCTCGCAATGGGCCTAATGAGTGTCCCGTTTATCCACGCGGGTGAGCTTAAAAAAGCTGCGAATCCTAACAATGTCATCCAAGATCAATACATCGTTGTATTTAAAGACACCGCACTTGCCAAAAACGGCATGGCGCTCGGTCCGAATGCAATGAAAGGTGCGGTGGATAATGCTTCTGCGCAACTTGCAAAATCATTAAACGCCAGCGTACAAATGAAATTCTCTGCAGCACTGCGCGGTGCAGTGTTCGAAATGGATGAGAAGACCGCCGCTAAAATGGCGAAGCATCCTTTAGTCGACTTTATCGAACCCGATCAAATGGTCACGATAAATGCGACCCAAAATAATGCTACTTGGGGTTTAGATCGAATCGACCAACGCGGTGGTTCACTAGACTCTCAGTACACTTATAACACTAATGCTTCGAATGTGAATGTCTACATTCTCGACACCGGTGTTAACAATCACTCTGACTTCGGCGGCCGCGTTTCTAGCGGTTATGACTTTATCGATAACGATAACAACACCTCAGATTGTCAAGGCCACGGTACGCATGTTGCGGGTACAGTAGCATCGGCCACTTACGGTGTTGCAAAAGGCGCAGACATTATTGGCGTGCGCGTTCTCGATTGCCAAGGTTCAGGTTCTTACTCCGGCATCATCTCAGGTATCGACTGGGTTGCACAAAACCACGTGAAACCAGCCGTTGCTAATATGAGTCTTGGTGGTGGTTCTTCATCATCCATAGACAACGCAACCAACAACCTCGTCGCAGCAGGTGTTGTGACTGTTGTCGCCGCCGGTAATGACAACAGCAATGCTTGTAATTACTCTCCGGCGCGCGCTGCGGATGCGATTACTGTTGGTTCTACCACCAGTAGCGATTCGCGTTCCTCTTTCTCGAACTATGGAAGTTGTGTTGACATTTTTGCTCCTGGTTCAAACATCACTTCTACTAGTATGAATGGTGGTTCTCAAACGATGAGTGGAACGTCGATGGCGAGTCCTCACGTTGCTGGTGTCGCTGCGTTGTACTTAGCTAATAACCCAAATGCTACGCCTTCACAGGTTGAGCAGGCGTTAGAAGATAATGCAACTCAGAATGCCATCAGCGGTGTGAACGGCTCGCCAAACCTTTTGGCTTACTCGCTATTTGATGGTGGCACCACACCTCCTCCACCGCCACCTCCAGGTGACAATAAACTTACCAACGGCGAACCGGTCAGTGGCTTGAGTGCGTCAACCGGTAATGACATTGTTTACACGCTTGAAGTGCCACAAGGCGCCAGCAACATCAGCTTCCAGATCAGTGGTGGCTCAGGTGATGCCGATATGTACGTGAAGTTTGGTTCAGCACCGACTGACAGTAGCTATGACTGCCGTCCATACCGCAATGGCAATAACGAAACCTGTAGTGGTAACCAAACCGGTGGTACTTACTATGTGCGCGTGAAAGCTTACAGCGCTTTCTCTGGCGTGACATTAGTGGGTAGCTATGACGGTGGCACTACACCTCCTCCAGGCGGTAATGACCCAATTGATGTAAGTGCTAGCAACATTGTTGTTAACTACGGTCAATGGACTCGTTACTATTATGACTTACCAGCCGGCTATTCAAACTTAACGGTGAGCATTTCCGGTGGTGTGGGTGACGCAGACTTATACGTTCGTTACGGCGCTGAATCAACGGCAAGCCAGTACGATTGTCGTCCATATAAATCAGGCAACAATGAGACGTGTACTTTCCAAAATCCACAAGATGGTCGTTGGTACTTAGATCTCTATGGTTACAGCGCAGCTTCAGGTATTACCCTACGCTTGCAAGCTAACTAAAACCAAAGCAATAAAAAAAGGGAAGCATGTGCTTCCCTTTTTTATTTTAGTCCGCTTGGTTAGGTTGATTTGATCCGAAATAACATCGCATAAAGCACCGGTACAATCACCAATGTTAAAATGGTAGCAAAACCGAGTCCAAACATAATGGTAACAGCCATTGCACGGAAGAACACATCAAACAATAATGGAATCATGCCTAAAATTGTCGTAATCGCCGCCATCGAAACGGGACGCACACGACTCACGCCAGAATCAATAATGGCGCGATAAGGCTCCTTGCCTTGCGCTAACTCTAAGTTAATTTGATCAACCAAAACAATACCATTTTTAATCAGCATTCCCGACAAGCTTAACAGCCCTAATAACGCCATAAAACTAAAAGAAGCGTTCATAACTAACATACCGAAAGTTACCCCGATAATGGCTAGCGGTACAGTTAACCAAATCACCAGAGGAACGCGCACCGAATTAAACAACAACACGGTGATCATAAACATCGCAACATACCCGAGGGGTAACGAACCAAAAATGGCTTTTTGTGCTTTGCTTGAAGACTCAAACTCACCACCCCACTCAAACTCATAGCCACGAGGCAACTCAATCGCTTCAATATCCGACTTAACCCGAGCCAAGACTGACGCCGCCGTATCATTACTCAACACATCATGATCGGCTTGCACCGACAAAGTACGTTTTCTATCACGTCTTAAAATTAACGAGTTTTCCCATTCAACTTTAAAGTCCGAAACGACTTGTGTAATGGGTACATACACGCCCAGTGCGGGGCTGTAGATTTGCAAATCGCTTAAGCTGTCAATGGTCAAACGTTGCGATTCCGGCGCTCGTGCCACAATCGGCAACATGTCGGTTCCTTCGCGATATAGGCCCACTTGTTTACCGCTAAAATTCGTTAGCAAAATATCATCAATATCCGACTTACCAATGCCTAAACGACGCGCAACGGACTCATTAATTTGCGGGCGAATAACCTTGGTTTTTTCTTGCCAAGTATGTCGCACATTATGCGCACTCGGTTCAGCCTGCAATAGGTTAATGGCTTGTGCCGCCAGTTCACGCAACACTGCAGGTTCCGCGCCGGAAAACCGCACCTCAATTTTAGCTTCGCTCGACGGCCCAATCTCCATCGGCTTAACTTTCATCATGCCATTGGGAAAATGGCGGTTGCTGTGTTCGCGTACCCGCGCCATCACTAAGGCCACTTGTTCTCGAGATTCAACCCGCACAATCGCTTGACCATAACCGGCATAAGATTTTTGCGGTGCGTAAGTTAGCATGAACCGCGGCGCTCCGCGGCCCACCGTAGTCGACACTTCAGTGACTTCTGGTTGCGCCAATAAGAAAGCTTGTAATTGCTCAATATCGTGCTGCGTTTCACGAATATCGGAACCTTGAAAACGCCAATAGTCAACGTAAAACATTGGCGTATTAGAGGCCGGAAAAAACGACTGTTTTACCTGACCAAAGCCAACAACAGCGGCCACTAACATTCCAAACATAGCAACTATGGTTAGCACTCGATGATGTAGGGTAAATCCGAGTAAGCGACGATAAAACTCAAAGATCGCACCACGATAAGGATCCGCCTGCTCAGTATTCAAGTTTTGCTCAAGGGCCTCGTCTGCTTTAGTTTTTGCAAACATCAAGTCAGCGAAAAATGGCGTCAAGGTAATAGCCGTTATCCAACTGAGTAACAACGAAATAAGCAGCACCCAAAACAGACTACCGGCAAATTCACCTGTGGCATCGGATGATAAGCCAATCGGTGCAAATGCCGTGATCGCAATAACGGTTGCTCCCAGCAGTGGCCACTTGGTCTGATTAACAATGCTAACCGCTGCTTTCGCCGTCGACTGTCCGCGCTTTAACCCAACCAAAATGCCTTCGGTGATCACAATGGCGTTATCGACCAACATCCCCAGCGCAATAATCAAAGCGCCCAAGGAAATACGCTGCAAATCTATCGCCATTAACTTCATAAAAATAAAGGTGCCAAGTACGGTTAACAGCAAAATTAAACCAATTAACACACCGCTACGCAGTCCCATGAACAGCAGTAGCACAATAATCACAATGCCAACCGCTTCCATTAGGCTAACCACAAAACCATCAACCGATTTAGCCACTTCATCGGGTTGTTTATAAACCGGATTGATCGCCATACCCAGGGGACGTTGATAATCGATGTCCGCCAGTTTGGCATCGATATGCTCGCCGACATCAACGACATTCACATTACTTGCAAAAGAGATCCCAACAAAGATTGCGGGCTTAGCATTGTAATTGATGATGTTGTCCGGAACTTCCACATATTCTTTTTTAACCTCAGCAACATCGCCAAGATAAATTAATTTTCCTTCACCCGGCTTCGAGATCAGCAAGCTTTCAAGTTCTTTGACACTATTGAATTCACCGGTTGGATGAAAACGAATCGACTCACTGCCAACTTTAATTCTTCCCGCATTCGATACTGTATTTTGAGCTTGCAGCAATTGCACAATATGCGCAGCAGGAATTCCCAAATGTGATAAACGATGAGTTGAAATTTCAACCACCACTTGTTGTTGGCGCAACCCCGAGGTAGTCACCTTACCCACGCCCTCAACCAACACCAGCTCACGCTTTAAAAAATCAACGTAGTCACTCACTTCTTCATAACTGTAACCGTCTCCGGTAATCGCATATAACATTCCGTAGACATCACCAAAATCATCCACCACTAAAGGTGCTT
Source organism: Gammaproteobacteria bacterium (assembly GCA_013373545.1). GTDB lineage: Bacteria > Pseudomonadota > Gammaproteobacteria > Enterobacterales > Kangiellaceae > Pleionea. The sequence goes on from JABXHQ010000062.1 coordinate 8,235, forward strand.
GTACACCAGGCGGTAATTGCGGTCTTAAATCATTAACTTTATGCCGTAGCTCATCCCAAATTTGCTTCAATTGCTGCTTTCGATAATGACTTTTCATTTCAACAATAATTTGCGACTGACCATTCGATGAAATGGAGGTAACAAAATCGACATAGGGAAGCGATTGAATGGCATTTTCTAATGGATAAGTGACTTCTTCTTCCACTTGGGTCGGACTGGCGCCCGGGTATTGAGTGAGAATCATCGCCTGCTTAATCGTAAACTCAGGATCCTCAAGTCGCCCCAATCCTTGATAGCTTATAATGCCACCTAAGAGCAATAATGTAGCCATCATCCAACTGATGACTTTTTTGTCTATCGATAGCTGAGCTATGTTCATTATAAACCTCGCTCTTTATGCCAAGGTTTTACTTTCATATCGGCCCGCAATTGATGCACACCGGCCGCGACAATTTGATCGCCGGGACTGACACCACTGATAATCTCAATCCCCTTGTTTTGGACATCACCAACGATTACTTTCACTAATTCAACGCCCTGCTGTTCAGCATGATAGCGCCATACAAAAGCTTCACCAGCATCCACGGTTTCATTGTCTGGAACAAACACCGCTTCAACGGGTAATAAAATATGATCCGTTGCATTTTGCACTATCGCATTAAGATCAATATGAACTGTTGCGCTCATTCCCGGCAAAACATTAATGGCTTCTGGGGTCGGCAAGGAAAAAACGACTCGATAACTTAAGGTCGCTGGATCCGCTTGAGTATCCCACTCTTTAATAGTAACGGGGTAAGACTGCTCAGGCGCGAAGTCAAATGTCACTTGTGGCTGATAATTAACGCCGCGTTTAACCAAAGCCATAATTCGCTCGGGAACTTGAATGGTCACATCCATTACGTCACGGCTAAGAATGCGCAAAATATTTTGCTTTGCCTGAATGTTTTCTCGATTTTTCACATAAACTTTGGCAATTGATCCGGAATAAGGTGCGCGCAACTCGGTGTGTTCCAAATCCGATTTTGCGCGTTCGAATTCGGCTTCGGTAATTTTCAAATTGGCGGCGGCTTCATCGAGTTGTGACTGTGGAGCCAATTTTTTATCAAGCAACGTTTGCGCTCGCTCAAATTGAGTTTTAGCCAACTCGAAGCGCGCGGCGCGATCATTCAAGGCTAACTTAAAATCTTCATCATCGAGTGCAGCTAATAGCTGCCCTTTGGCGACTCGGTCGCCCGGCTTCACCGGAAACGATTGCAGCTCACCGCTAACCCGAAACGCTAGATTAGCGCCTTGATTAGCTTCTACCAACGCCGGAAAATGGCGCATGTTGGTGACCGATGCATCGTCCACAGTAATGATTTTTGCTGGTCGCACTTCTTCTTCAATAGCCACTTCAGACGGCGCTTCACAGCCGACGAGAGCCCACAACAGTGTTGCAATAGCGATTACTCGAGAGTTCATGGCGAATACCTTTAACTGGAAAACCAGTGGATCATACGCACAATAGTGATAAAATAATATTTAAGCTTTGTTTGTATCTTATTAATAATTATTTAATGACTCTTGAGCAGCTCACTATTTTACACTGGATTGTCGAGGATGGCGGCCTTAACTCCGCCGCACAGCGGCTCAATAAAACGCCGCCAGCATTGTCAATGGCGATCAAGAAGTTGGAGCAATCCCTTGGGTTTAGCCTGCTCAACCGCGATCATTATCGGCTGACACTCACAGAACAAGGTCGCGTGTTTTACCATCAAGCCAAAGAAATATTACAAGGCGTCGATCGGCTACAATCACTCGGGCATCAGCTCGCTCAAGGTGTAGAGCCCTTGTTTTCCATAAGCTACGAGCAAGCCGCGCCACCGGTAATGTTTCAAAGCGCATTAAGCGCAACCATTCAACAATTCCAAGCGACCCGCTTTAACCTGATGAGCGGTTATCGTTTTTCTTCATTGGAAAGTTTGAACGAAGGCAAAGCCGACTTAGGTATCGGTCCGTGGTTTCATGTCATGCACTCCTCTGGTGATTATGACACTTTGCACCTTGGTAATTTTCATTTGATATTGGTGGCCCATCCTGAATTATTTCACCAAGACTCGCCAATTCCCTTAACCACACTGAGTCAGTTTCCAATTATCACCGCGGTTGAGAGTAAGTTGAATTTTGATAATGAAAGCTTAACGGCGTTTAAAACCACTAGCCAAATGTGCAAGGTAAATACACCGCAAATGGCCCGGCAGCTATTAATCGATAAAATCGGTTGGGGAATGATCCCAAAACATTACGTAGAAAACGATTTAGCTGCCAATCGGTTACGACAATTTAAAGTCGCTCACTTTGAGTCGGAGTTTAGTGGCGAGGTGCGCGCGTATCGTCGCCTCGATGTTAGCCACGGTCCGGTAGCTCAATATATTTGGCAACAATTAAAAGCGCGCATTGCCTAACGCGCGATTCTAACCATGAGTTACTCGGTGGAATAATACTTTTTAACGCCTGCGATGGCTTGTTCAGCGGTATCAACAAAAGTGAATAATTCAATATCGGATGCACTGATCACACCTTCTTCGACAAGACCGTCAAAATTAATAATCTTGCGCCAAAACTCCTCTCCAAATAAAAATACCGGCATCGGTTTCAGGCGGCGTGTTTGCACGAGAGTTAAGGTTTCCAGCACTTCATCCAAAGTACCGTAACCGCCAGGAAAAGCGAATAAGGCTTTCGCGCGCGCTAAAAAGTGCATTTTCCGGATTGCAAAATAGTGAAATTGAAAACAATACTCTGGCGTAATATAGCGGTTCGGCTCTTGCTCAGTGGGTAACACTATATTAAGCCCAATGCTGTCGCGTCCGGCTTTAGCGACACCTTTATTTGCCGCTTCCATAATGCCCGGACCACCACCGGTGATCACCGTCGCATCAATTCCGGTAGTCGCCGGATCCGACAATAACCCAGCCAATTTTACGCATTCATCGTAAAATGGTGTCTTATCGAGTAAACGCTGTGCTTGCTGCAGTTTGATCAATAACTGTGGATTTTCCGGATCCTTTTGCAACGCTTGACTGAGTGTTGCAACACGTGCACTTGCATCGGGCTTAGAGAAAATGCGAGCACTGCCAAAAATTGGCCAAGTGGCTTGTATTTGGTGCTGGTTAAGCATTTGATCTGGCTTTTGCCACTCAAGCAACAAGCGCACTGCGCGCTGCTCATCTTGCAGGAGAAACTCGGGATCATCAAACGCCAGCCGGTAAGACGAAGATAGGGTTTGCGCTGAGTCATCACAATGTTTCGCTTGCTCGATCATATCGCGCGAGGGTTGTAATGAGGAATGCGCCCGAAAAGGTAAATTCAGGGCATTATTCGGTGCGCGCGTAACGTTAACTTTTTTATCGCTCATAAGTTGCTTCGGGATGTTAAGAATTAATTGAGCACATTGCTCAATATCAGTATCCCTAATAGTAAGCGGTCACATGAGTTTCGACAAATGAATTAGTCGGCCTGTCGACGCTCATCTTGCGCACATTGCCCAGCACTTCTGGCCACCGACTTAAAGGTTCGTTGCGGCAGCGTTTTACGAATCGAAACTTGGTCACCCGGGATCACATTAGCAGCAAAGACATCCAATGGATGAGTGATGGCCATTTCATCGAAGACTTCTTCAACCACCAAGCGCGAAACCGAGTACGCGGGAAAATTCGGATCCTCTTGATACTCAAGTTGTAAAATTTCACGGGGATAGACCACACCTTGCCCCAGAGAAACATAAACTTGATTTTGCTCAACCCTTAATACCGAGGCTGTTAGCGGCTGTTCTAAGAAAAAACGATTAAGTTCTTGTAGAGTGCGATTGATCGCTGCCGCAAAAGTTTGCCCGGTGGTAGTACTCGCCCATTGATTCAAAAACGCTTGCTGTTGACTGGGTGGATAATTAAATGCGATGGCCGAACGTTCACAAGGCCACATCGACGCGACCACCGGAACCACTAAACGTTGCCGCCCGGCGGCGTCATAAACCACCATAGTCACTTTCACTCGAGCAGCGCGGTCATCACCAGCAATTTCGCTCCACAAGCGATCCAACTGAGCACCACCTAAGCTGGCGCTGTGGTCACGATCATCCATTGCGTATAGCGTTTGATAATCATTCAGGATCCACTGCACGCGCCAAGCAGCGGCCTGCGGCGCGGCACGATAGCCGGCATGAAACGTTAACTCTGTAATGGCTTGATGCAGCACATCTGGTACATTGCGCACCTCACTGCTCGCATGCCGCCCACTTTTACCTAGCGATGAATATTCAGCACGGCCGGACGCATTCAGTGTTGGCAATATTTGCACCTGTAACCCCTCGCCTACCGGCGATTGCCACAATAGATAAGAATATTGCCGTGTTTGTTCTGCGGTCAGATACGGCGGTTGGATAACTTGCTGAGTGACTGGCGCAGCTGCCATCGCAATCGGCCAGCCGCTGCTAACAACAACTAAAAGAACTAAGTAGCTAACAATAAATACGCGCCGGTTCATTTGCTTGCTTCCTAAATTTTTACACTTATAGACCTGTTATCGACCAGCAAAGGACCAAGTTTAATATCCAATCAGCAATATAAAGATGAATATTTAAGCACTAGAAATGCATATTATTGATATAAATGTAATATTATTACATTTCAAAATACGATAGTTCAGATGACTTTTGAACCAGGTTCGTTATTTCAGCAGTAAATCGGGATGTCTTTGCGCACAAAATATCTTCCATACCAATAAAGGCTGCCATCAATCAGCGCTAGACGCGCATATAATGTAATATTATTACACTTTAATTGCTTTACAATGGTTAAATATTCGTTATAGACTGACCCTCTGCTGCTATGCAGCACATAATAAAAAACGTTCAGTGGCACTCACTAAAAACATAACCATTGCCAACAAAAGCCTTGGCAAAAGCGCCACTGAGCCAGTCGATTTGGACCATCGACATTATCGCTTGCGCAACTTACTTAAACTAAATGCCGGGCACATCAACCTGCTCAAGCGGTTACCAGAACCGTAGCGCTAACGCCAAGCGATCATAACCCGCCAGCTGTACTTGTGCCCTAGTGGCCAGTTCCGCGTTCGGCCGAAATTCAACTTGCATCCATGGAGCTGTTACTGCCGTGGTTGACTGGAAAAGGAACGTTTATGAAACCGCTCTATCATCACCAGCAAGCAAAAGACAATTGTGGCTTTGGCATGATCGCGCACATCGCCGGCGAAGCCAGCCACCAACTCGTCGAGACGTCCCTTTTAGCCCTTAACCGCATGACCCATCGTGGCGCAGTCGCCAGTGATGGATTATCCGGCGATGGCTGCGGATTACTGATCCAAAAGCCGGAAGCTTTTTTGCGCCGCGTGGCTGCCGAAGCTGGTCTTAAACTTGGTAAGGATTTTGCGGTAGGCATGGTATTTTTGAGTCAAAATGAAGCTCTCGCTCAAACCTGTCGCGCGGTATTAGAACAAGAAATCAAACGTGAAACCTTAACCGTAATTGGCTGGCGCAAAGTGCCCGTTGATTTAGAAGTTTGCGGCGAAGTTGCGCTTAGTAGCTTACCGCAAATTGAACAAATTTTCGTCCAAGGCATGCCGGGATGGAGTCAGCATGATATGGAACGTCGTTTGTTCATCGCGCGGCGACGTGCCGCTTGGCGTTTGTTACGCGAAGTTAACTGTCCTGACTACTACGTTTCATCCTTATCGTGCATGGTCATGGTGTACAAAGCGTTAGTGATGCCAAAATTTTTGAGCCGCTTTTACCTTGATTTACAGGCGTCTGACTTCGCCAGTGCTATCTGTTTATTCCATCAACGATTTTCAACCAATACGTTACCGCAATGGAAGTACGCGCAACCGTTTCGATTTCTCGCGCACAACGGAGAAATTAATACCATCACTGGAAACCGTAACTGGTCCAAAGCGCGAACCAGTAAATTTGTAACGCCTTTGTTGCCTGATCTGCGCGAAATCGAGCCGCTAGTGAACCAAACCGGATCCGATTCATCGTCATTGGATAATATGCTCGAAGTCTTTCTAGCAGGTGGTATGGATATCTTTCGCGCACTGCGTTTATTAATTCCACCGGCATGGCAAAACCTGCCAGGAATGGATCCCGACTTACGCGCATTTTACGAGTTTAACTCTATGCACATTGAGCCTTGGGATGGCCCAGCCGGGATCGTAATGACCAATGGTCGTCATGTTGCTTGTACGCTCGATCGCAACGGCTTACGCCCAGCGCGCTATGTAATTACCAAAGACAACCTGATCACTTTAGCCTCGGAAGTGGGTGTTTGGGATTATGACGAAGCCGACGTCATTGAAAAAGGCCGCGTTGGACCGGGAGAGTTGCTAGCGGTCGATACCACACTTGGCAAGCTATGGAAAAGTCGCGAGATAGATGATGAATTAAAAGCTCGTCATCCGTATCGTGAATGGTTAGAAGAAAACCATTTAACGCTCACTCGTTATGCACAAGAAACCATCGATCCGATTGAACCCAATGCGCTGCTTACCCAGCAAAAATGTTTTGCAATTTCAACCGAAGAAAAGCGCGAGATAATTTTACCTCTCGCGCGTCTTGGCAATGAAGCGACCGGTTCGATGGGCGATGATACTCCAGTCGCCGTTTTATCTAGCGAACGACGCAATTTCTTCGATTATTTTCGGCAACAATTTGCGCAAGTTACCAATCCGCCCATTGACTCATTGCGCGAACAAGCCAGCATGAGTTTGGAGACCTGTATTGGTGTTGAATATAACGTTTTTCAAGAAACCACTGGGCACGCTTATCGTGTTGTTCTCGAGTCTCCGGTGTTAACCCATGGAGAATACCAACAGTTAGCTAATCTAAAAGGCAAACATTATCGTCACTATACGGTTAAACTGGCCATGTACCCTGACGAAAGTTTAGCCGCGGCTATTGATCGCATCGTAGACGAAGCATTGCAAGTAGTAAGTGATGGCGTTGTGTTATTGTGCTTGTCCGATCGTTATTTGTCTCTCGACGAAGTTCCTATTCATGCAGCCTTAGCCACTGGCGCAATCCATAATGCACTCATCAAACAAGGTTTACGCTGCGACTGTAATATTATTGTTTGCTCTGGCTTTGTGCGCGATCCACATCATTTTGCTGTGGTGTGTGGTTTAGGGGCCACAGCAGTTTATCCTTATTTGGCTTATCAAGTGATAGCGGCCAATTTAACCGAGCAAACCGCCGATGCATTGTCACAATCGATCTTGTCGTATCGCACAGGTATTGAATATGGTTTACGAAAAATCTTATCGAAGATGGGTATTTCAACGATGGCCAGTTATCGTGGCGCGCAGTTATTTGAGGGACTCGGGATCGCTGATGAAGTGATTGAACGCTGCTTTCCTGGTATGCCAAGTCGCATCCAAGGTGTTGACTTCAATTGGTTGGAACAAGAAGCGCGACGCAACCATCAATGGGCACTGAATCCCACTTCAACCATTGCTCATGGAGGCTTACTAAAATATCAATTTAATGGTGAACAACATGCCTATAATCCAGATGTCGTTCAGCAACTCCAACAAGCGGTTAACAGTGGACGCTACCAAGACTACCGAGTTTTTGCAGACAGCGTAAACCAACGCAAACCGCTCGCTTTGCGTGATCTATTACAACTCGTTCCAGCCGCAGAACCGATAAACCAAGACGCTGTCGAAGCAAGTGCTGCGATCTTGCCACGCTTTGATAGTGCCGCTATGTCAATTGGCGCACTTTCCCCCGAAGCCCATGAGTCCTTGGCGATTGCAATGAATCGCTTGGGTGGTAATTCAAATTCTGGCGAAGGCGGCGAAGATCCCGCGCGCTTTAATAGCGAACGCAACTCCAATATTAAACAAGTGGCTTCGGGTCGTTTTGGGGTTACTGCGCACTATTTAGTGAATGCCAAAGTTTTGCAAATAAAAGTGGCGCAAGGCGCAAAACCGGGTGAAGGCGGTCAGTTGCCAGGCCATAAAGTTACCGAGGTCATCGCTCAGTTACGTCATTCGGTTCCAGGCGTGACTTTAATATCACCGCCACCGCACCACGACATCTACTCAATTGAGGATCTCGCGCAACTAATTTTCGATTTAAAGCAAGTCAATCCCGCTGCGCGCGTCTCGGTAAAGTTGGTTTCTGAACCAGGTGTGGGAACGATTGCCGCAGGTGTTGCGAAAGCGTATGCCGATATGATTACCATTTCTGGTTACGATGGCGGCACCGGCGCCAGTCCACTATCATCGATAAAACATGCCGGTTCACCGTGGGAACTGGGTCTTGCAGAAGTTCAACAAGCACTCGTCGAAAATGGGCTGCGCCATAAAGTTACGGTACAAGTTGATGGCGGGTTAAAAACCGGATTAGACGTCATTAAAGGCGCCATTCTCGGTGCCGAAAGTTTTGGTTTTGGCACCGGCCCTATGGTTGCGCTTGGGTGCAAGTATTTACGTATTTGCCATTTAAACAATTGCGCCACGGGTGTTGCCACTCAAGATGAAAATTTACGGCAGAAGCACTTCCATGGGTTACCCGAAAAAGTACAAAATTACTTTCAATTTATTGCCGAAGAAGTTCGTTATTGGTTAGCGCAGTTAGGTGCGAGCCAGCTAACCGATATTATTGGTCAAACCCATTTATTAAAGCGAATTAACTCCACGATTGATAAGCATAAGTCGATCAACTTAGATGCCATCTTATCCAGTGCATCCGTTGTCAATGAACATCCAAACTATTGCATCGAACAGGACAATCCATCATTTGATAAAGGTTTGCTTAACGAGCAAATTCTTAATGATGCTAAGTTAGCTATTGATTCCAAGCAAAGTGTCACCCTAAGTTATCGTATTAAAAATTACCAACGTTCAATTGGCGCACGGATCAGTGGTTACATTGCGCAACAGTTTGGTGCCGACGGTGTAGCCGCCCATCCGGTTCAATTAAATTTTACCGGAACCGCAGGCCAAAGCTTAGGCGTATGGAACAGTCCTGGCATTAATATCACCGTCGAAGGTGATGCCAACGATTACGTCGGAAAAGGCATGTCGGGTGGCCAAATTGTGATCCGAACTGCACGCAACTCCACCCTTGTTTCACGACGCAACAGTATAATTGGTAACACCTGTCTTTATGGTGCAACCGGAGGCACTTTATACGCAGCCGGACGCGCCGGTGAACGTTTTGCAGTCCGAAACTCCGGCGCCGATGCCGTGGTCGAAGGTCTGGGCGCGCACGGCTGTGAATACATGACCGGCGGTCGGGTTGTGGTACTTGGCAATGTCGGTTGGAATTTCGCAGCCGGGATGACCGGAGGTGAAGCTTTCGTACTCGATCAATCCAATTTATTTCACGAATACTGCAATCAAGAATTTGTCACTATAAAGCGTTTATCCGACGTCACAGATGAAAGCTGCATTGAACAATTAAAGGTGCTCATCGAGCAGCACGCCCAAGTCACGCAAAGTGAATGGGCACAACAAATTTTGGAAAGCTTTGAGCACTACATTGGCGCATTTAAATACATCGCTCCCAAGGTGCAAGGAAAACCTTTACAAAAACCTAAGTCAGCGAAATTGATTTCATTGGTTAAAGCCAGTTAATCGGTCCAACAAAGGAGAATCTAATGGGAGAACATCGACCTTTATTTGAGTTTGTGGATCAACCACGCGAAGAGCCCGAAAAAATTGCCATTGAAGTACGACAACATGAGTTTGCGGAAATTTATCAAGGCTTTAAGCAGCCGGGAATAAAAGAACAATCTTCACGTTGTATTAGTTGCGGAAATCCGTATTGCCAATGGAAATGTCCGGTGCATAATTATATTCCCGACTGGTTACAGTTAGCCGCGGAAGGAAAATATATTGAAGCAGCTGAGCTTTCGCACCAAACCAATAGTTTACCGGAAGTGTGTGGTCGCGTATGCCCACAAGATCGCCTGTGTGAACAAGCCTGTACTTTAAACAGCGACTTTGGTGCCGTTACCATTGGCCAAGTCGAAAAATTTATTACCGATAGCGCATTGGCGCAAGGCTGGCGCCCCGACCTCAGTCATGTGCCACAACAGGATTTTAGCGTGGCGATAATTGGTGCTGGTCCTGCAGGGTTAGCTTGTGCTGATGTGCTGATTCGACAAGGTATTGCGGTTACCGTTTTCGATCGTTACCCAGAGATTGGAGGTTTACTCACCTTTGGCATTCCAGAATTTAAATTAGAAAAACAAGTAATGGCGTTACGTCGTCAAGTATTTGAAGGAATGGGCATTAAGTTTAGACTCAATTGTACCGTAGGGGTCGATATTGACTTTGCCACCATCGAGCAACAATTTGATCGTGTTTTCCTCGGGCTAGGGACCTATAACGCAGTAGCGGGAGAGCTCGGAGAAGGCGAACAAGCAGGCGTTTATCGCGCGCTGGATTTTCTAATTGGGAATACTTGCCAGCTGCACAATTATGCCGTGCCCGACTACCCCTATATCGATTTAAGCGGCCAAGACGTGGTGGTACTCGGTGGCGGTGATACGGCCATGGATTGCGTTCGCACCGCCATCCGCCAAGGAGCTAAATCCGTCCGTTGCGTATATCGTAAAGATCAAGCCGCAATGCCTGGCTCACGCAAAGAATTTAATCATGCAATTGAAGAAGGCGTAGAATTCGTTTGGCATCACCAAGCGCTCACAACAGTACTGGACAACGCCGGTCAACTGCGTGCTTTGACTTGTGAAAATACGCAAACAAAAGCTCACAGTGAACTGCCATGCGATGCCATTATTGTGGCCTATGGATTTCGCGGACAGCTTCCCGACTGGGCAGAAAAAGCGTCGGTGTCGACCCACGATAATGGTTTGGTCGCAACCAGCGAACAGCAAAATTATCAAACCAGCAATCCAAAAATTTATGCCGGTGGTGATATGGTTCGCGGCGCTGATTTAGTCGTCACGGCGATTGCCGAAGGCCGTCATGCTGCGCAAGCTATTGCACGCGATCTTGGCGTGCTCGCGGAATAATCAAAAAAAAGCCTTGGAAGTTAATGAAACGACCAAGGCAAGATCAGTAGTTGGCGTTTGCACGCCTGCAACACTGTTGGGAGGATCAATGCAAGCCGATTAGCACTCGCATTGAAAGTTTATTGATCTGAATAATTATTATTAGAACTCCGCACTGTAACGAATACCAAACATTCGCGGTGAGTTCCAACCCCACTTAGGATACTGCACTCCACCGTTTGACCAAGTCTTCACCAACTCATCGGTGGCATTGTAGATATAAGCTTCGACATACCAATCTTTTCCAGTATCGTAACGCACACTAGCATTGATATTATGCCAAGCATCACGCACATCACTGTAAGCGGCAAGTTCATCAAAGTTGCGATCGGTTAAGTGCGACTCATCTTCCCAATGAACGGATAACCATGTTGTAATTTGTCCGTCGCCTTCAAGTTCAAAGACACGTTCATAGTTAATGGTCCATGAAAACTCCGGAGTATAAGGTAGTTTGTTACCACTGACATCTCCTTGCCCTTGGTCGCCACACACACTGGCGCCAGCCGCTTCACGTTCCGCGCAGTACCAACCGTCTGAATAACCGGTCCACTCATCGTATGTCGCATCAAGAAAAGCAAAATTGCCACTTAACTTATCTTGCTCAGATAGCCGCCAGCTAAACTCAACTTCTAAGCCTTTGATGCTCGCTTTCGCAGCGTTCTCGGTTAATAAGGTAGAGATGTCCTGACCGGTGATCGCATGCTCGCCCACTTTACGATAAGTGGTGACTTGTTTGTCGTCATAGTCACTAATGAAGGCCGCTACCGTTAGGTTTAATTTCTCATCGAGCAACACGCCTTTATAGCCCACTTCATAATTAGTTAGCTCTTCCGGTGCGTAACCAAAGAATTGAATAGTTCCAAGTCCATCAACATCGATTCCGTCACCAAATCCGCCAGCTTTGTAACCCGTAGCAACATAACTATATAAATAGTTATCAGCATCGAGATCATAATCAACACCTACTCGCCAGGTGCCTTTGGTCCACTTGTGCGAGGTGTCGTTATAACCAACAATCACTAAGTTATTGGCGTAATCCTGCGTTCCCATACCCGGCAATAAATCATCACTGGTGTAAGTAGGTTCTGCTCCAGGCGTTCCGACAATTCCCCAGTCAATGCCTTCATTGGGTCCAAAAGCACCGCCTGAGAAACTACCCTGATTACCGTTTGCGTCATAACTCCAAGGTCCCCAAGCACCCCAGTTAGTTCCGCCGATATCACGTTTACGATCGGTTGTAGTACGATAACCAAGAGTAAAGTGCAAAGCTTCGCTCCAATGAAAAGTAGCTTGCGTGAACAGCGCTTCGGAATCTAATAGTCGCTCTGGCTGAATAAAGGTACCGGCTCCTGGCGTCGGTGCTCCACAGCAAAAAGGAAGCTCAACATCAAAGTGAATTGCATTATCTTCTGAAAAATTAAAGTAGCCGACAATCCAATTAATTTTGTCTTCATAACTGCCTTGTAATTGCAATTCATGAGAAATGGATTTGTAATCTGACCAGCGGGTTGCCAAATACAAGTCATCACCCCAAGGCGTGTACAAATATCCTGACCATCCCCAACCAGTGTTGTCACCTGGCGTTGGGAACCACCCCATGTCACCATCCCACTGCTGGCTGCGCTCTTGATAAGCCCAGCCCGCGTTGTAAACCAGTTGCACATCCTCGGAAATGTAATAGCTTAGTTTCGCGCGGAAACTGTCAATCGTCATATCCATTTCACCCGGAGTATTCACCCAAACGGTGCGCTCATCGCCACCAAAATATGCGCATGCTTCTGGCGACTGTTTACAATCGGGGGCAATATAACCGCCAGCACTGTTATCTTGAAAGCGTTCAAAAGCAAACCGGGCTTCAAAGTCTTCCGCTATATCCCATAACCCTGTAATGCGCATGCCGTATCGGTCAGAGTTAGTATATTCATCGGCATCTGAAACAGCGTAATTGCGACGTTGATCGACATCAGCAATGCCATCATTGTTGCTGTCACGAACATCCATATATTGATCAATGTAACCGTCACGACGCTCAATAAAATAATTCGCGCGCAAGGCAAAGTTACCGGTTATTGGGAGATTCACCGTTGCCCGGAGTTGCTGCTGATTGTAATTTCCTAACTCGAAAAGAATATCAGTGGTTTGCTCGTTAAAGTCGGGATCTTTGGTAATTAAATTAACGCTACCGGCGGTGGCATTACGACCGTACAAAGTTCCTTGTGGCCCACGTAACACTTCGAGGCGTTCTAAATCATACATTAACGCCATTGCACCTTGTGGCCGTGGCGAATAAACGCCATCGACATGGAATCCAACACTGGGATCACCAAGCTCGGTGAAATTATTACTGGATACACCGCGCATCGTCATCTGCACACCAGAGTCGGAAGGCGAAAAACTTACATCCATATTCGGAACTAAGTTGCCAATATCACGCGCGTCAGTAACACCGCTGCGATTTAACTGCGACTGACTCAGCGCGGTAACCGCCACTGGCGTTTCCATCAACTCAGTTTTAATTTTGGTTGCGGTGATCACCACAACTTCATCATCCAACTGACTTTTCTTTGGTTGTTTTTTTTGTTCGTCCTCAGCCGCGTAACTGCTGCTTAAGGCCGCCGCCATTAATAGAACCAGCGGTCGTTTAGTGTAAGTCCACATATTTTCCCCCTACCGTTAACATTATAATCATGAAAGCGCTTTCACATCCATCCAAAAAATTTTTATTCGAAGTCTAGATTCCCCTCGCAATCACTGACTTCATTACTATGGGTGATCGCGATATCGCTCACCTCAACTTGCCATGCACCCTGTGTCGTTAAGGCAAATGGAACTGATATCGCCGCTAACTGTTCAGCCAAAAAAATACACTTGAGTGGAATAGCAACGCGTTGCCAGCTCGATTGCTGAAGATTTAAAAGACTGCGTAGATCGAATCCTTCGCGACGTAACCATAAAGGACCCTCACCGACTTGAAGCAAACGAATATCCAAAGCGACCACCGCATCATTGCGCGCAAAGTCACGTAAGTCCTCAGTAAACGGACTGGCTATTTCAAGCGTGGCTCCGACGTTAGATTCCCATTGCAATCGCAAAGCATCTTCTTGTACGCGGCGATCGACGGTTCTTACTTGCAAACCATTAATCGCCAAACTGCTACTGCTAAGCACCTGAGTCACCTCGCGGTTTTGCAGCTGAATGCGATAAGGCGCTTGCACTGATCGATTAAACAAAGACAAAGATTTGGGTCGATCTGCGGCTGTCGGTCGCTGCTCGGATAATATGCCAAGCGACTCACCAGGCATTTTGTAGCTCAAGCCAAACCCTAATGGGAATAAAGGTTGCTCTTTAAGATAAGGAGCATTCAGCGGAGCTTGGTCGAGACGATTGGGCCAAGAAAATGGTAAACGCCCTTTAAAGTCATATTGAATGGCGCCCGCTGCATCGGTGAGCAGTACATCAGCAATCCCCGCTCCTTCACTGCCTGGCAACCACGCCGCAACGAATGCATCCGCTTGGTTGATTTCCGGATTCACCCACAATGGTCGACCACTGATAAATACGGCAACGGTTTTAATGCCTTGCCGCTGCAATTGCGTTAAGAGCTGTAAACTACGTTTACTTCCGCGTTCAAACTCAAGGTTACTGAGATCACCGTTCCCTTCGGCATATGGCTGCTCGCCAAATACCACAATGGCCACATCAGGTTGCTGCTGAAAACTCCCCGTTGCGCTAAGCTCAATGGTTCCACCAGCGGCCACAACCTGCTCTTTTAACCCTTGATAAATTGAAGTTGCGCCAGGAAAGTCGGCATTTTGGTTACCCGTTCCCTGCCAAGTTAACGTCCACCCACCACTCTGTTGACCGATGTTATCGGCAGCTGGGCCCGCGACTAAAAAATGCTGGTTCGGTTGTAAGGGTAACAGTTGCTGATTATTTTTAAGCAAGACTAACGACTGACGTACGGCTTCTCGAGCAAGGGAACGATGAGCTTCGGCGCCAAGTATTTGTTGTTGTTCTTGACTGATTTGAGCACTGGGCAGACCTCGTTTGATTAGCCCTGCTCTGAGTTTGACACGAAGAATTCGCGTTACCGCATCATCAATTCGCTTCGGATCAATCACTCCGGCTTTTACCTGAGCAACGGTATTATGAAACAGAGGTTTCCAGCTTTGGCCGGGCGCCATTAATATATCAACGCCCGCATTGATAGCAGCAGGACAATCGTCGTTGCGACAACCCGCAACTTGTCCATGGCCATTCCAATCACCGACAACAACACCATCGAATCCCATCCGATCTTTAAGCACTCGCTGCAACAGATAATGGTGACCATGTAGTTTTTCACCTTGCCAACTATTAAAGCTCGCCATAACAAACTGTGCCGCCGCCGCAATACCCCGCTCATAGCCACGCCCATGTATTTGATACAACGATTGCTCATCAAGATCGTTATCGCCCTGATCGTCACCACCGCGCGTGCCACCGTCACCAATAAAGTGTTTGAGTGTTGCAAGGGTACGACCCTTTGCCAAAAATGACGCGCTATTCGGCTCGCCTTGCATCCCACGAACAAAGGCATCGGCGTATTCTGCAACTAAATCGGGATCTTCGCTGTAGCTTTCATAAGCACGCCCCCAGCGATCGTCTCGCGCGACAGCAACCGTCGGCGCAAACACCCAATCAATTCCAGTCGCGGCTACTTCTTTAGCCGTTGCTTCTGCGATACGTTGTACTAGTTCGCTATTATGTGCCGCTCCCAGTCCAATGTTATGGGGGAAAATAGTCGCGCCTTTAACATTCGTATGACCGTGAACTGCATCGGTGCCCCACATCGTCGGGATCCGTGTGCCGTCTATACTGTCGTCAACCGAAGCTCGATACATGGCATCGGCAAGTTCGAGCCAGTCAGCAGGCGTCGCTTGTTTATCTTGATTGGGAAATGAACCACCACCATTCAAGAAAGAACCAAACCCATACTTACGCATGTCTTCGACGCTGAAATCTCGAATTTCTGGTTGAATCATTTGCGCCACTTTTTGTTCCAGAGTTAAAGTAGCCAGCAGCGATGCCACTTCTCGCTCAACATCCTCTTGTCCAGCGAGCGGCGCTGCCACTTCAGGCCAAATGGCTAGGTTTTGCGGCGTTGCTTCACCTTCCAGCGAAGACTTATCGCAACCTACTAAGTTGATTGTCACCATAACAACTCCGCTAATCAGTAATTGTTTGCCCCGTAAATACACCTTTGCGCTCTTTTGGGGCAGAGCTTTTTTAAACCACATGAATACTCCTATTCGGAGGTCTTTTATTTCTTATTTGAGCCGGAGTCTAGCCGATTAAAAAACTTTATGAAAGCGCTTTCATAAAGTTTTTTTTTCCGGTACATTGATTTCTATCGCACCGAAATAGGTGCCGCAACGCACCATAAAGAAGCGGAAAACGCCGCTAAATTAAACTGAATTAGGAATGTCATTATGACCAACATCGTGCTTGAATCGGCACCGGTGACTTCGAGCGAAAAGTCTTACCGTGCAGCCCTTTACGTGCTAACTACACTGTTTTTTTTATGGGGTTTTATCACCAGTCTGAATGATATTTTGATCCCTTATCTAAAAGGCCTTTTCGAACTGTCCTACTTTCAAGCACAAGCGGTTAATTTATGCTTTTTCGGAGCCTACGCGGTGATTTCTTATCCAGCGGGAATACTCGTGCGGCGCACCAATTATCAGTCTGGTATTATTATCGGATTAACTACTGCGGCCTGCGGATGTTTACTCTTCTTGCCCGCGGCCCACTATGGAGTCTATGGAATATTTCTCTTCGCATTGTTCGTACTGGCCGCGGGGATCACCGTCTTGCAAGTCGCAGCGAATCCTTTTGTTTCACGTTTAGGCGCTCCCGAAAACGCATCGTTTCGTCTCAATTTAACTCAAGCATTTAATTCTCTAGGCACAACGGTTGCACCGGTTTTTGGCGGTATATTAATCCTTTCAGTCGGCCTTAATGAAGCGCGCGATCCGAGTGAAGCAATCACCCTACCCTACATGATTATTTTTGGTAGTTTATTAGCGCTTGCCATTACCTTTAAATTTTTAAAGTTGCCGCGTATCGAGCAACAACCACACCATGAAGATGTTGCTGCCGCGGGGGATTCCGTTTGGCAACACCGCCACTTGGTGTTCGGCGCTTTAGCTATCTTTGCCTATGTGGGTGCCGAAGTTGCCATTGGAAGCTTTCTGGTCAATTATTTTAATCAACCGAACATTGGCAATTTAACCGAAGCTCAAGCCGCCCACTATGTTTCTTATTATTGGGGTGGTGCTATGGTGGGTCGTTTTATTGGTGCGTTTTTAATGCTGAAAATTCGCCCGAGTCATCTACTGATCATTAACGCGATGGCCGCTATATTGTTATTACTGACCACTATTTTTAGTCAAGGTGCTCTCGCACTTTGGTCGGTATTACTAGTAGGGCTTTGCAACTCAATTATGTTTCCAACAATTTTCAGTCTCGCGATTCATCGGCTAGGAGCGTTAACTAGTCAAGGTTCGGGCTTGCTTTGTGTGGCCATTGTTGGCGGAGCAATTATTCCAATGTTGCAAGGTTTAGTCGCCGATAGTTATTCGCTACAAGTTGCCTTTTTTGTACCGCTAATGTGTTACCTTTACATTGCGTTTTTCGGCTGGCGCGGTTATCGAGTGCGCTCCGTCGAACGAACTTAATACTGTATTGTAGAAATTATCGATTATGAAAAATTCGCGAATTAGCATACTAGAGAAGATTGGCTACGGACTTGGTGACACCGCCAGTAACCTAGTCTTTCAAACTGTTATGCTATTTCTCGCGTATTTTTATACTGATATTTTTGGCTTATCCGCTGCAGCGGTCGGCACAATGTTCTTAGTCGTGCGACTGTTTGATGGGATCACCGATCCAATTATGGGATTCTTAGCCGATCGTCACAACAGCGCGCACGGCAAGTTTCGACCTTTTTTATTGTGGATTGCACTGCCACTTGTTTTGGCGTGCTGGTTAACCTTTTCGACCCCGGAGTTTACTGCTTCGGGCAAATTAATTTATGCCTATCTGACTTATGCGTTTTTGATGCTGATGTACACAGCCATTAATATTCCCTACTGCGCACTTGGCGGAGTTATTACCGCAGATCCTCAACAGCGAGTTTCGCTACAATCTTATCGCTTCACTCTCGCTATGCTAGGCGGGCTTGCGGTGAGTGCTTGCACATTACCGATGGTTGAATTCTTCGGCGCAGGAAACGAGCAAGCCGGATATCAATCAACCATGCTGATCATGAGCGGTATTGGTGCTTTAATGTTTGTCGTTTGTTTCCGTACAACACGCGAACGCGTTCATCCCAAGCCGCATCAAAACATTGTGCTAAAGCAGGCACTGAAATCCTTATGGCGTAATGATCAATGGCGAATAATCAGTATGGTTTGTTTTATCGTGTTGGCTGGCATGGTCATTCGTAACACAGTTGCACTGTATTACGTTAACTATTATCTCGGACATAAAGCACTTGCAACTTACTTTATTACTTTAGGTATGTTGGGCGCAATAATTGGTAGCTTTATTGTTCAGTTTATCAGCCAACGGTTCTGTAAAATTAAAACTTATGCTGCCGCCAACGCGCTCGCTGGAGGAGTCTGTATCGCAGCATTTTTTATTCCGTCCAATAACTTAGTCGGCGCTTTTGCGGGACATATTTTGGTAAGTTTTCTCTTGCAAGTCGCCTCGCCTTTATTATGGAGTATGATGGCTGATGTAGTGGACTACGGTGAGTACAAAGAACGCATCCGCGTGACCGGACTAACCTATTCCGCAAACTTATTTTTCCTCAAGCTTGGCATGGCCGTTGGAGGCGCGGCAGCAGCTTGGTCACTAGCGGGCTTCGGCTATCAAGCCAATCAAGCACAATCATTGCAAGCCCTTTGGGGGATTAACTTTTTATTCAGTATTGTGCCCGGACTTATCTTCATCGCATCTGGCATCTATATTTTGCGCTATCGACTCAACAACGATGCAATGGCGCGTATACACGCTAATTAACCACAATTTGAGGATTGACGCGTAACGAGCTTGGGCATAACTTGCTGTACAATCTCTTCAGGTGGCTCCATTTTATAAACACTTTGCATTACCAGCCAAGCGGCATCGGCAGCAATTTGCCGCACCGGAAAGTGGATCGAAGAAAGCTTGGGAGTCACGTAGTTTGCGTAAGCAATATCATCAAAACCGATCACTGCTACTTGCTCGGGAATGGCTACTCCTTGTTCAGATAATGCATCCATCGCTCCAAGCGCCATTTCATCATTGGCGCATACTAAAGCATCAAATCGCGCTCCTCGTGCAATTAATTTTTTCACCCCAGCATAGCCGCCCGACTCTTGAAAATCACCTTCAACGACGAGTTCAGGATCAAATGGTAATTGATATTGCTTTAACGCTCTTAAATACCCTTCAAAGCGCTCTTTTGCATCATGCTTCCACTGTGGGCCTAGAATACACGCCACTCGACGACGCCCTTGTTGGATCATATGTTCGGTTTGAATAAACCCACCGAGTTCATTATCTAAAACAAAACACTGCTCAGCGATAGCAGGAATGTAGCGATTTAATAAAACGAGTACCGTACCTTGTTGATGAATTTTTACCAACTCAGCATCGCTGAGTGTTTCAGCATGTAGAATTAACGCATCACAGCGACACGATAATAAAAAGTCAATGACTTCGCGCTCCTCTGACTCACTCGCATGGCTACTGGCAATTAACATTTGTTTATCGTTACGCCGAATGATCGCCTCGGCGCCAGCCATCATTTCGCCGAAATAAGGACCAGCCAATTCGGACACCACCATACCGATGCTGTTGGAACGATTCGAGGCTAAGGATTTCGCATGCGCATTCGGCCGATAGCCCAATTGTTTAATGGCCTCTAACACCCGACGCTTTTTATCGTCATCGACACGCGTTGTGCCGTTAAGCACACGCGATACGGTTGCTTGTGAGACGCCGGCTAAATCCGAAACATCTTTTATGGTCGCCATAACTGTACCTTACTTCGTCAAGCGCTTATTTAGTTAACAAACGTTAAAATCCTACACTAACCGAATTAGAATTGGCAGCTTTGCTGAAAAACTTTATGATAGACTGGCGCTCGATAGCGCGATTAAGCAACCCATAACACATCATTTACAAGGAGCTACCTGTGCCTGAAGTCTTCGAGCTACCAGAAGATAACTTGTTTAATGTCTTTAATATCTTGTTGCTAGAAAACAAGCACCGCTTGGTTAAACAGTTAAAAAAATGCTATGAACCAAATGTGCATGGTCATAAAACTTGGTCATCAAGCTTCTTGCTGATGGACTATTTCCAAACCGAGCAAGTGTTAAAGCGTACATCAAAAGTACTCGAACTGGGTTGTGGCTGGGGGGCGGCATCAATTTATTGCAAAAAAAATGGGGCCGAAAAAGTGACCGGCCTGGATATCGACGAAAATGTTTTTCCCTATTTAGAAGTTCAAGCGGCTCTTAACGACGTTAAAATTGAAGAACTAAAGCGCAGCTACGATAAACTAACGGCAAGGCAATTCAATCAGTTCAACTTAATTATTGGTGCCGATATTTGCTTCTGGGACGACCTCGCCGTTATGTTAGAAAAAATGGTCAAGCGTGCACTAAATGCAGGCGTCAAAAGAATTGTTTTAGCCGATCCCGGACGCCAACCGTTTTTGGATCTGGCCGAGCGTGTCAGTGGGTTTGCCAAGGTATCGCTGCGAGAATGGTACGTATGTGATCCGGAATATTATGATGGTTATATTCTGGATATTCGTCCGGCTAAAGCTAAAGCTAAAGCTAAAGCTAAAGCAGCCTAACACGCAGCTAGCGCAGTAAAGAATTTTCCTCGAGCAACGATTGCGGTCGCAGCAGTTTGCCGAGCGAGCGCACAATCCGTGGCGAAAGCTCAAATACATTTTCGCTGCGGCTGCGTAACATAAACTCGGCATACTGGCGCCGGGCTAGCATAAGCTCTTGCGCCAAAGTATCACCGAGCCGTCGTCGCGTTGGCCAGTCTTGTAACAACCACTCTAAGCGCTGATAACTTAATTGATAAAAGTGCTCACATACACTCAAGCGTTTTAGCTTATAAGCAATGTAGGCCGAATTTTGGCAGCTCAGTACAAAACAGCGAATTTGTTCAGCGCACAGTGCTTGCTTGTGCAATAGCACTTCATCGATAACCGCCAGCGACTGTTGAAACAGATCGAGCGCTTTACTAAATTGTTGAGCTTGTCGAGCAGCGTCAGCCGCTAAGGTTAGTCGCTCCCACTGCGCAAGCACGGGATCGTCTTCACGATTGCTGAAAAGAGGCATCCTCGCCCACCTCATAAATGATAATGATTATCATTTATATTTTATTCTCAAGGCTTTGTCAACGATTATTCTACCCTTTGACCACAGCTAAAGCGCGGTTGTCCGGCCAAGTCCAACTGCGTCGAAACCGCTTGATAACCTTGCTCAGTAAAGTATTGCCGCACCGTCTCGCCTTGATAATATCCGTGCTCCACCATCACCCAAGCGGCCGGATTTAGAAACGCTTTGGCGCGCTCAATGATAGTTTTCAAATCAGCATACTCATCAGCGCCAGCGGTTAAAGCCGTTATTGGCTCATAGCGTAAATCACCTTGCTGCATATGCGGATCATCTTCAGCGACATAAGGCGGGTTACTGATGATTAAATCAAATCTTTGATCGTGACTGAGAGCAGAAAACCAATCGCTGCAGGCGAACTCCACGTTTAAATTCAGGTCGGCGGCATTTTGCTTAGCCACAGCCAGAGCCTCCTCGCTCACATCAAAAGCCGTCACCGCAGCATCTGCTCGCTGACTTTTCAGTGCCAAAGCAATGGCACCGCTACCCGTTCCCAAGTCTAAAATCTTAGGCGCCGTTAGCGGTGCAAGGGTCGCTAACGCAAAGTCTACCAACGCTTCGGTTTCGGGTCGCGGGATCAAAGTTGCCGGTGTCACTGATAACGGCAAAGAGTAAAACTCCCATTCACCTAATATATAGGCCACCGGCTCACCTTGTACGCGTCTTTCCAATAATGCGTGTAACTCGGCTAACTGTTGCGACGTTAAGGTTTCATCGGCAAATGCTTTGAGCCAACTGCGAGTTTTACCTAATCCGTGCGCAATAATAATTTCCGCATCGAGCACTGCGCAATCGGCGTCAGGAAAACGCCCACTGGCGGCTTGAATTAACTGCGCAATTTTCATAAGTTTTCTCGTGGCGAAAAAAAAGGGCATCTTACGATGCCCTTTTAATGCATTGCAACTGGCAATTAACGTCGACGACGTAATCCTGCCAAGCCCGCTAACATCAGGATAAAGAAGTACATGCTTCCGCCTGAGTTATTATTCCAACGACTTGCGTCATTCGGGAATAAGTCATCACCGTCAGCATAACCGTCACCATCGGAATCCATCTTAGTTGGATTAGTACCGTTGGCCACTTCTTGCCCATCATTGATGCCATCACCGTCTGTGTCAGCATTCATTGGGTCGGTGTTGTATGTATCAACTTCTTCACCGTTCGACAAGCCATCGCCATCTGAATCAACAGCAGGCGCTAGGAACATTAAGTTATCGATAGAAACGCGATCCACTTTTGAACTTAAGAATGCATTTTTAACGTACTCAAGTCGTACAGTATGCTCACCTTGAGTCAAGTCGGCCGATAAAGTAGCGTTGGTCATTTGACCGCTTAACTCACCCATCACCACACCATCAACCAAGAGGCGGAACATATCGACATTTTCTTCACTATCAACATTCGCTTTGAATGATAACTGACCCGCCATAAACACATCAGTCATTTCAATCGCAGCTACTTTGCTGTTTGATAACGGCTCAGCCCAAAGGCGACCATTTTCAACAACAAAGGATTCTGCCGCGGCACGCGTCCAGTTGCCTTGTGCGCCATTGTTGAAGTTTTCCATTAAGTACTCAACCGCTTGTGGCATGCTGTTAGCATCGTTGATGTCCGAACCGTACTTAGTTTCAGTTGCGTTATCGAAACCGTCGTTATCCAGATCATCAGTGCCATCACTACCCGCTACTAATGGATCCAGTCCGTTATCAATTTCAGCTTTATCATCAACGCCGTCACCATCGGTATCCATCATTGCTGGATTGGTAGAATAGGCATTCACTTCTTGACCATCGGTCAAACCATCGCCATCGGTATCAGCAACATTTGGATTAGCACCGTTGCTGAACTCATCGGCATTGATCAGGCCGTCACCATCTGTATCAAGTGCACCGTCAGCTGGATCCATTGGGTCTAGGCCATTATTGGCTTCCCACGCATCATCCATACCGTCGCCGTCTTCATCAACCACTAAACCGGTGTAGTAAACGTTATCGATCCAGATTTTGTCTTCACCAGTGCTAACGCTGCCATCTTTCACATAAACAAACGACATGCTGTGAGCGCCGGCTGAAATAGGACCACTAACCGTTACCCAGTCATATTCGCCCGATAATTCAAACGCGATTTGACCGTCTAATACTAAGTAGAAGAAATCCCAGTTTGCTTCGGTAGAAATTTTCAGATCAAACGAAATCGTGCCTTCTTCCGACACAAAGTTTAAGTCTGAACCAGAAATTTCATTATGCGTCATATCCATTGAAGCGGCGCTGTACATACCACTTGCAGCATAGGTGCTCGAAATTTCCATACCGTAGTCAGCGTAAATTGAAGTTGGGAAGTCAGTTAAATCTTGATTCTCAAAGTCATAAACTGAATAAGCACCCGTTGTGCGAACACTGCTCGCATCCGTTGGATCGGTACCATCTAAGTACTCACCCAAGTTGGAGACGCCATCGCTATCACTATCGGTCGCCGCATCAGCTGCGTTTAACGGATTGAAGCCATAGTTAACTTCATATCCATCTGGCATGCCATCGCTATCACTATCGGCTGAAGTGACGTCAGTTGCGTATAAGTTGTACTCTTCAGAGTCAGTCAAACCATCGTCATCAGTATCGATGTCTTTTGGATCGAAGCCTTTTAACAACTCAACTTTATTGATGATGCCATCACCATCGAAATCTTGATTCGCATCGCTTGGATCTTCCATATCAAAACCAATGATCAGCTCTGAAATATCTGACATAGAGTCATTATCGGTATCCGTTGAAGAGTTTTCACACACGGCACCTACTGCAGACATAGCGACGTAAACAGAAATGTAGTCATAATCTAAGTCAACCGCTGACTCAATCAAACCACACGCACCTTCGGCCATTGTTGAATCTGGCGTCCAGTAGTTTTGGTTGGCGTGAACGAAAATATCAAAGGCTTTTTTCGGATCCCAACCTTCCATATTCGATAGTAAGAAGTACGCACGGTTGTAAACACCACTGCTGTAATGTACGTCAATACCGTTGTAATACTCATCGTAGTGATCGATAGACGCACCATCGAGTGACGGCGTTTCAAAGAAACGAAGACCATCTCCATTTTTCATGATGTCGCCACCAATGAACCAATCCACGCTACCTTTCCAGTAGTACTCACCTGCTTCACCGGCGATATCCGAGAAAGCTTCGTTCATACCACCTGACTCACCCGAGTAAATCAAGTCTGAGTTAAAGTCTGTAAAACCATGGCTGATTTCATGCACCGATACATTAATATCCACTAGCGGATAGAAAGTACTGGCACCATCACCAAAGGTCATTGCTTGGCCATCCCAGAACGCATTTTCATAGCCAGTACCATAATGAACTTTCATGGATAACTGGAATGGAAGCGGTGCAGTTTGATACCACTCATCAAACATATCAAACGCAACGTTACCAAAGTAAAACGCATCATTGATTGGCGAGAATGCGCCATTAATCGCTTGGTAAGTGTTTTCCGAACAAGCAAATTCATACGGCGTGTTTAGCGATGTGTTAGTAGTATTCGCTAAGTCAACAGCACGAACATTAGTGTTTTCTAAATAACACGTTCCACCATTGCCGTCGTCAGTACCATTTAGCGCAGGATACTCAGTGCCGTAGTTATACTGACCGGTTTTTTGATTTCCACCAGGACCGGTAATATCGAAATGCTGTAAGGCATTCCAATGTTCAATAATGCGATCCGATTGCGCATCGACAATAAACATACGACGCACCACATGGCCTTTTTCGTCTTGCGCCATCAACTCAACATGATAGGCCAAGAAAGCTTTTTTCAATCGCTTATCAAAGTAGATAACCAAGTCTGAGTTTTCACGCTCATAGTTGGTCCATTTACCAAACTTAGTGTCAATCTTAGTTTTCAAACTAGAAATAACTTCGTCAGCGGTAAACTTTGGCTTTACGTTACCTTTAAGGTCTTTCTCTAGGTCCGATAAAATATGACCGGCATAATATGTTTTGTTCTGTGCCGCTTTTTGATGTTGCGTCACTTGCAAGCCAAAAACTGGAACACCTTTATAGGTTTGCTGAAAACGGCTGTGCGTATTGCCTTTGCGATCGGCTTTTTGCTTAACCCGTGCAAATTCAGTTTCTTTGTTCATTTTAAAATGAGCTTTTAGTGCTTCAACACCCACTTTGCCTTGCTTGCTCATTAAATTTAAATCTTGATTCGCATTGCTAACAGAAACACGCTCTGCAGCATTTACCGTCATCCCAACGGATAGCGCGGCGATAACGCTACTCCAGATCATAGACTTTCTCATGTCTTTATCCCCCAATTAAAACTTTAATGAAAAGCCAAGCGTGTAGCTCTGCATTTCAATATCATCGTCATCAAGCATTTGCTCATATGCCAAGTAAACGCCGTAGTCCTCAGAAAACTGATAGGCTGCACCAAGTCCGTAACCTAAACCACTTTCAGTTTCTCCGGCATTACCCAAATCAGAACTCAAAGTAAAGTCAACTCGGTTGAACCCTAAGGTGGCAAACACATTGAAATCTTCATTCGGCATTAAGTCGAATCGCGCATAAGCACTAACGAGATAATCAATAGACAACTCAGCTTCTGGCGTCATTCCGTCAACATCATCGTCGTATACTCCGACGCCGAAACGGCCATTCAATGAAAAATTATCATTAAGCTGATGATGGTAAGTAGCAGAAAGCGCATTAGATTGAGCTTCGATCAGATTATCTTCGTAACTTGTTTTGTTTAGCTCGAATGACAGGTGACTCTCTGCCATTAACGGTAAACAGGAAAACGCCAACAGTGAGGCGCACAACTTCTTATTCATTTTTTCTCCTTTTTATGAAATACACACACCCGCAAAAAAAGTATCACTGAGCGGTAGCACATCACAATTAAAAAGCTGCGGTATTATTTACAAAAAGAAAAAATGTATTTGCTTCAGAGATGATTTGCGGTTAAAAACAACTACAATTGAGATAATAAGATAATGAAGCGTGTCACAACTCAATGTGATATTCGGTATTTTTACCCAACATTCAATTAAAAGCGGTTAATGAATGTACGCAGATGATTAATCAAAGGATTGACGCCAATGTCCACGGTGGCAACGAACTTAAGCAATGTTTTTTACCATGAACAGCGAATTGATTTGCCGGTATCGCCCACAAGGTTGCTATATCAACGTTACTAAATCATGGCAGGAGCGCAAGCTTAACTTGTCTATACAAAGCGTTTGCTCACGCGCGATTAATAGGCAGCAATTAATATTTAGCTGTCGGTATGCGGTTATCGACTCACAACCGTAAACATGGACTAAATCTAACTCGGATTTGAATAACGGTTCGGTTTTGCAATCGGTTTACCAATCGTTACACTACACGGACTGTGCGCTTTATTGTTGACAGCAATAAATTTTTAACCACAACACTGAATTAAATTTCAAGTAAGATTATTTATGAATACTACAACTTTATTTGACGGCCGCATCACTTTTGTCAGAATTTTCACTGCGTTTTTAGTGGCTAAGTTTTCCCAGTCTTTTCTGCTTGAAGCGTACCCCGTCGACATTCTCTATCCGATATCGATGGTGCTGGTATTCGCGGTTTTTTGGGGATTATTGCGTTTGTTTTGCCACCCTGCAGAGCTCTCATTAAAGCTATTCATTAATACAGAACCGCGACCTTTTTCAATCATTACCCTAATTGGCCTAGTGATAGTTGTCGTGATAACCAAATATGGATCCGCGGTTATGCTGTTTAGCTACTATGAATGGTTTGGCGAAACCAACCTAGAAACCTTGCAACAGTTACAAGCTCTCGCAGAGCAAAGTATCTGGCAACGTCTGGATGTGTCCGCATTAACCGGCATGTTCGGAGCGCCAATCGTTGAAGAGTTTTTTTACCGCGCCGTTCTTGTTAGCTACCTTGCCGCTCGCTTTCGACCGAGCATAGCGATTATTATCGCGGCATCAATATTCGCCATGTTCCATGGCTTTAGCGGTTTTTTCCTAGCGCTTGGCGGCGGTATATTATTGTCGAGCGTGTATTTGTACTATCGCAATATTTGGCTTTGTATTGGCTTGCATTGCATCGCAAACCTGATGACATTTTTGGCGCCGGGTATTGTTGCAGACGCATTGGTGTTCAATTGGAGCAGCAGTAGCGAAATTGCATTGTCGTTATTAAATATCGCCAGTGGAATTTTGGTAGTGATAATGATTATTTTACTGCCCTACGGGTTGCGCCGATCACCTGTCCCCAATGCAGAACTGGCGGCGCAGATCAAAAACCAGCTCAGTAAGGCTCAAGATTGACGCTGAATGACACGTCTATCGAGGGTGCAAAAGGCAATGCGCTGATCGTAATAAGCCGCTTCATTAACAAAACTAATATAGGTCGGCGCATCACGATGGGTAATTACGGAGCCATCTTGCATTTTAAAAATTGCGCCCCCGGTATTGAGCAATGAAAAGTCTTGGCCTTGGATCTCTGAGTGCACAACACCAATAATATCCTGATCCTCATTAACCGGATAATAAACCTTTCCGGTGTACTCAAACACCTCAATAGATGGGGACAAGGAAGGTAAACTATTGGCGTTATACAGCTCAATAAAATCGAGTAACTGCGTCACCGCCTGCTCAGTCTTTTCAATACTCTCATGATGCAGCAAATTTTGTGCAACCGGCCCAACTTCAACAATCAAGTTGTGCTGCGCCAAGGCACAAAGAAAATGATGGTCGGGGATCATTTCAGCTTCGGAGGTCACCACAACATCGTCGCGCTGCTCCAACATATAGGCCATCATGTCATGATGAAACTTATCGTGTTGCGTTAACACTAAATTAACGCCCATATTGGCAGTTGACGTATGCAGATCAATAATTAAGTCGTAATGGCACTGTCCTTTTGCCCCGAGTTGATTGACCAGTTCGTGCGCCCGATCGATTTCTTGACCTTGCAAAGAAGTATCATTTAACACGGCAGCACTAAAACAGCGGTTTAAATCTTTATCAAGATAACGCTTACCGGCAGCAATCGCCGCGGGGTTCGCCAATAGAGTGTCGATGACCAATCCATCTCGTTGCAATAGATGCGGACTTTGCTGCCATTTTTTGATTAAAAAAATACCGGTTGCTTCGTTACCATGAGTACCGCCTACCAAGAGTATCTTTTTAATCATGCTGGAATCATCCTTTATGCAAGCGCCGCACTTCGCGGCGATGTGATCATGTCGCGGAGTTGTTTAGGACTCTCCTGACATAGCTGCAAGTAAGTCGGCCTGATGTTCATTAATTAATGGATCAATGACCTGGGCTAAGTCGCCTTCCATAATTTCATCTAACTTATATAACGTTAAGTTAATCCGATGATCAGTTAAACGCCCTTGCGGATAATTATAGGTGCGGATCCGCTCACTGCGATCGCCGCTACCAACCAAACTGCGACGCGCTTCGGTCTCTTCTGATTTAGCGGCTTCTTGTTGCGCTGCTAACAATCGCGATTGCAACATCGACATCGCTTTCGCACGATTCTTATGCTGCGAGCGCTCCTCTTGGCATTCGACCACAACCCCTGTGGGTAAATGGGTTATTCGAATCGCTGAATCCGTTTTATTAACATGCTGACCACCGGCCCCCGACGCCCGATAGGTGTCAACTCGCAAGTCGGCAGGATTAATATCAATAGCATCCATTTCATCAGCTTCCGGTAGAATGGCCACGGTACAAGCAGATGTATGCACACGGCCTTGCGACTCGGTTTCCGGTACCCGCTGAACTCGGTGCGCGCCAGACTCAAACTTTAACCGAGAGAAAACCGCTTCGCCGGCAATCCGACAAATAACTTCTTTATAGCCACCGTGTTCACCTTGGCTTTCACTCAACACTTCCATTTGCCAACGATTACGCTCAGCGTATTTGGAGTACATACGAAATAAGTCACCGGCAAAAATGGCGGCTTCGTCGCCACCGGTACCAGCCCGAATTTCTAAATAAATATTTTTCTCGTCATTAGGATCTTTCGGCAACAACAGCTTTTGCAGTTCCAAACCAATGCGTTCTTGATCGGCCTTGCCTTGCTTCAATTCTTCTTGCGCCATTTCGCGCATTTCCGGATCGGAATCTTTCAACATTTCTTCGGCACTTTCAGTCGCCTCAACGGCTTGCTGAAAAGTTTTGAAAGTGGAGACCACATCTTCAAGTTGCGCATACTCTTTGGATAAATCACGAAACTTATTTTGATCATTAATGACGTCAGGATCACCAAGCAATGCAGCAATTTCCTCATGACGCTCGACTAATGTTTCAAGCTTTAAACGGATTGACTCTTTCATAAATTTTCCACTTAAGATGATTTATCTAAATCATTTAAACCGAGAATCTCACGCACCTCGGCACTGTCTTGCACCTGCTCGTCACGTAAGTTTCGTAAATATTGGGTCGGCGCATGCATCATTTTATTGGCAAACCGATGCGCATACTGTTGCAAAACTTGCTCTGCAGGCTCGCCGGCTTGCAATAACGCCAAGGCTTTTTCCAGCTCTTGCTGTTTTAACGCGGCAACGGATTGTCGATATTCCTTCACCAAATCAACACTGGCAAGTGACTCTAACCAATCAATAAAATGCTCCGACTGATTGGCCACAATGTCTTCTGCTTCTTGCGCCGCTTGATTACGCGCTTTCATATTTTCATCGATGACATCTTTTAAGTCATCAACACTGTATAAATAAACATCGCGCAGTTGCCCGACTTCCGGCTCAATGTCACGCGGTACCGCTAAGTCCACCATAAACATCGGACGATGTTTGCGCTTTTTAATTGACTCTTCAATTAATCCTTTGCCAACAATGGGCAACGGACTGGCCGTTGATGAAATCACAATATCGGCCAGCGGCATATGCTCAGCCAACTGGGCCAGAGTAATCGCTCGCCCACCAAACTGACGCGTTAAACTTTCACCGCGTTCGAGCGTACGATTCGCCACAATAATATCGCTAACACCTTGATTATGAAAATGCCGCGCGGCCAGTTCAATGGTTTCGCCGGCACCAATATACAGTGCGGTCATATTACCTAAATCGGAAAAAATTTTGCGCGCTAGCGACACCGCTGCGTACGCAACCGATACCGCACTGCTGCCGATCTCGGTATCAGTACGGACTTTTTTCGCGACCGAAAAGGTATGCTGAAACAATCGGTCCAACAACTGCCCAGTAGTGCCGGCGTCACGAGCATACTGAAACGCATCTTTCATTTGTCCTAAAATCTGCGGCTCGCCTAACACCATCGAATCGAGGCCACAGGCGACTCGCATCACATGTTGAACCGCCTGTTCACCTTGATGCACGTACAAACATTGCGCCAGAGCATCGGGCTCCAAGGTGTGATGATTAATTAACCAGTGGGTTAAGCGCTGGTGCGCTGACTCGTCACCACGAAAGTACACCTCCATGCGGTTACAAGTGGAGAGCACCGCTACTTCTTCCAGCTGAACTTCCTGCTTCAATAACTGCAACGCCTCTTGCAAAGAAGCAGGATCGAACGCCACCCGTTCACGAATATCAACGGGTGCAGTTTTATGATTAATTCCCAGTGCAGAAACAGCCAAAGTCACGTCCTCGGCTAATAGAATTGGACGTCGTCGGCTAAGATGAACTCAACAGGTTGTGATAGCAGTGGCTTGTTCAGCATTCACGTCGCTCAAAGGTACAATGTAAAATTGCGCTAAGTATAGCATTGAGCATGTGCTGGAGTAACCACTTAAAATCGTTGATTCTTATCGTCTGAAGCGATTACCACCACGGAACCTTTCCTCGTCACAACAGTCAGAGCCAGCAGATAAGGCAACCACATCCATTGGCATTTACGAGCAAAAGCCCCATAATGCGGATGCAAGGCTTTCATAATTACGCAGGACGGGAAACCTCTTTGGCTTTTAATAAGACTCTAGTAATCACAGTACTCGCCGTTATTTTAGGCGCTTGTCAATCGACGACTCAACTCTCTAAGCCGCACGCTCAAACGCGGGAACAACCGCTGGTGACGGCCGAGCAATTGTCGAACCGCGAGCGCAGCGAGCTCTATTCAGCCATACTTGCGGCAGAACTTGAGATCGGGAAAGAAAAGTTCGCTGAAGCGCTCAGTCACTATTTATATGCCCTATCGATTTTGCCGCAAAAAGATATTGCACTTGAAGCGATTGCACTGGCGCAACGAGAACGTGACGGCTTAGCCATGGTGAATGCGGCTGAAACCTGGTTAAAAATTGAACCAAACAACCAAGAAGCGCTTGAAGCTGCCATTTTGGGCAATTTAATGTTGTTCGATCAATTGCCGCAAGCACAAGAGATTGCAATTGAACGCGCACTGGAACACACCCAAATGCTGCGCCAAAGTTATCCCAGCGAACTCGATACTTATCGCGCTTTATCGGCACTCAACGAACTGTATTTAAACAGCTCAACCTTGATGTTGTGGCATCGTTTATTGCGCGAGTCGGTTGATCAACCGCTTGCCTGGACTTTGCTTGCCGATGGCTACCTGCTTGCCGCAGCGGTTTCTCCGGAACAAGATTTTATGAATAAAGCGGAGCAGTCAATTAACGTGGCTTTGCAACGCGACCCGCAATTTGCACCCGCGATCGATTTGAAAGTGAAGTTTTTAGTACAAACCGAGCAACGCAATCGCGTCGTGTCCTTTTTGCAATCACTCATTTTAGATGACTTAACCAACTACGCCGCTCATGAAGCTCTTGCCCAATGGTTTTATCAAGCACGCGAATACGACCGCGCCTTGCGTGCCGCTCAGCTTTGGGCAAAGCATGCCGAAGATCCCGAGAAGAACCCAGACTTACTGTATTTAATGGCGGCTAGTTACTACGGCAATGAAGACTTTGCGGCAGCACATAACACCTTTTTAAAATTATTAGATTTCGATTTTAAACGTAATTTAGTGTTGTTTTATTGTGGTGACACCGGTGAAAGAATTGAACGCTATAACCAAGCTCAGGTTTGTTATCGCGCGGTAGAAGATGGTCAATATTGGACACCATCACAGCAGCGATTGGCCGAACTCATGTTAGCGAATGGTGAGGCGGAAGCCATGTTAGCGCGACTCGATCGCTTTGCAACTGGCGGCAGCCCAGAGCAACAAGAACAAAGCATTGTGTTAAAAGGTCAAATCTTGCAACAACTCACCCGTGATCTTGAGGCGTTAGAATGGGTAGCGCGCTTTATCAATCAAGAGCGTGTGTCGACGGTGGTTCCGCTTGCACACTTCCGTCTATTATTTCGCATGAATCCTGACAATGACTGGGTCGAATATGCCACGTCTATTGCCGAGCGGTTACCCGCCGAGTTAAACCTAAATTGGTATTTACAATTGGCAGGCCATTTAGCGAACCGAGAACAAGCTGCCAACGGGATCGCAGTACTCGAAGCCAAACTGAGTGAAGAGCCGAACAACAAAGAGTTATTGTATGCGCGAGCTTTAATGCGTCATGACAACCAAGAACCGGAAAAAATGATCGCCGAGTTGAAAGCATTGTACGCCCAAGATCAAGACAATCCTAATGTACAAAATGCGCTCGGTTACTCCCTCGCCGATGCTAATCAAGAGCTCGACTATGCCCTTGAGCTGATTCAAAGTGCACGTGAAAAATTACCGAATAATGGCGCCGTATTAGACAGTCTTGGCTGGGTTTATTATCGCCTTGGTCAACTCGACAAAGCGGAGGCGGCATTAAAAGTGGCATTAGCCAATGAGACCAATACCGAAGTGTTGGCGCATTATTTAGAAGTATTAATTGAAAACCAAAAGCGCGACGACGCGATTGCAATCTTGCAAAAAACTTGGCGCGACGTGCAAGATGATCAGTATATTCAAGCGCTCGTAGAAAAGTATCAGTTGACTATTGAGGCCGCCCAATGAGCTCGTTTGCGCAACGAGTCAAAAGCATCATTGGCTTAAGTTTAATTTTCAGTTTAAGCGCATGCAGCTTGTTTCAAACGAAAAATCCAGTGCCGCAAAATCTAACGGTTGAGCAGCGCAGTGCCTACTTAGAGCGTAATACTCATTGGCGCATGACCGGTCGTATTGGCATTATCACCGCAGACGAATCGAATACTGCGAACATTTCTTGGTATCGTAATGGCGATACCAGTGAGCTACGAATTTACGGCGCCCTCGGCACCACTTATGCGCGCCTAACAACCACCGCCGGAAAAGCCACCATCGAATTACCCGACGATAAAACTTACCATGGTGACAACGCCGAGCTGTTATTGTGGCAGACCACTGGCTGGTACATTCCGGTCAATGCTTTGCAGCGCTGGATCCTGGGGATTGCCAGTAATGCGCCGAGCGTGCAATACCAAGAAGACGGTTTAGTTAAACAACTAAGCTTCGACAGTTGGCAGCTTCAGTTTCAGCGCTATCAATCGTTTTCCGGTTTAACCATGCCGAAAAAAATGAAAGCCACACATCCTGACATTACGCTTAAGTTTTCCGTCCGTGAGTGGGAGATGAACCCGCATGACTGAGTGGCGACTATTAGCACCGGCCAAACTTAATTTAATGTTGCACATCACTGGCCGAAACGAACAAGGCTACCACCTGCTACAGACGGTATTTCAATTGCTCGATTATGGCGATGAGCTCACGTTTCGCCGCAGCGGTAGCGATGAGGTTAATTTAAGTTGTGACAATTCCAGTTTAGTCACTCCCGATAACTTAGTGCTGCAAGCGGCAGCGCGCTTAAAACCCTATGCACAAAGATTCAGCGGCATGGATATCCACTTAACCAAGCGCCTACCGATGGGCGGTGGAGTGGGTGGCGGCAGCAGTGACTGCGCCACCACCTTGGTGGCTCTGAATCAGCTATGGCAATGCGGCTTAAGTAACACCGAGCTCGCCGAGATTGGATTAAGCCTTGGTGCCGATGTGCCCGTTTTTGTGCACGGAAAAACCGCTTGGGCGGAAGGCATTGGTGAGCAATTAACCCCCTGTGAATTGCCCGAAATGTGGTACTTGGTGGTTCATCCTGATTGTTTTGTATCCACTGCGAAAATTTTTTCAGATAAAGCGTTGACACGGGACTGCGAAATCAGCAAAATACGCGACTTTCTCGCACAGGGTGGACCGAGACGGGGCTTGAACGTTATGCAAGCAGTCGTTTTGGAGCATTACCCAGCAGTGAAAAAGGCGCTGGACTGGCTGACACAGTTTTGTCCAGATGCAAGAATGACTGGAAGTGGAAGTTGTTTGTTTGCACCCTTTGACAATGAGCGAGAAGCGCGTAAAATAGCGCTCCGATGTAAGTGGCCCCACTTTGTGGCCAAAGGTATAAATACCTCGCCGCTTATGTCCAGTAGTACCGAATAACGTTTCGTTATTCACCCAATACAGGGGTATCGCCAAGTGGTAAGGCAACGGGTTTTGATCCCGTCATTCGTTGGTTCGAATCCAGCTACCCCTGCCATCT
>JABXHQ010000191.1 GCA_013373545.1 Gammaproteobacteria bacterium
CCGCCTGGCAACAGTTGAATCGTCCTGCACTTGCCATTCATGGTGAGTACGATATTCAAGCCATTAATGACAAGTGGACCTTTGAGATTGTTAATGCGGTAAACCACGCAGGAAAAAATCTTGCTGAGCGTGTCGTTATTCCAAAAACTGAGCACTCATTAATGAATTACCCCTCGCGTGAAGCTTTAATGACTGCGATGTCTGAGCGCCAACACAGCGCGGTTAATCCGGGCGAGCACTATAATAACGCCACGTTAACCGTTGTTTTAGATTGGTTGGCAAAACACAGCAAAAGTTAATCCATCCTGTATGCGGTAAAATAGGGAAGCCAGTGCTTCCCTATTTTTGCTCAACCATCCAATTTACCAAGCTGTAGAGGCAAGGTTAACTTGTCTTGGGCATCGATGCATTGAAGATTGTTTCTCAGTTTCTGCTCAGATAGGAGAGTGATTGAACAATTTTTGATTGACGCTAAAAATGCCGTAATCTTATTATCCATTACCCACATGAGAATAATAAATGGATTGTAAAATGAGGCGTAATTGGATTCTTAGCTTAGGTTTTCTCAGTGTACTGCTAACCACTGGCTGCGGCATTATTGGTTCATCAAAGCGCATGGGCGATCCCTACTTAGCTTGGAGTGGCCCCGATCAGCGCAGCTATCGAACCATAAGCTCATGGGGATGTTTTAGTGCCACCGGTAGCTGCAGTTCGGTTTCCTGGCGCAGCCATACCGGACGTTCTTTAAGTATTGACTATAAACGCCTTAAGGCCTATATCCGCGAAGCCTTTTGGGATGATGCGCTGTTCCATAGTTTCGTGCAGCAGTTTGGGCCGCAGCCGTTGTCTGAGCGTCACCCTGGCTTAGAAACTTGGCAACAGGGGATGCTACATTTTTCATCCACTTATTGCGGCACCTTACCTTACAAGGTGCATATCGTGTCGGTTAACCCCGATATTGCCGTGGTGAGTAAAGATTTTGATTGTATTATTGGGCGCGTTTTCCATTACAGCTACGAGAAAACCCCTGCTGAAGCCATCGAGCGTTATCAGGCATTACTTGAGTTGTACCCATCGGTAACGCCACAAAGTGAGCGCCAGTTTACTTCAGCATCAGCGAAGCTTAAAGAATATGAGTGGTATTTGGATCGTAGTTTAGGTAGCGATACGCAGCTGCCGTACCGCGCTGGTGAACCGGTATGGATTATTTATCTCGATCAGTGGCGACATCAGGCGCTTGCGCCCAAGTGGCCGCAAACCATTCAGCTTGCAGAACAAGACTACTTACACTTTTCGGTGCGGGAACAACAATTGGAAGTTACTCGCACTCAGCAGGCGCAATTAAGCAAGGTAAATGAATAAATGCCAACGGATTGACGTTTTTCCCGCGGAATTTTTGCGATTATGCGCAGCCAAGACGGACCTTCAGGTCAAGTAAATTGAATCAAGGATTAAGCCTATGCGAACCCTGCAAAAATTAGTCGCGCCAATTGGCGCATGGTTGCTATTGAGCACCAGCTGCATGATTGGCGCACAAGATCAGCCAAGCACTAACGAACCACCTGCGGTTGAATCATCAAACTTAAGTGACGTTGAGCAGCAGTATTTAGATTGGGCCAACAGTATTATCGAACGTCTCGAACCGCAAACCGGTGTGATTGAGTTACCCAATGGCAAAGCGCAACTCGAAGTGAGTGAGGACTTTATGTATTTTAGTCCGGCACACGCAGAGATTATTTTAGCGGAAGTGTGGGGAAACCCGCCGGGACGGATGACAGAAGGTCTGTTGATGCCTGCCAAGTATACGCCATTTGATAGCGATGCTTGGGCCGTTACCATCGAATATGAGCAAGACGGTTATGTCAGTGACGAAGACGCCGGCGACATCGATTACGATGAACTATTGGTTACCATGCAGCAAGAGACCAAGGCAGGCAACCAAGCACGGCAACAGCAAGGTTTTGAAACCGTCGAACTAGTGGGCTGGGCGGCGAAGCCTTTTTATGATGCTAAGACTCATAAATTGCATTGGGCGCAAGAGCTGCAGTTTGGAGCGGACGAGCACCACACGCTAAATTACAATGTACGCGTCTTAGGACGCCAGGGCGTATTAGTGATGAATTTTATTGCCGGGATGGAGCAACTTCCTGCCATTGAGCAGCAAATCGATTCGGTGATGGCGATGGCAAACTTTAAAGCGGGACAAACCTATGATGATTTTGATCCAACGGTTGATCAGGTTGCGGCCTATGGCGTTGGTGCGTTAATTGCGGGTAAAGTATTGAGTAAAGCGGGCTTACTTGCAGGCGCTCTGGTGTTTCTAAAAAAGTTTTGGTACTTGCTTCTTATGGGCATCGTTGGCATAGGTAAATTACTTTCGAACAAAAGTAAACAGCCAAAAGTAGCAGCAGCGACAGATAAAGATTAATGGCTTGCTGAACAATAAAAAGCGCAGGGGCTAGCGTACACTTGTTGCGAACGTCCCCCGCGCTCACAGTAAATTGAGAGTAACTAATCAATTACTTAGGTTTGGCTTTTGACCTTGGCGAACGCTGAACAAAGAAGCATTTGATTCTGGTTAAATTAACATCGGATGTGTTAACTGGTTCTCACACCGCAGCGCTGAATCCCTGCAGAATTCATTCATAACTCGAAAATCCGAAAAGGATGCCATCATGGACGATAAGATCGCACTCATTGTTGATGATTCAAAAGCGGCTTGTGCAGTATTAGGACGCTTACTCAAACGCTTCTCAATAAACAGTCACGCGGTACATAGCGCGGAACTGGGTCTGGAATATCTAAAGCAACACAAACCTGCCATTATATTTATGGATCACTCGATGCCGGATATGGACGGTTTGGAGGCGGTAGCGATTATTCGACAGCAAGTGGATTTTGCGACGATCCCCATTTACATGTTTACTGCGAAGAGCGGTCATGAATATCACGAGCAAGTGGCTGATGCGGGTGCCAATGGTGTTGTGTCCAAAACCCTTGAAATGCAAGCGTTAAAGCAGGTATTGACTCAGCATCACTTATTGGCTGAACACCCTAACACTGAAGCGCATGACGATGTGATGCAAGAACAGCGTATGCAAATGTGGTTAGAGTCATTTTTGGAAAATAAAATTATGCCGAACTTAGCTTTTCGGCTGGATCAATCCACGCGTGAAACCCGCGAAGAAATGCTACAGAATAGTCAGAAGTTATATCGTGACAGTCTTAGCTTTCATATGCAGCAACAAAAGCAATTGGTTAACCAGCTCGAAGCCGAAAAAGATTCATTAGCGGCCACTTATGAATGGAGTCGAATTAAATTTAATCGGCGTTTAACCGCAAGCTTAATGGTCATGCTTGTTGTTGTGGGTGCATTTTTTGCGTTGCAGTGGCTCTCATTACAAGATTATTCGCAAGCACTTGAGAAGCGCAATGCCAACTTAGTTGCGCAATTACAACAAGTCAGTCAGGCGCAACTGCAAATTGCTAACCGGTTAATTCCTAAGCCCGATGAGACAAAGGATAGTGCACCCCGGGTAAAACAAATTTTCAATGATAGTGGTCAACCGGTCGCAACGGTAGTGAGCTTTTCAATGGATAAGTCGCTCATTCGTGCGCGTACCGATCAAGGTTATTTCTTTAATTTAATTGATGGTGGTATCGAGCATTTTGATGGTCCTTGGTATTTTGCTGCGCAGGGTTGTTTTGGTACACGCTTTATTGAAAGTGAAGCCGGCAAGATTTTTCGCATTACCAATGATGAGTTGGTTTATACGCCGGAAGATTATAAACCCAGTATGAAAGATGTTTTTTCAATGATTGACAAAGATGGCGCTTGTATAGAAAAAGAATTTAGTGTGATGGCAGTGCCGTTATTATCGAATAATGCTGAAATTACCGGTTTAAATAGCGAAGCTCTATTGTTGCGTTGATTGCTCACTTTAGATCTGGTCTTGACGATACAGCGGCT
Source organism: Gammaproteobacteria bacterium (assembly GCA_013373545.1). Lineage (GTDB taxonomy): Bacteria > Pseudomonadota > Gammaproteobacteria > Enterobacterales > Kangiellaceae > Pleionea. Next base: position 3,971 of record JABXHQ010000191.1, read on the forward strand.
GATAGGAATAAAAAAAGGGACCGATTAAGGTCCCTAAATGGGTCGATGATTGAGTTCTAAAATAACACTTTCATTAAACACTGCGGGTGGCAATGGCCGGTGAAATCGCGCAAGCCTTACGCGCGGGACCATACACCGATAGTAAGCCAATTACCCATAGCACCAACATTCCTGCCGGAATGTAATACCAGTCAATACGTGGTAAATCTAACGCGTTCACTAACACGATGTTTAACCCAATGGTTAATCCAATACCTAACACAATACCGAAGGTTGAAATAATAAAGTTCTCAAGTAAGAAGTAACGCATAATATCGAGTTTGGTAGCGCCTAATGCTCGGCGAGTACCGATTTGTTTGCGCCGGCGATTGACGCTAAAACTGGCGAGACCAATAATCCCAAGTGCGGTAACAATGGTTAACGCAATAACCAAAGTGGTTAATATTGTATTCATACCGCTATGCGCGCGATAGCTGCGCTCGCGAATCTCGTTCATGCTGCGCACACGTTTAATCAATCGTCCTTTATAGTTTGCCAGCAGTCCCTCTTCGACTTCGGTCATTAAGCGTTCCACTTGGCCAGGCTCTGTGCGAACGATTATTCTGGCTGAACCAAACAATGTTCGCTGCGGTACAAGCATGCTACGTTCTAAGCCATTCCAACCATTCCACGGTGCCTGCATTCGCTCGATGATGCCGATTATTTTTACTGGCTGTTGCTCGGCAATATAAGTGGTTTTACCCAGTGCATCTTGCCAATTATCTTCGAATAATTGTTCCGCTAGCGCTTTGGTAATAATAGTTTGGCCAGGCCAGTTGCGATCGGTTCGCTCGCGCCATGTGACTTCATTCTCGGTAAAGTTACGGCCGGCAATTAATTTCACGCCGTAAGCATCGAGCCCACGTTCATCGGTGAAGTAAATGGCCGTTCCGGTGCCATTGCTATCACTACCTGCTTCGGTAGCCAAACTCATTGACCAGCCGCCGCCAATCAGCGGGGCTGAGTTACTTTGCACAGCACTAACTACTCCCGGCAATTGTCGAATATAATCAAGGTCGGACATCAGCTGTACGCGTTCGTTATAGTCTTTGGCAAAGCCACTATAAGAAAATACAAAAACATTATCTTCATCAACACCAGAGGGGCGATCGATTTGTGACTGACGTTCGTTGATCATAAACACCGCATTCACAATAATGGTCATGGTCAGCGCCATTTGAGCGGCAATGAGTATGGCACCCACTTTATTGCGCTTAAGCGCGCTTAGGATTGGTTTAATTTCCATGGGACATCCTTATTGAGTCTTCAAGTGAACAGCGGGCTGAATACTGCATGCGCGCCAGGTTGGATAAAGTCCTGCGAGAATGGCGGAAATAATCGCTAAACCGATCGCAGTTAAGAACATATTCATATCGAGCTTAACCAAATTATCAAAGTCGTCACCAAATAGTGAACGCACACCTTGTAAGCCACCGAATGCCAACAGTAATCCGAGCGCTCCTCCGGCAACGCCAATGATCGCTGACTCGAGAATATGTTGCACAAATAAGGCTGCTTTAGTGGCACCTAAAGCTCGTCGCAAACCAATTTCTCCCGCTTTGGTGGAGAACTTAGTGAGCAAAATACCAATGGTATTGAGCAAGCAAACCACTAGAAACATGATTGATAACCACATAATCACTTTCGCGTTATCAGACACCACTTCTTGTTGCTCAAGCCACTCCATAACCGAATTGATGCGATTGTTTAGTGGACGTTCAAATCGACCTAGTTGTTTCTGTTGATTGGCATAATCATTCAAGAACGACAAGTAGTTTTCTTGATCAGCTTGAGTGGGGAGTTGCGCCCAGAATTGTATCCACACGCACTCTGAATTTAAGAAACCTTGCCAACCATCTTCTTGGGTAGGTTTCCAGCAGTTAGTGTTGCCGTCGCGATCGAGTTGCAAAGACGCGACTAAATTAAATGGGATGTAATAGTCTTCGGGCTCACTAAAGGCACCATTGGTTACATCATAAAATTTTGGTGATGGATGGTAATCATCGAGGACTCCGACAACTTGATAGTGACGGTTACCAATTTCAATATATTCACCGACAGAATCTTTGCCGCCGAAAACTTTTTCATTGATCTCTCGACTGATCACCACGACGAGCTGTTCGGTATTATCAACTTCGCGATTCCAACCACTACCATAAAGAAAGGGGGGCTCGAACATTTGAAAGAAATCACCAAAAGTCGCCCGGCCCGTTACCTCAATAGGCAGCGCATCATCTTCTTTGGGCGCAATAACCGCATA
>JABXHQ010000072.1 GCA_013373545.1 Gammaproteobacteria bacterium
CATCTCGCCACCGGCACAATCAGACGATGGTTACTTTTTTACGATCAACTTAGCGGTTGCAGCAGACAGTGAAGAACAGGCAAAAGCAACTGCATGCGAAGCACTGCAACAAGACGAAACCTATATTTCACTGCTATTTAACCCTCTTGACGTAGAGCTCACGGTAACGGCGACCGACACTTTTGCTGAAACTGCGCCACTGGATACTTTTCCGTTAGCGGTCAGCCGATTTCAGTTTCGCCCGTCTGAACAACGGCATGCCGAAAGAAAGCAACCAGACTCTCTACTCGGCGGACTCGACACTAAGGGCTATAAAGCTATGTTTGAACAGTTCAAACAAGAAATGGAGCAATTTGCCGCAGATTACAGTGCCGAGCTAGATAACGAAAGACAAAGTAACAATTCTAAAAATAAAAAATACTCAGATGAGACGGTCGTCGAGTTTGATAGCACGAAATCAGTTGCTCAACATTTATATGAGTTAGCAATACCTGCACGAACTTTCAAACAAACACCGATTACCGATAAGCAAGATACGGCGACCAAAATACGCGGTACGCCTTGGTGGCCGAAAGGCCAGCCACGACCTAAGGACTCTTTAGATGAAGCCATGGTATTTCTCGGACAAATCAATTTAGCCGACATAACCGCGGCCTCAGCCTTAAGTGGCATTTTAGTGGTTCATATAAGCGAACACGCATGGCACAAAGATGGCACGCCTGAATGGCAATTGAATTACTTCACGGATTCGATAACGCCTGACGCTCAACTAACCGCAGCCGAGAGTTATCCGCTGGAAAAAAAATCTGTACGTTGTTTACCGAGCATTAATGAGCCCTCTTTGGATGCGTTATCCAATTATTATTACGACGAATTTGAAAGCGATGATTTTTATGCTGACTACGAAAAACAGCAACAGATAGATTTTGAAGGTGGAGCCTGTGGCGGCTCTTATATTGGCGGCCATCCTCAGTGGTGGCAAGATCCAAAATGGCCAACGTCAGCTAACAGCGATGCGCAAACGTTTATTGCTTATTTTGGCATGCTCGACGATGGTAACCCAGTGGAAAATATTTACTTATTTCTCGATAGCAGCAATTCTAATGCACCTAAATTTAATGCTGTTGTTCAAGGTACCTAGTGGTAGCGAGTAAGATTAGTTGATGATAATTCACCGCGCTTTCTGCTGCGAGTGAGATCTAAAACTCGCTCGCAGTCGTAAACAATGACAGGTGAGTTTTTTAGCGGCAGATTAAACTATGGTACTTAATATTCATGCACTAGAGGGAGGAATCTATTTAGCGCAACTTGAACTGACCGGCGATGCGCATACCCAAGCGGCGGTGAAGCAATTGTGTCGTAAGCAAGGTTTAGAATATCCTGGATCAACTCAATTTCGTAGCCTCGGGGCAATTCGCGATGCCTACTCGGCAATTGCGCCGAATCAAGTATGGCTGGTGCATAATGTGGCTTACGATCAGATGATTGGTTTAAACAGCAATGAACAAGAACATCGGCAACCATTAAGCTGGTATAAAGATACAGACAATTAAAAATGCTTTTTTTTACTCGCCGAGTTAACGGTTTTGACAACTAATCAGCTCGTGTTTTCACTACTTTAGTTCAGCGCGTACGCCAAGCAACTAACGGAGAATGCGCCGGATAAAAAATGTAATCGACAGCAGCGGCACCGCCACCAATAAAGCAATGGTTAACTCGCTGCCGAGCACTTCATTAAGCGCTTTATTCAGCAATAGCTTGTTTAGAAAAGCGATGAGAAATAACGTTATTGCGCCCGCGCCCAAACCGAGTAATGTGGCTTTTGCATAGTCCCACGCTCCGGTGCCACGAAACGTCCGCTCGGGCAAATCGAAAATTTTTATCAAACTATGTTTTAAATCATCATTAAATCGTGAGTGACGGATCTCCAGTGCATTTAACGTGGTAATGGCTTGAATATCGTTGGGAAGTTCAGTACTGCTTGGCATGCGACAGTCATCGAGCAAAATTGGAAACACTTTGATTCCAGCGGCCAATGCGGACGCCACTTCAAGCCGCACAAAGTCATCAGCATCTTGCATTCGATTGACGCCGTCTGAGTTTTCTACCCAGTGCGGGCCAATCAACACCAACATCATGTCACTGTTAGCAATGGACTGGGAAATTTTACTTTTAAAATCTTCACCGCCACCAATGCTGTCCACATCCATGAAAACCTTTACCTGTGGTAAATATTTCTCCAGATTATCTTTAATTCGTCCTGCGGTTGCAGCTGAGTCAGAACGGCGATAGCTGATGAATACGCTACTGTTTTTCATTCGCGACTTACTCCCACACCGACGTCATGGATAAGTGTTCTTTGGTTTGTAATCGACCAGGAATGGTTTGCACAATAGCGGTATCGATGTTTTCACAGTCGTCACAATTTTTCTCGAACTCATAAATGAGCGCAAACACTTTATGAGCAGGACTCAGCGGCTGCCGCTGAATACGGCTAGGTAAGGAGGGTCCGCCTTTAGCAATCCAATCTTTCGCTACACGCGCTTGAATCGGTTTACTCCACTGTTGAATATCTTGCGCGGTGACCACAAACACAATCACGCGGTAATTACCTTGCTCGGCAAAAAAAAGTGACTTTAAATAACTCCCCAAGCTAAATGAAGATTGCCGTGATAGTTTCGCCACCCAACGTTCCTCACGAGCTACCGCAGAGCCATCAAGATTGTACTTTTCTAGCCGAGTGACCAAAGCGAAAGCATTTGGCTGTCCAGGAATACTGTAATAGCTGGCATCATAATATCCGCCTTTTGCTAGCGAACGACGGATCGCCATGTCTAATGCCCCGAGCGCTGATACTTGATTTGGCCGCAATCCGAATAAATCCGTCGGAACTTGAGTAAATGATGAAGGCTTCGCCGGTGGCCATGGAAATTCTTTTTTCGGCTCATTAAACCCACTCGATGCCGGGGGCTGCATGCTGCTACCCGCCCTATCATTGGCACGTTCTCTTGCCTCGCGCTCACGACGCTCAGCCTCGGCACGGCGGCGCGCAGCTTCGTAAGCTTCACGTTGGGCTTGTTGCTGAGCGCGACGTTCTTCTGCACGACGACGGGCTTGTTCTTCCTGTGCGCGGCGCTCGGCCGCTTCTTGTGCACTTGGTTGCGGCTCTTGCGGCGCTACAACCTCAGTCGCTGGCGGCGGAGGGGGTGGTGCTGGCGCCGCAACCGGTTTGTCGGCACAACCGACCAAAAGTCCCAATGCCACTACACTTGAAATTACTATCCGAATTGTCATCAGTGTGTCCTAACTTGTTTATTATTCTTTATGATAGGCCGCTACTCATTGATAGCTTATCACTGACTATAGCAAATAAAAAAGGCCCGGTGGTTTACTGGCATTCATCGTTTAGTGTATATATTCCCTTCTATTCGAGATCAGCGGCGCCCTAGCCCGAAACTATATGCGGTTACTAAGCGTCAAGAGTGTCTTAGAATTTTACTGTCTTATACAATTGGTTAACTAACGACTAAGTTAGACTGGATTTATCATAATTAAGCACAAAAAAAGGCGCTCAATGAGCGCCTTTTTAAAGAGTAGGTTGTTAACCTAAATCAATCGATTACTCGATGATTTTAGCAACAACACCCGCACCAACGGTACGGCCACC
>JABXHQ010000132.1 GCA_013373545.1 Gammaproteobacteria bacterium
CCAGCCGATAGAGGTAGCCCCTGAAGAGCTAACCATTGAAGGGCAGTTCGTTGGCTTAATCCGCGCTTGATGAGTTCTCATTTGGCGTAATTTTCAGTAAAATAGCGGGCTTTATCGTTTTGTCCTCTAGAGCTCGCTATGAAAATTGTGGTTAAGTTGTTCCACGAAATTATTATTAAAAGTCGTCCTGTTCGTAAGCTGATCACGAAACAGCTGCATTACAACCTAGAAAATATACTCAAACAGGTCGTGCCTGAGACTAAAGTATACAAACGCTGGGATCACATCGAAATAAAGTTACCCGACCACCTTCCGCATGATACTCAAATAAATGTTAAAGAAAAACTCGCTTGTATTCCTGGAATCGACTTTATTCAAGTGGTTGAAAGTCTAGAGTTTGAATCATTTGAACAGCTAATAGCCTTAGGCGTTGAACAGTTTTCATCTGCGGTAACCGGTAAAACCTTTTGCGTGCGAGCAAAGCGCAAAGGAAAACATGCGTTCACCTCGCTAGAGTTCGAACGAGAATTAGGTGGTGCTTTATTGGCTGAAGGTAAAGCAAAAGGCGTTAAACTAAAGGCGCCAGAAGTTGAACTGAAAGTTGAAATTGATGGTGCGCGCGTGTTTTTTGTGAAAGAAAAAATTAAGGGGCTTGGCGGCTATCCCTTAGGCCAACAAGAATCTGTTTTATCATTAATTTCCGGTGGCTACGACTCGAGCGTCGCGAGTTATCAAATGATTAAACGCGGTGTCAAAACGCACTTTTGTTTTTTCAATTTAGGTGGCTCTGCTCACGAGATTGGAGTGAAGCAGGTTGCTTATTTTATTTGGAATAAATATGCCTCTTCGCATAAAGTTAAGTTTATTTCGGTCCCATTCGAGGGCGTTGTCGAAGAGATCCTTAAAACCATGTCGCCGTCGGTTATGGGGGTGGCTTTAAAACGCATGATGCTGCGCGCGGCAGAGAAGTTAGCTAATGATCTAGCGCTCGATACTTTAGTAACCGGAGAAGCAATAGGGCAGGTGTCTAGTCAAACGCTCACTAATTTACGTATGATTGATTTAGCCAGTGACGCGTTAGTTTTACGCCCACTGATTGCTCTAGATAAGCAAGATATTATTGCGCAAGCAAAGCAGATTGGCACTGAAGAGTTTGCAGCGAATATGCCTGAATATTGCGGCGTTATTTCTTCAAAGCCATCAACGAAAGTGAAGTTGTCAGCCATTGAGGAAGCGGAAGCTCAATTTGATTTTTCGGTCTTAGAAGAGGCTATTACTAATCGCCGCTTGCAGTCGATTGAAAAAGTTTTAGACGGCGTTGATACCGATACATCGGTGAGCTGTGTTCAGGTTCCCTCCGTGGATGATGTTGTCATAGATATTCGCCATCCGGAAGAGCAAGAGCAAAACCCGTTACAATTAACCAATAATAAAATTATCAAGATTCCCTTCTACTCTTTAGCAACACGCTTTAAAGAGTTACCTGATGCTAACAATTACTTACTCTATTGCGATAAGGGTGTCATGAGTAAAGTTCAAGCTCACCATCTTAATCTTAATGGCTTTACTAATGTAAAAGTTTTGCAGTTGCCGAGTTAGTTAATGTGATGGGCTATTGCACTTGATCGCTCGGCCAAGATGAATCTCATGAATGCCGTCGCCATTACTATCGCGTGACTTTCGAATACGACCGCTTTTAGTGATGGATAACGCTCTTGAGTATTTATTGTTTTTATGGCAAAGCGTAAAGGTTCCATTATGATGTGCGGTAATACCTGTGGGTAAAAACTTTAAGTACTGCTGCCGTCCAAAGGCGCTCCAGCGAATATCGAAAACATCAGCTTTCGGTGTTTTCGTTTGCAGTACGAACTCAATCGGCGTATCCACCTGAAGATTATTATTGGCATCAAAAAAGGCGATATATTGTTGATTCCAGGAGCCGTCACAATGAACTTGGTCTTGGCTACCACAAACGGTAATGGCTTGTCCTGACTGAATCGATAAAGTGCGAGCATGATTGAGCATTCCTGCCAAACGATTAAATTCCACGATAACTTTTTGTTGTTGTAATAATGAGAAAAAACTACTCATTCCGAGAGAAAGTAGTATAAAAATCGTGGTGGAAACAAATAGTAGTTCGAGTAGGGTAAATCCATGAACCTTATTTAGTTGGGTATTTTTTTGCTTCATCTTTCATCCTCTTTGGTATCACCCGAAAGAGGATTATCAAACTAAAGCCATCCTAAGGGCAGTCGTAACTGACCATGATGGATGCGCGAAATGTAATTGATTTTTTGATAGCGATTAGCGTGCTTTGCTATCAGTCATCAATGTTTAGCTTTTTGCACTTATAGCGCATGGCTCGAAAACTAATGCCTAGCAATTCAGCGGCTTGTGTTTTGTTGCCATGAGTTTGTTCTAACGCGAGTAATATTTCGCGCTTTTCAATTGCTTCTAAGTAATCATCAAGTGGTGTGGTAGAACGATCGCTTAATGATTCCATGGCGAGATTATGACCCTCACCGGTCGGTAGGAAAATATCACTGGAGGTAATTTTATTGTCAGCCGATAAGGTCATGGCCCGCTCTAATATATTCTCCAACTCTCGGATATTGCCGGGAAAGTGGTAGTCTTCTAAGCGCTGTACCGCATCGTTATCAATTTGCGGTATCGGTGTGCCATTACGGTTAGCTAATAGCTCAATAAAGTGATGGGTCAACGCTGGTATATCACCTGAACGCTGGCGCAGTGACGGAACATTAATTTCGATAACATTGATACGATAAAAGAGATCTTGGCGAAATTGATTTTGACTGACTAACTCGGCCAGGTTTTTATGGGATGCTGAAAGCAAACGTACATTTACCGGCACTTCTTTTTCACTGCCTACGGGCCTTACACTGCGCTCTTGAATTGCGCGTAATAACTTAACTTGCATGGGCAATGGCAGATCGGCAATTTCATCTAGAAAAAGTGTGCCGCCATTAGCTGCCATAAATAAACCTTCTTTTTCATTCGTCGCACCCGTGAAAGCGCCTTTTTTATGGCCAAAAAACTCACTTTCCATTAACTCAGTAGGAATGGCGCCGCAGTTAATCGCTACGAAAGAGTTTCCGCGCCGTGGGCTGTTTTGATGAATCAACCTTGCGACCAACTCCTTTCCGGTACCTGATTCGCCTTTTATGTACACAGGTGCTTGGCTTTTGGCGACTTTTTGAATGAGTAACTTTAATTGTTCGACTTCTGGCGTGCTGCCAATTAAGTTCTTAACAGTACCGTCGCCTTCTGAAGGTGGCAATGAGTCAGTGCTGACCATCAGCGCGCTGTTGATAATGGCCCGTAGATTAGCTAAGTCGACCGGCTTGGAAATAAAATCAAACGCACCTCGCTTCATAGCTTCAATTGCCGTTTGCATATTACCATGGGCTGTAATAACCGCGATCGGCACGTTGGGCTGTTGTTCAATAAAGAAGTCTACGATATCGAGGCCACTGCCATCGGGGAGCTTCATATCGGTTAAACACAATTGATAGGGTGTTTTGGTAATGCGTGATTTGGCTTCAGTAACGGAGGCCGCCGTGTCGCAGTCAATGCCCATTCGAATGAGAGTAATAGAGAGCAATTCTAAGATATCGGGCTCATCATCAATTAATAAAACTCGGGTATTCTTCATAAATTATTCGATTCTCGCGAATGTAATTCGAAAACAACTGCCCCCGGAAGGAACTGGAATATAGTCTAGCTGACATTGATTTGCTTCGCATAGCTCTTTTGACACATAAAGTCCGAGGCCGGTTCCAGTATTACTGGTGGTGAAAAAAGGTTCGAAAATATTTTGTGCGGTAGCTTTATCGATCCCTTGGCCCTTATCTATAACATCAAGAAAGGGCTGCTGTGATTTAAAATTAATACCTGCAACAAGGCTCAAATACGCAGTTCCTGACTGTTGATAGGAGTAACGTAGACCATTTTCAGCTAGATTAGTGACAACTTGAGTGAGCTGCGAAATATCAAAGTTAACTTCTAGATCGCTTGGGGTTACCGCGCAATATATATCAGGTGGATGTTTTGCGTTGCGCTTAAGATCCAGCACAATATTTTCTAGAAACGGTTGTAATTTAAAAACTTGGGCATCTGAAATTTTACGTTGCGACAGTTGCATCACATTTTCAATGATAGTGTTCACTCTTACCGCGTTATTTTGAATCATATTCAGTAATTTTCGATCGGCCTCATTGATATCTGGTGATTCATTCAACAGTTGAGCTGCGTGGCTCATAGCACCAAGTGGATTGCGAATTTCGTGAGCAATACTGGCAGTTAAGCGGCCGAGTGATGCTAGCTTTAAGTTTTGTGCTTGCTGCCGGATCGGCGTTGTATCTTCGGCAAAAATAATAATCTGATTTTTATCGCCGTCGATATGAGTAAGTTTTATCGCGATTTTACTGCCCGTCGGTGACTGGCGAAAACTTGATGACGCGTGACCGGATGACTTCCAATGTTTGACGATACGCTCAAGCTCTGGGCTCACAGCCTGCAAATATTGCCCCTGCACATGTTCCGGCATTTCTAATAGTTGCCAAGCGGAAGTGTTTATAAATTGAATGCGCAAACGATGATCCACTACTAGAACACCGGTTTTCATAAACTGAATGATTTTTTCATTCAGAGCTTCCATATTGGCAAGGTCAGCGCTGGTAATCTCTGCTTCAAGTTCGCTCTGCCGCAAGCGTCGGGCCGTTAATAGAGCAAATAAAGAGGTTGCAAAAAAAGTTGCGCCTAATAAGCCTGCTTGAGTTAAAAAGCTCGTATTGCCGTTGCCTGATAAATTTAAATAAATTGACTCACCGAGTACTGCAGATGTGGCAATTGCGGCAAAGGCGATGGAGCTGGTTCGCTCAACCAATAAGCAGGCGGTGGTGACGGAAACCGCCATTAATATACCCAGGCCGGCGGCAATTCCACCACTTGCATGCATCAATAGTGCGAGTAACAGAATGTCGATAAAGACCTGGCTCTCGACGAGTAACTTAAAGCGCGATGCGAGCGTTTGATTGACAAAGTAAAACGCTAGAGCGGTCAGTAAGTGAGCGATCGACGACCAATGAAATAAAGCCGGCTTTGATAGTCCAAGAGAAAGCTCATTGGCTGCAGTGTTAAACAGTACAATTAAGGCGATCGCAACGGTGACTCGGTACAAGGTATAAATTTGTAGAGCCCGTAAGGATGTATTTTGATGCTCGGCTTTTAGTCGATTCGTCATTGAAAAGTCGACACTTTTTCCTTCTGATTGAATCTTTTAAGATACTTTGAATTCACCACAATTGAAAGTACCTTTTTGGTGCACTTGCGGACACTGGCTAACGCTATGATTGGCGGATAAAATCAGTATAATAATGAGCTGAAATAGCATGCACATCGAGCCACTTTGGTTAATCTTATTGTCCGGCTTGCTAGTGAGACATGCGTCTTAGTGAAGAACCAGTGTATTGAGGTTGCTCGTCATATGAATCAAACATCGATTGTTGCAGAATTAAAAGTGCTCCCTGAAATTGACGTTAGCTTTGAGATCGAGCGACGGACGCAGTTTATTAAACAACGCTTACTTGATAGCGGAATGAAAACGTTAGTGTTGGGTATTAGTGGCGGTATCGACTCGGCTACCTTGGGTAAGTTAGCACAACGTGCGGTTAATGAACTCAATAACGATTTTCCCGGTAGTGGCTTTGCTTTTTATGCCGTCCGATTGCCTTATGGTGAACAACAGGACGAACACGAAGCGATGATGGCGGTTGATTTTATCCAGCCAACTAACACGATGGTGGTGAACATCAAAGCAAGCGTTGATGCCTTAAATCAACAGGTCGTTGCAACACTTGATGCCAATCAGCTGCACCCGCGAGACGAAGGAAAAATCGATTACGCGAAAGGGAATGTTAAAGCGCGAGCGCGGATGGTGGCGCAATATGAGATTGCTGGGATATTGGGTGGTTTAGTATTAGGGACTGATCATTCGGCCGAAAATCTCACGGGTTTTTTCACTAAGTGGGGCGATGGCGCGTGTGACTTAATTCCGTTATTCGGACTTAATAAACGCCAAGTACGTCAAATCGCAGCAAAATTAGGCGCGCCAGAGGTATTGATCACCAAGCCTCCGACAGCCGACCTTGAATGTTTGGACCCGGGTAAGCATGACGAACACGCCTTAGGCATTAGTTACGATCAAATTGACGACTTTCTCGAAGGACGAACCGTTACCGCGGAAGTGGCGGACAAATTAATTCAGGTGTTTTTGTCGACACAGCACAAGCGTCAACCGATTCCAACAATTTACGATTGATGTAGCGCGGGGCATAGCGTTAACATTGACTTTTGGGTATGAGTAATAGCGACAAGCCATTAGCGGAACTTGAATATGAAAAAAATCGAAGCAATTATAAAACCTTTTAAACTTGACGATGTGCGCGAAGCACTCGGAGAGCTCGGGGTTAATGGTATGACAGTCACTGAAGTGAAAGGATTTGGGCGTCAAAAAGGACACACCGAGCTCTACCGAGGAGCCGAGTATATGGTCGACTTTTTACCGAAGGTAAAAGTTGAAGTGGTGGTGGCCGATGAGCAAGTCGACGCTTGCGTTGAAAGTATTTTAGAGGTGGCGAAAACCGGCAAGATTGGCGATGGCAAAATATTTGTGAGTGATGTTGCTAAAGCAATACGCATACGTACCGGAGAGGTTGACGACGAAGCGTTGTAAGTCTTTGCCGGCATGCGTGGCAACAATCACGCAATAAAGGTTACAAAAAAAAGCCCCATCATGGGGCTTTTTTTATCGGTTAATAACTGCGATTAAAGCACTTGCTTGGCTTTTTCCGGGAAGTTAAGTTGCAGTACTTTTCGATTCTTTTCGGATAGCTCTGGTAAGTCCAAAATATCGTAAGCGGTAATCATAATGACCAGAGCATCTGGTACCACATCGGTTTGCGGGTAATGCTCAACCACATAGCGGGCGCGGTTAGCTGCTGCAATATAAGATTGGCGCTCCATGTAGAATTTCGCCACATGTAATTCATAGCGAGCCAGACGGTTACGAAGGAAAATCATTCGCTCACGAGCTTCTTTGGCGTATTTGCTAGCCGGAAACTTGCGTACCAGCTCGGCAAAGTCGGTAAAAGCTTGGCGTGCTGTCGAAGCGTCTCGCTCAGATAAGTCGGCTGATAGTAACTCTTTAAAAAAGCCAACCTCAGCTTCAAAGTTAATACGACCTTTCATGAAGTAGGCGTAATCGACATCCTGATGGCTGGGGTTTTGGCGAATAAAGCGATCCGCTGCCGCAATTGCGCTCGCGTTGTCCCGTACCTTGTAGTAGGCATAAATTAGATTCAATTGCGCAAAATGAGAATATTCGCCGAACGGGTAGAGGCTATCGAGCTGTTCCAATTGACGGATAGCGGTTTGATAGTTCTCGGCTTTTAACGCCATGCGTGATTTTTGGTACAAACTAAAGGCGTCGTCCGCCAGCGGTACTTTCACATCACTGGGTGAGGTACTGGCACAAGAGGTGACGAGCAACATCGCTGCAATCGAAATTATTAGGTAAATATTTTTCATACTTCTCAATTGTTCGTTAGAATTCGTATTTTTATCTGTAACGTATTCTACCGGAGCATGGTGCTAAGTCCAACGACTATCTTGACCACTTTGGTATTATTTGAATATTCACAGCTCGAATGGCTTAATAGAGAGCGTTCGGGCGAAAAGGTTCCCTGGTAAAAGTTAAATTATGTCAAAACAAGCGTACCACCGAGAGTTTACCCTGACCGCGGAAGCGATTGGTCAGCGATTGGATCAAGCGATTGCGGAGCATTGCGATGATGTTTCACGTTCCAAGTTGCAAGAGTGGATTAAAAAGCAGCGGGTAACGGTGGACGGTGCCGTGGTGACCAAAGCGCGGCAAAAAGTGATGGGCGGTGAGCATGTCGAAATTGCTGCTGAGCTCGAAGTGGCTGGAGAATGGGAAGCGCAACCGATTGATTTGGATATCGTTTTTCAAGATGAGTCCTTGATTATTGTGAACAAGCCGGCCGGGTTGGTTGTGCATCCTGCCGCCGGAAATCCGGATGGCACCCTGGTCAATGCGTTGCTGCATTTAGATGGTGAACTTAAGCACTTACCGCGCGCCGGAATTGTGCATCGATTAGACAAAGAAACCAGTGGGCTGCTGGTCGTGGCGCGTACGCTCGAGGCGCATACTAAATTGGTCGAGCAATTGCAGCAACGCAGTTTTGAGCGCGAGTACCAATGTATCGTACATGGACAAATGGTGTCGGGTGGAACTGTCGAACAGCCCATTGGACGGCATCCAAGCAACCGCATTCAGATGGCGGTGGTACCGAACGGTAAAGAAGCCATTACCCATTATCGGTTACGTGACAAGTTTAACCATTTCACTCACCTGCGGGTAAATCTTGAAACTGGACGCACGCACCAGATTCGTGTGCACATGGCTTATTTAAAATATCCGTTAGTGGGCGATCCTTTATATGGCAAGCACAACTTTACCCCTAGTGGTGCCAGTGAGCCGCTGAAACAAGGTATTCGGGCATTCCGGCGCCAAGCCTTGCATGCTCGTAAACTCGGCTTAACCCATCCAGTCAGTGGCGAAATGATGAGCTGGGAGGTTGCTCCGCCGGAGGATTATGAGGCTTTGCTAGCGGTGATTGCCGAGCATGATGGAGCCATCTAAGTGTTAGCTCCGGTTTGGGCTAATTGGCCCCTAACAGGAATTAAAGCGTTGACCACCACTCGTTGCGGCGGCGTAAGTCATGAGCCATTTGCGGGGCTAAATCTTGGGGATCATGTTAACGATGCGACGGCCGCCGTGGCGGAGAATCGGCGGCGCCTCCAATCCGATTTAAAACTGCCTTCTGCACCCGTTTGGCTGCGGCAAACTCACAGCACCACCATTGTCGATGCCGCGCGAACAACGTCCGTAGTCAGCGCTGATGGCAGTTTTAGTGGCCAGCGCCAGCAAGTCTGTGCGGTACTAACAGCCGATTGTTTGCCGATTTTATTGGCAAACCCAAAGCATGGCTGGGTGGCGGCTTTGCATGCAGGTTGGCGCGGACTGGCCGATGGCATTATTGAGCAACTTGCTGAACAAGTAGACATCGGTGCGGGGACCTGCGCTTGGATCGGGCC
>JABXHQ010000098.1 GCA_013373545.1 Gammaproteobacteria bacterium
GTTGTTATTATTGGCAGAAATTTTCCTTATTTTCAGGCCATTAGAAAATCAAGTAGTCAACGCCATAACCACGAGCCAACAGGCACGCGACTTTGCCGAAAAGCAACAGCAAAAAGCCGAGCAAGCGAGTAAAGCGAAATCACAGTTTTTGGCCAATATGAGTCATGAGTTGCGAACACCACTAAATGGCATATTGGGTATGATTGAATTGTCAGCAGATGAGAAAAAAGAAGCGACCCGTTTTGACTATTTAAACAAAGCCAAAAGTTCGGGTAAACATTTACTTTCTATTATTAATGACATTCTCGACATCTCTAAAATTGAAGCTGAAAAACTTACCATTGAAAATTTTCCATTTTCATTACACAAATTGCTTGATGATTGTTTAGCCCCGATCGCAATTCTCTGCCAGAAGAAACAGCTAAACTTTGAATATGAAAATCAAGAAACACTTCCCGAATGGGTCAGCGGTGATCCAATACGAATTAGTCAGGTGCTACATAACATTCTTAGCAATGCAGTTAAGTTCACGCCTCAAGGTACGATTAAGGTGTCGGTAATTTGTGAGCCGGCGCCGATCGAAGCGTCAACGGATTACAATTTGATTATCGTTATTAATGACAGCGGCATCGGCATTGCTGAAGAAAAGCTGGAACAAATATTCGAAAAATTCACCCAGGCGGATGCATCAACCACCCGTCGCTTTGGCGGCACCGGCCTTGGCTTAAATATAGCTCGTGAATTAGTCTTGCTGATGCAAGGACACATCGAAATTAGCAGCGAAGTTGATTTCGGTACCGAGTTCGTCATTACAATACCATTGCAGCAAGTAGCTGCTCCACCCAGCCAAGTCATTGACAATAACGCACAAACGATCAAGGTTGCGATTATCGATGACTTGGCCAGCTCACGACAATATTTATCTTTAGTATTGGAGCGCGCTCAGGTACAAGTTGTCGAATTTGACAGTGGCGTAGCCTTTATCGAACAACTAAAACACAACAACTTTGCCGTGGATGTTGTCATCATCGATTTTCATATGCCGGAGCTCGATGGCCTGGAAACTGTGCAATTAATTCGCGAACAGAATTTGCTTCCGAATATTCCATTTATTTTAATTTCCGCAGCATCAGATCAATATATTTTTAATCGCGAGCAACAGAATTGGTTTCGCGCCATACTCACTAAGCCCGTTGATGAGTCACATCTTTTAGGATTAATCGCCGAAACACTACAACCCGTAGCCACTAAGCGTTCATTAAATGTCCTTATCGCTGAAGATAATAAGGTATCGGCACTGGTGGTTATTAAAATGGTTGAGAAACTCGGGCACCAAGTTACTTGGGTTAAAGATGGAGTCGAAGTCGTCGACGCCTTGACCAATCCAAATACGTTTGATTTAGTTCTTATGGATATCAATATGCCAAATCGTGACGGCTACCAAGCAGCCAATATTATTCGGCAAGAAATGCAGTTGACCATTCCAATCGTTGCATTGACAGCCAATGCTTTTCGTGAGGACGTCGAAAGAGCGAAAGCTAACGGCATGAATGAGCATTTAAGCAAACCCATCATTTTTGAAAAATTGCAAAAAGTCCTTGATGGATTTGCTTAATTCAGTTGTGCTTGAGCCTTTGCATTTGCGCCGTAATTTTAGCGATTTAGTATTCGCGAGAACGCGACATCAAATCTGCCAACTCTACTTCATCTTGTTGCTCGACTAAATGCAATCCTTTTTGCCAAAACTGCTGATAGTCATCGATTGTTGGAAAACTATAGTAAGCCATTTCTTGGTTACTAGAAATGGTTTGCGGTTGTTGCTTTTTCTGGAGTTGGTTAACCACGACAAGTATATCCGCAACCCCAGGCGGATAAAGCTGTAGCACATTAAATATATAACTGCGTGAATAATCTATCGGTTGTTGACTGATCTTGATTAATTGACCGCGATCGATCTCAGCACTATCAATAAAATGCAGACTGGTCCCCATATATTTTTCATCATTAAGCATCGACCAAAAAGTTGCCATCACTCCGCGATATTGCGGAAGGATCCCCGAATGTAAATTGATCACACCAAGAGCAGAGCGCATAATGACAGCGGGCTGCAATATCACCCCAAAGCGAATCGAAATAATCAAGTCAATTTGCTGCATGGGAAACTGTGAATCGATGATTGCTTGATTAATATTATTGGCACAAAAACATTTAATATGCCACAAAGTGGCCAGTTCAGTAAAAGGATCAAAGTTTTGCGCCTCAGGTGGCTGAGCGATAAACCCACCGCGCTCAAACTGTTTTAATTGCTGAATTCTTGGATCAGACTCACTCGCTGCCACAACTTGTTTAGGGTTCACTTGTGACGACAGTCCGATCACCACATTGGCAAAAGCAAGCTTAGGTAACAGCGACTGTAGCGCAGTAAAGGCTGCAATATCTCGATTAACCAGCAATAATAGATTCATATCAGCTCGATCGCCGTTGTAAGCAATGTAAAGTTATGTTCTGCGCTTCATCTTTAAAGGTAACCACTCTTTGAATAAGCCAAAGTGTTTGCTGCGCATTCTTATACAATGAACCATTTCCACTTGGTTCTAGAAACAACAACGACTGCTTATTTTGCCAATGCACTTTCACGGCATTATGTTTTGAATAAAAGTACTCTACTTCTAATACCTGTTGTTGACGACACTGAAACTGTTCCGTTTTATGCACCGGCGTTAGTAAAAAATTAACTTGCAGTTCACTAATACGCATTACATACATCGCGGATAAACAACTTACCACATCGGGTCGACCGAGACATTGTTCACGGTGGCTCAACCATTGCCGCTGGTGTCGCTGGATATTTTGGAGTGAATAGTCTTGCTGCAGTTGAGTAAGTTCACCCGCATTTTTCAGCGCCGCTTGAAACACGCCATGCAGCTGCCGGTCGAGCAAGGTCAGCGCATTATTTTGGCAGACCACTAGCGCGACTGCATCAACTAACGGACCGTTACAACTGCTCGAGGCGACCCAGGAGGAGGTTTCATTGGCCTCCATAGTTCCAATTGGCAGGCTTGCTTGTGCTGGCAGCGCTGCTAACGGTTTAGAATTTTTTTCTACTGTTTTGGATGGAAAACCAGTCGCCGGCGCTGCACAACCAACGAGTAAACCGACGCTGCAAGTCAGCACAGCAACAAGATAACAAAATTGCCCAAAAGTGCCCTGATAAGTTTCCCGCCACTGCACACCTAGTCTCCTTAAGCAATATCGCAGCACGAGACAAAAAGCTTGCCTTGTGCGCTTAGTGAATTGAACTTATCGGTTTATAGCATTGTTGCGACTTTGAATAAAATACCGGCGCTCACAAATGCCAAAACTAAATTAATAATTCGAATTTTCAATTGCTGCAGAGCAAACAATCCTACCAGCACAAGCGCAAGGTAGCCGGAGTGTTCCAATGCAATGGGCACCAAGGTAGCAAAAAATGTCGCCAACAATAAACCCACTACGGCTGCATTAACTGCAGCAACGGCCCCCAAAAAGCGAGCCGAGCTTGACCATGCTTGCCAATGTGAGCGAACACCTAAGACTAATAAAAAGCCCGGCATGAAAATAGCTATCGTCGCAATAAGAGCGCCCCACCAAGGTTGCTCGGGCGACAAAGAGCTACCTAAATAAGTGGCTAGGGTAAACATCGGACCGGGTACTCCTTGTGCCGCTGCGTAACCGGTAAGAAAGGTTTCAGTGTCCATTTCAACCGCCTGTTGGAGCAGCGGTAGCACAACATGTCCGCCACCAAATACTAAGCTACCCGCTTGGTAAAATTGCGCCCCCATTTGCCACCAAGGGTTATCCAACACCACTAAACTGGCGGCAGCGAAAAGCGCAGCAAACAAAGCAAGCCATATTAAATCTAATCGATTTGCTTGACGTTTCGGTGTGGGCGCGGACACCGGCTTGGCACAACCGGCACCAATCGCTGCAAACATTAGTAGCAACAGTATCTGAATGCTTAACGATGGTATTAGGAGTAAGATCACGCAGGTCATCAAAGCCGCGGCCCGTAACCAGACCGTTTGACAAAACGCACGCGCCATCTGAAGCACAGCATCGATCACAACAACAACCGCCAACAGCTTTAAGCCTAAGATCGCACCTTCCATCCAAACACTGTGTGCGGTGAAAGACTGCAGCTGGAACAAACCAACCATGAGTAAAAAAGAAGGTAAAGTAAATCCGATAAATGCGGCGAATGCTCCTAAAATTCCACCGCGCTCCAAACCAATGATAAAACCCATTTGACTCGATCCGGGACCAGGGAGTACTTGGGTTAATGCCAGAAATCGAGCATAGTCCTCAGCGCCCAGCCATTGACGTTCAACAACAAAATGCCGTTGAAAATAACCGATATGAGCGGCTGGGCCACCAAACGAAATACAGCCTAAATAAAAAAAGTGAGCCAAAATTTCTAATATTGTTTTCATACGCATTTATTTGTTTAATTTGATCCCGAACAACTGAAAAACTTATTGATTCAATAAAATCCTTGCCCAGTGTGACAATACTGAGTAAAAAAGCACTCTCGAAAAGTAATCCCGCAATTGAGTTGGCAGCCTCGTCGGTAACGACACGATGCCCAATATGTGCTGGCGTGATGATACCCTGCGTTTATGACAAAATCACGGCAACGTACCGAGTTAGGCAGTGCTAAATTCTGCACTGCCGGTTAACTCTTTAGCTTTATTCTAAATACCCATTACATTAATTTTAATGAGAAGCGGCGCCATAGAAAAAATACCACTGGAATCAAAAACAGCGTTAATGCCACGGCCGATAGCATGCCGCCCACCATGGGTGCCGCTAGGCGACTCATAACTTCAGCTCCGGTTCCCGTTCCATAGAGGATCGGAAGCAACCCTAAAATAGTTGCGCCTGCGGTCATTACAACAGGACGAACGCGGCGCACCGCTCCGCTTGCCACCAATTCTCGCAGCTCATCAACCGATAGTTTTTGTGTGCTTTCTTGCTGGTGCTGCTGTAGCGCTTGATTTAGATACACCAGCATTATTATTCCGGTTTCCACCGCAACACCGGCCAACGCAATAAAGCCTACGCCTGTAGCTACCGAATAGTTGTATCCCATTGCCGCCATCAACCAAATGCCACCAACTAAGGCAACCGGCAAGGTTAGCATCAAAATAGTGACTTCAAAAAACCGGCCAAAGCTCATATACAATAACACAACAATAATCACCAAAGTCAGAGGCACCAAATAGCTCATTTTTTCTTGCGCGCGCAGCATATATTCGTATTGTCCAGCCCACTGCAAACTGTAGCCCGGCGGTAACGATAATTCGCTTTTTACTCGCGCTTGCGCCTTATCAACATAGTCACCAAGTCCAACATTTTCGATATCGATAAAGGTCCATCCGGTAACCCGAGCATTTTCACTTTTGATCCCGGCGGGGCCGGAAGTTATCGCTATGTCAGCGATGTCGCCAAGACTGATACGTACCTTTGCGGGCGTCACAATCGGCAACAAACGTAATTGTTCTGGCGAATTTCGGTAATCTTGCGGATAGCGAATATTTATCGGATAACGTTCCAGGCCTTCCACCGTTTCGGTAACATTCATTCCTCCAATTGCAGTTGCAATGACTTGCTGAACATCTGCAATATTTAAACCGTAGCGAGCGGCTTTTTCTCGATGAATATCAATTGCCAAATAACGGCCGGCAGCAACCCGTTCCGAATATACCGACACGGTTCCCGGTATTGACGCCACTATCGCCTCCAAGCGTTGTCCGATAGCTTGGATCTCGGCTAAGTCGGGTCCCATTACTTTTATGCCAACCGGCGTTTTCACACCCGTTGCTAACATATCAATGCGCGTCTTGATCGGCATTACCCATGCATTAGAGACACCAGGAACGGCAACAGTACGGTTTAACTCTTCAATTATTTTTTCAGTCGTCATTCCTGCGCGCCACTGCTCGCGTGGCTTTAATTGAATAAAGGTTTCAATCATGGTTAACGGCGCAGGATCGGTTGCGGATTCAGCACGGCCAACTTTACCGAAAACATTTTTCACTTCCGGCACTTGCATAATTAAACGATCGGTTTGCTGCAGTAACTCGCGCGCTTTACCAATCGATATACCAGGATAAGTAGTGGGCATATACATAATATCCCCTTCATCGAGTGGCGGCATAAACTCACTGCCAATACGCTGTGCTGGCAAAATCGATAACACAAGTACCACGAAAAAAGTTAATACCGTCACTACTGGACGCTTTAGGACAGCGTTAAGCAAAGGCTTATACCCGGCAATTAACCCGCGATTAATTGGGTTATTATCTTCACGGCGAATTTTGCCGCGCACGAAGTATCCCATTAGTACAGGCACTAGGGTAATCGCTAATAAAGCAGCAGCGGCCATCGCATAGGTTTTGGTAAAGGCTAGAGGTGCAAACATTCGACCTTCTTGAGCTTCTAAAGAAAAAACCGGAATAAAGCTCACGGTAATAATCAGTAAACTAAAAAACAACGCAGGCCCAACTTCTTGAGCCGCACGTTTTACTACTTGCCAGCGATCAAAATTTTCCGTGGTTTGCCGTTCAAGATGCTTATGCATGTTTTCTATCATCACAATAGCACCATCAATCATTGCACCTATCGCAATTGCGATACCACCTAGCGACATAATATTGGCATTCAGTCCTTGCCAATACATGACAATGAAAGCCATAAGAATTCCAATTGGAATACTGATAATGGCAACCAACGATGAACGCACATGAAATAAAAATACGATACAAATTGCCGCGACCATTAAGAACTCTTCAAGCAGTTTTTGCCACAAGTTATCCACCGCGCTTTGGATTAATTCACTGCGATCGTAAACTGGAACCAACTCTACACCGGGCGGCAAACTCGTCTTTAACTGAGTCAGCTTTTGCTTCACTTTGGTAATGGTTTGCTCGGCATTTTCACCAAACCGCATCACCACAATTCCCCCGACCACTTCTCCTTGGCCGTTTAGCTCAGCAATCCCACGGCGCATTTGTGGTCCGACAGATATTTGCGCAACATCACCCAGTAGGAGTGGTGTGCCTTGTTGGTTAACCCCTAAAGGAATCGCGCGCAAATCATCAATCGATTGTAAATAACCGGTTGCAGTAACCATATACTCAGCTTCAGCCATTTCGATTACCGAAGCCCCGGTTTCTTGATTTCCACGCTCAATTGCCACTTGAATTAGGCTCAAAGGAATATCAAAGGCGCGTAAGCGATCGGGATCAACATTCACTTGGTATTGACGTACCATGCCTCCCAAAGATGCGACCTCTGAAACACCGGGAACCGTTTGCAGTTCGTACTTCAAGAACCAATCTTGCAGACTGCGCAGCTCACTTAAATCATGCTGCCCGCTGGGATCTTGCAACGCATAGATGTACACCCAACCAACCCCAGTAGCATCGGGTCCCAACTGAGGCTTTGCATTGGCGGGCAAAATTGAGGTTACTTGACTTAAGTATTCAAGCACTCGCGAGCGCGCCCAATACAGATCGGTATCGTCATCAAAAATCACATAGACATAGGAGTCACCAAAAAATGAAAAACCGCGCACGGTTTGGGCTCCAGGAACCGATAGCATTGCACTGGTTAACGGATAGGTAACTTGGTCTTGTACAACTTTAGGTGCTTGCCCGGGGTAACCGGTTTTTATAATGACCTGAACATCGGACAAATCAGGGATCGCATCAATGGGCGTTTGCTTGACCGAGAAAACACCCACGCCGGAAATTATTAAAGCTGCTAACAGTACGAGTAACCGATTATTAATCGACCATTTAATCAGTAGTTTAATCATGATGAACCTCTTGCGGTGAAACTGCTTGAGGGTCTGATGCCTTTTCTAAAGCCGTTATGACAAAGTCATCGCGAACTTCAAAAGTAAATAAAACCTTATCACCGACTGCAAGCTGACTGACTTCAACATTGTCGAGATACTTAAAATCAATGGTAGAGGCTTCTCGTTGCCACTTTTCAATCGCGTCGCGATGAATGGTAAGTGTACCGTCGCTAATCGCAATGATTTTTCCAGTAACCGTAGCACTGGGATAATCTTCAGCAGGCATATTCTCCATAATATGAATGGCCGTAATTTGATATCGTTCAGCTGAGTCGTCATTTGGCTTAGCTAACTCTGCGTGCAAACTCATTCCTGCACTTAAAGCATTAAGCGTTTCAACGTCAGCGACATAAAAATCCATTGTCATTGCTGGCCACTGCCAACTATCAATTGCCTCGTGACGAGCGGTAACCAGTGAATTTTGCGCATCTATCGCAACCACTTCAATCGATGTCCAAACGCTTTGCGTCTCATCACTCGGAGCCGACATGCGTTTAAAGTCCGATGTTTTGCTGGACTCAGAATCAATTAAAAACTGGGCACTGGTAACAATTGAGTCACCGTCATTCAATCCAGATAAAATTTCAAAATATTCTTGATTACTGCGTCCAACTATAACCGCAACGGCTTTAAATTGATTGTCCTCAATTTCCACCACTACACGGTCTTGTTCTCCGGTACGAATGACCGCTTCGCGTGGAACGGTCAGTACCGAAGATTCGGTTTGCGCTTTAATTTTTACTTGGGCAAACATGTTCGGTTTAAGCAACTGGTTTGCATTATCAAATTCAACGCGTACTTTTAGGGTTCGAGTGGCAGCATTTAAAGTCGGATAAATATAATCGACGGTACCGTTCCATTGCTCATTAGGAAGATAGTCGACCGACATCTCGACCGTATCGCCGAGTTTGACCCAACCTGCTTGACGCTCAAACAACTCCACTTCTACCCATACGGAAGCAAGGCTTCCAATCGACATTAACGTGGTGCCAGGCTGCACATAAAAACCTTCTCGTACATTCAAGTTATCCACGACTCCCGACTGCGGCGCATAGAAAGTTACCTGCTGCATAACCTTACGCTGTTGACTGATGGTCTTAATTGAAGCGTCGTCCATTTGCAACGCACGTAGGCGCGCTTCCGCAGCTTGAATCAGCGTTGTATTGTTGCGTTGTAGAGCGATCAGCAATTCTTCTTGAGCATTAACCAACTCCGGTGAATATAGCTGATACAGTGGCTCACCTTTACGCACCGGATCCCCTTCGGTTCCCACCATTAGGCGTTCGATCCAACCCGCAACTCGAGGATGAATATGAATCAATGCATCTTCATTGTATTGCACATATCCAACGCTGTTGATGGATTGATCCAGCGAACGAAAAGCAACCTTGCCGCGTCGCATGCCTAAGTTATGCGCCAATTGCGGAGGAATAGCCACGGCACCCGCGACATCCTTGGAAGGCTCTTCATAGACCGGCACTAAGTCCATTCCCATAGGAGATTTACCGGGTTTATCACGACGATAATTCGGATCCATCGGTGCCTCCCAATAGAGTGGTTTTCCGCTATCCGTTTGAGCACTTTTTGACTCGGCAAAAAGGTCGAATAAGTAATGACCGATAACGCCGAACAGTATGCCTACGATTATCCAAAACAACGCTTGGCCAAATGAATTCTGTGTCGTCAATTCAGTCATGAACCTGATCCTCTCGAGGCGCGGATAAAGCCGGCCCAACGTGCTTAACTGTCATGTAGTAATTCCAAGAAACTTTTGCTTTCGCCAACTCAATGTCGACATCAATTTTTTGCTGTTTAATGCTAAAGCGGTCAATATTGGCTTGGATTACAGCAGAAAAATCTCCGTCATCATTGGTGTACGCGGTTAATGCTGCATCCGCATTTTGCAATGCTTGCTCGAGTAATTTGGTAGTAAACAAAGTTTGCCGCTCGGTCAGTGAAGAGATCGTTTGCTCGAGCGATTTAACTTCTTGGGTCCAGCGATTTAACTCATCTTTCAGGTTGTATTGACTCATTTTCACTTGGTATTGCGCCGCTTGTTGGGCACGATGATTTTGCCCCTCGTTGAAGAGAGGCAGATCAAAACGCACCCCAATCGAGAAAAAGTCATCGCGAGAATCTCCCATTAAATCATCTTGTCGATGACCATAGCTTGCGCTAAATTTCCACTGCGGTTTATCGTCTTGTTCCGTCAGCGCTTTCTGTAGTTTTTTTATTTCCGTTTCACGGGCTAAGATTTGCATGTACGGATGCTGCATTAGTTGGGCAATGATAGCGCTATTTGAAAGCGTTCCGAGCGCACCATCGTTCATTGGTGTAAGCGCTAAGTTTGGCAGCACCATCGTGTCTGCAATAATCACATCATCACCAAGCCATCGACGCAACTCAACTTGCAGTGTCGCCATTCGTTGTTCCGTTAAAAGTCGCCGCTCGTGTAATCGCGATAATTCCAACTGGGCTTTTAAAATGTCACCTTGACGCGCGCCCGCCAAAGCACTTGAATAACGAGCATTCACTACCGACTCACCTTGAGTCAACAGCTCTCGCGTTTCATCAATGATTAACAAATGCTGACGCATCCGATAAAGCTCAATCCATAACAAATGAACGGTACGACTCAACTTAGCGCGGTAATCCGCTAACCCCAGCTCTGTTTGCCAAGCTTTTTGTTGCCACAATGACTGACTAATGGCGACGCTGTCACCCCGGTTAAGCGGTTGCACAATTGCCAGTTGAACTTGGGTCATAGGCTCTTGTGCAAGATCGAAGCTGTTCACGGGTAAGTTTAATAATTGCAACGAAACTTCTGGATTAGGCAACCGATCCGCAGCTTCGCGCTGCGCTTGAAAGGCCGCTTGTTTAGCCGCCATAGCGGACAGTTGCGGAGCCCGCTCTAAAGCCACATGCACGGCTTGGTCAACTTGACTTAATGGCGGTAACGATTCAGCCTGTAGGCTCACTGCAATGAACAGCAGCGAACGGATAATAAAACGAAACATATTCAACACTCATGATGTCTTTAAAACAAATATCGAAGAAAACTTTACGAACGCTTAAAGAACGCTGAGTGAATCGTTAAATGAGCCACTGACAGTAAGTTTTACTGCGGGTTTTGATACTCGCAAAGGGCGGGTGTGGAACGGGGCTGGCACTACTCACGTGCGAGTAGGGTTGCTCCGTTAAAGGTTGATTGGTTATTGCAAGCGCGGCAGGCGCTTCAGGACTAGCCGTGTAAGAGACGGCGTCCGCGCAATCGCTACAATCTGCGGGAGCTAGCTCATCGGCACAGCAGGCGTGGCTGCTGGTTTGAACATGCATACTATGCTGTGACGAGTCGGCTGCGCTCATGTGATGCGCTGAGTGCGCCGCATCGCCGGTTGTTCGCACCGCTGAGTACTCAGTGGCACTGGTGCTATTGAGCGTAAGTACATTGACCACCGACGCGCAGCACTGGCCGGCTAAAAACGCGATCAGCGTTAGCAGCACTACCAATAACTGTGGACGACTTTGGTTCATCTTACACTCTCTTGATTAATGTTATTGCTAGATTAAACCCTCGAGTGGGTTCAGTGTCAAGCTTACTACAGTGCTTAGCGTGAATACTTGCTAACATCAACTATGGTAGCGGACTCGTTCGCTTCGCTCCACTCAACCACCGCTTCTCCGGACCGTAACTTAGCCTTTACTTGAGCGATCCACTGTTCCATTTGCGTCGATTCCATCTGATAATCCTCAAGCGTTCCAATCACATATTCGCGGATCAGGTTATCTAGGGTTTCCGTTTGCAACTCTTGCCATGGAATAATCATGGTTTCTACTCTCGGTTATTCGTCGTTAATTTAATTGATTTTTCGCGCGACTACATGAAGGTAGCGACCTAGCCACTTAAACGGCTCGACCGCCGAATAGGCCAATTCTCGCTCAAATACGGCTTCTGGGTGACATAAGCCGCCACGTTTATTGGTCGCATAATCGGAAAATACTCGTATCCCCGATACGGTAACCAAAGCAAACCCCGCGTCATTCAACCAACGTTCTATTTGCGGCCAATACGGTGGCTGACTCGGAGTTAAGCTGTGTGGATTACTGAGCTGATCATACTGCCGGTCCAATTGATTGAAATTACCGCAAATCAAATTACGAAAATCACGCCCCGCACTATTATACACACACAACGACAGTAATCCGCGCGGCTGCAGTAAATCACTTATTGCAGTTAATAAAAGTTCAGGTTCGGCCAACCATTCGAGCAACGCATGACAAAGCACCAAACGAAAGGACTTTTGATATTCGGCTAGCAACGACTGATAAGGCCCATGGTGCCAACAAATACTCGTACATTCGTCATCACAAAGTGCCAAAGCCCGAGCGAACATGGCCGTTGAAATATCATTGTAAACCACGGAGTAACCACGAGTAGCGTAGTAGCGGCTAAACTCTCCAAGGCCAGCTCCTAGATCGGCTATCGTGCTACCTGGAAGCAGCTCGCTATCAATCGCTTGCAAATCACGCTTGATAATTGCGCGGCGTAGCGCTCCCTTAATACTATTGTGAACTTTACGCTCAAAGTGCTCGGCAATGTCATCAAAGTTTCGATCACTCACTTTGATATCTCAGTAAAGTCAAGGTAGCTGAAGTATAAAAGCAATGCTAAAACAAGCAAACTATTTCCTCGCCTACAGCGCTCAGGACTGGTGCGATGATAAGCCTCGAATTGTTATCGATTTAAACTTGGCTCCAGTGCAATAAAGCCGTCAAGATAGCATCGCGATTAACCGGCTTGGTCAGGTAGTCATCCATACCCGCAGCAATACACTTTTCTCGATCGCCTTTCATTGCATTTGCGGTCAATGCAATCACCGGGATCGTCTGATGATGACTGCCAGCACGACCGGCACGAATTTCACCGGTTGCTTGATAACCATCTTTGTTCGGCATCTGACAATCCATAAAAACCATATTAATGTCGTTAACTTTTTGTAAACGCTCTATCGCAAGATTACCGTCGTCGACAACAATTACTTGTACGCCAAACGACTTTAGCAAACCTTTGATCAAAACTTGATTCACTTTATTGTCTTCCGCAACCAATACTTTTAAGTGGTCTAAAGGAGGCGGGGCCAAGGCATTCGAATCAGCGTCATCATTGACCGCTGAAGAAATTGAAGGGACGGCGCGGCTGTCAGCACTGAGCACTTGACGCAAGCTACGCGCATTAACCGGCTTAGTGAGCACATTATCAAAGCCATTTTCAGCGAAAAAGCTGGCGTCGATCACTTCCGCTATATTGGTTAATAACACCCGCTTACTCGATTGGTTTTGCAATACTTTAACCAACTCTACTGCACTATCGTTGTCTAAAAACTGATTAATTATAACCACGTCATAAGGTTCTTTGGTTGCGCTAATTAATGTCGTCTTGTCGGCTACTTGGATCACTTGCGCATCCATCAAAGTTAACTGCCGAGCCAATAACTCACGCGCGCGCTGATTGCCATCGGCCACGATAATGGTTTTCCCATTTAAACGGGTAGGCGTTGGTTCTGCTGTTGCTTGACTGGCTTGCTCAATGGGTATTTCAACCGCAAAGTGTGTGCCCTCGCCAGGCTCACTGTTCACTTGAATCGTGCCATTAAGAGTGTCTACTAAGCGTTTAACGATAGCCAACCCAAGTCCTGTTCCACCGTATTGCCGCGTCGTTGAAGCATCGGCTTGTGTGAAGGATAAAAATAAAGTCTCAATTTTCTCTTCCGGAATTCCAATGCCGCTGTCTTGAATGTCAATCTTGAGCATTACGCCGCCATCTTTTTGCTGCGTGGCGACTTTGAACAATACTACACCTTCACTGGTAAACTTAATCGCATTGCTAATAAGGTTATTCATAATCTGTCGAACTCTCACCGGATCACAACCAATCCGAGTGGTGGTTAACTCGGTGGTATCAAGCAGTAATTCCAAGTTTTTATCTTGTGCCAGATAACCGTACGCTTCGGCCACTTCGACGCAGACTTCAAATATATCGAAATCAACGATCTCGATGGTAAGATTGCCCGACTCAATCTTAGAAAAGTCTAAAATATCATTAATAATTGTGAGCAACGAATGAGCACTTGAAATACCCAGTGATGCATAATGTTTTTGTTTATCACTTAACGGTTGACTCATTAATAGCTCGAACATACCGATAATGCCATTCATCGGCGTCCGGATTTCATGGCTCATACTGGCTAAAAACTCACTTTTAATTTGATTGTTTTCCTCGGCTTGCCTTTGAGCTTTCTTTAACAAAAACTCGGCATTATCACGCAAAATAGACAAAGCTAGTAGTTCAGCTACTTCTTCTAGCAGCTGCAGTAGCGGCGGCGATTGCGATGCATTAGCGTCAGCAAATAAAATAATACTACCGAAAACAGACTGCTTATTATCATCGAGCAAGGGTACCAAGTAATAGCCACAGTAATCGTTGGGTGTACTGATTATATCGGCTTGCTCAGTATCGATTGCGATAAGCGTAGGCTTTAGTGTGTTATTTTGATTCAGTGGATAATGACCAAATTGATAGCGACGTAGTAATTTTTTGCGTTGCTGTGGATTAAAATCACCAAAACACAACTTCTCTGTAAAACTTTCAGAAAATGCAGGCTCAAGCAATAATAAACCAGAGGCCTGACTGCCAAAACCATTTAAACCATCTAAACTTTTTAAGGCATCAACAACTCGATTATCCAGACTATTTTTTCTCGTCAAAGCATCGGAAAAACGCAGCTTAATTTCTACCAACTCAAATCGTTCACGCTTGACTATCTCTGCTCGCTTTTGTTCGGTAATATCTTGTACAACTCCGAATACTTTTTGAATTCTATTGTCCGAGTCAAGTAATACATCACCGATCCCATGAACCCAAATTGTTTTTCCATCATTAGGCCGGACCACGCGATAGACATAATCGAAAGGCTTTTTGTGTTTGAAAAATTCATTTTTAATATAGTCAGTCACCTTTTTTCGATCATCGGGGTGAATTAAATGAAGCCAACTTTCAACATTCTTAGAGTAACTCGATTCAATACCAAAGATAGCATTGAGCTCGTCCGAGCTTTCCCATGTCCCCGGTTCTACCGACAAGCTGTAATGACCAACCTTTGCCATACGCTGTGATGTTTTTAACAATTGAGCTTGCTCAGACATGCGCTCTTTTGAACGCTTAAGCTCAGTAATATCACTTCTAATAGCAATATAGGACTCCGGCTTCCCATGCTCGTTAACGACCGGATAGATGGTGGTGTCGACCCAGTATAGCTCGCCATCCTTACGCCGATTACAGATTTCCGCGCGCCAGACAATTCCGCGCGCAATCTGTCGGTACATTTCAATAAAGAAACTGGTTGGGTGATAGCCAGAGTTTAATAAGCGATGATTTTTGCCTAACAACTCATCGACACGATAACCACTAATTTTTTCAAACTTATCATTAGCAAAAACAATATTACCTTTGACATCGGTTATCGCTACGATAGCATGTGCATCCAATGCGCTGCGAATTTGATGCGTCTGCTCTAGCGCACGGCGCGCCTCACGTTGACTTGCTTTTATTTCAGCTCGCGACTGCGAGTGTTTGCTACGCATAGCCTCTAAGTTGGCAACAATATCGGCCAACTCTTGATAGTCAAATTCGATATTATATTCTTTACTATCTTCTGAGGCGCCTTTCAACCAAGCATTCAAGCGGTCAATCGGTTGATTAAAGCGCTTAACCGAACGCTGTAAAACCCATAGTACAGCGGCAATAATTGAAGCGATCAAGGCCAAATAAATAGCGGCCAATAACCAACGCTCTTTGACTAAATATTGACTAGAAATCTGCGACACAAAAACCACCGGTTGATCAAATAACTCCGTGCGCGTTGCAGCCAGGTAATAGCCATCAATCTTTGTTGCAGTAATTTGCTGCAGTTGGCTGCTCTCTAATGGCTGTAAATAATCAATAACAGAAGCATTTATAACTGGTT
Organism: Gammaproteobacteria bacterium; assembly: GCA_013373545.1. Lineage (GTDB taxonomy): Bacteria > Pseudomonadota > Gammaproteobacteria > Enterobacterales > Kangiellaceae > Pleionea. Next base: position 15,925 of record JABXHQ010000098.1, read on the forward strand.
TTTGCGAAATAAGTTTATTTCGATAAAAGAAATAACGCTGTTTGCCACGCACTTGATGCAACAACGAGGCATCTTCCAATATGACTTCACTCATTTGGTATTCAAGCAGCCAGTAACCGTTACTGGCCTGCGGCTGTTCTAACTTAACCGGAACATAATATCGCAGGCGTTCAGTGCTAATATCAAGAGTCCAAACAGGCGATTCATTGCTGCTTGGTTCAATCAAGACAGCTTGCTGCTCACCCTCACGAAGAAAGGCCGTGGTTGTGGTTTCACTATGGTTCCAATAAACCGCGATCAGTCCTTTTTGTTCCAGAGCAGTTAAACGAATGGCATCTAAATTAATCGGAGTTGGAGCATTGCTCTTCGATGCTTGCGAAAAATAAGATAATAACCTACCAAACGCTTGCTGGTCATTGCGCCAGCTTTGCAGGTATTGCAACTCAAGATTATGCGCAGCAGTTAACTCGTCAATTGCCTCGTTTTCGCGCTCAGTCCAATACAGCCAATAAGTAACTGCCAGAATCGCAATAAGCGGCAACAGAGCAATAATACTGACCGACGCTATCATCTGGCGTACTATCGACGGGCGTTTGACGCTTATTGTTTCAAGCTCGGGCTTTTTATCGTTATGATGCTCTTGAACTAAATTATCCATGAGTCACTATTTGCGAACTCCAATAGTTGAGTTTATCTTCCAAGGTCTTAATAGCAAGTGGCTTACTAAGGTAGTCATTCATCCCCGCGGCTAAACATTTTTCTCGATCACCTTTAAGTGCATTTGCTGTTAAAGCGACAATGGGAATAAGTGCATTTTCTTTGCCCGTTTTGCCGTCACGAATATTGCGAGTCGTTTCATAACCATCCATCTGCGGCATTTGACAATCCATTAAAATTAATTGATAAGCGTGTTCCTTTGATAAAGCTTCTAGCGCTTCTAAACCATTTGATGCGATAGTTGCCGTTACGCCTAATTTTTTAAGCATCGCAACAGCAACCGTTTGATTAACGCGGTTATCTTCGACCAGTAAGACCCGATTAATTGTGCTTTGTGGTTGTTCCTGTGCAGTATCTGCCGGAGTATGAGAACTCGACACCTTACCCATTAAGCAGCGAAATAGTTCATGTGGTTTAACCGGTTTAAACAGTTTGATTACTTCAATCTGTTGAATAGAGTTAAGACCATCTTGTGCACCACTAATTTTTTGCAGAAGAACTATTTTGTGAATATTATGGCGCTGCTGGTCGAACCAATAATTTAGCTCAGACTGCTGCTCAAGATAAAACTTTTCATCGAGTATCACGTAACCGCGAGCTGCGGGTATCAATGCCTCATGCCAGTGTTCCACTTGTGCACCAACAGACTGCAATTCGCTCTGCAATACACCATAGGATTGGTCGGGCTCACAAGCCAGCACTAAGGTTTGCCCTTGAATGCTATCAAAGGTATTTTCTACTGCACGAGAAATACCCTTTAGCGTCACATAAAAATCAAAAGTACTGCCACCTCCGAGTTCACTAGAAACGGAAATTTCGCCGCCCATCAATTGACACAGTCGCTTAACAATAGCAAGTCCTAATCCGGAGCCACCATAACGTCTTGTTGTGGAAGCATCGGCTTGAGTGAAGGCATCAAAAAGATGTTCCAACTTATCATTACTGATGCCAATGCCAGTATCGAGAACTTGTACACGCAGTTGCTCACCACCTTGGTTCGATTCAAGATAGACATTAACTCTCACATAACCTTCTTCGGTAAATTTTAACGCATTACCAATCAAATTATTCAGTACTTGGCGAAGCCGAGCCGGGTCCGAAACTATATTTAAAAAACTGACTTGGCTAGTGTCGAGCACCAGCTCAATATTTTGCTCTTCCGCTTTTAATGCAAAAGATTCAATAACCGATCCCAAAAAGTCGAGCAAGTTAAATTCAACATTTTCAATCTCTAACTTGCCGGCTTCTATTTTCGAGAAATCAAGAATATCGTTAATGACTAACAATAAAGCTTCTGCGGAATTGTAAGCTAAGTTGACTTGATGCTGCTGTGACTCGAGCATATTTTGTTGTCGTAATAGACTTAGCATACCCAGAACGCCATTCATTGGCGTTCGTATTTCATGGCTCATGCTGGCTAAGAACTCGCTTTTCATTTTTGCGGCATTTTCAGCAATATTTTTCGCTTCAATCAAATACTGTTGAGTTTCACGTCGTTGCTGCGTTATGAAAATCCCCCCGATTAAAATGCCAATGGAAATTAAAAAGCTTTGCTCACTTTGCGTCCAATAGCGTTTTTGATGCTTTTTCTCAGCACAAATTACACCAATAATTCCATCTCCCCCGGGAATTACTGCATCTAATAAGGATTCAATGCCTAAAGGATTTAAATACCCCTCAACAAACTCTTTGGTTTCAGGTTCTTCTTTGGCGTGCACAGCTGAGATAAAAGAACGCGATAACATCGCAGAAAAATAATTAGGGTAATCGGCGCGAGACAAGATCATGCCGTCGGCTACGGAGTGGTTATCATTATCGACAATACTAATGCATGTTAAGTTTTCACGACTCTCATCAAACATCCAGAGACTGCATCGCTCAACGCCCAATACTTTGGCGACTAACGAAACAATTTTTTGTTTGGTCGTATCAATTTCCCCGGCTTGTACATGTTTATCGACCGTAAGCTCAGCAATCGCCTGGTTCATCTTGGCGGTTTTGCGCGCCTCAATTTCCGCTCGCTTGCGTTGGTCGATATCTTGAAATGAGCCAAAAATGCGCCTGCATTCACCATTAACAAATTCACCATCACCTTTTGCTAAGACCCATAGATCACGGCCTTTCGCAGTGACGATTTGCAGCTCGACTTCATAAGGCTCACCGTGTTCGACACAGCGCTCAACTAAGCGCTCAATCGTGTCGCGACTATAGCCCTCTTTATAAAAGTTAATTGCAGTGGACACATTAGGCACATATGACTCATCGACCTCATGAATTTTTTTGGTCATATTGGACCAATATAAGTTATTATCGAAAAGATTTAATTCCCACGCGCCTATACGCGCAAGCGCACTCATATTTTCTAAAGTTTTTTGTTGCTCTTCGAGTAGCTTCTGATTTTCTTTTTCTTTAGTGACATCACGCTCAAATGCCATAAACCCCGTTAGTTTGCCTTCATCATCGGTTAATGGCGAGCACTGCACTCGGATCCAATACGGCGTGCCATCTTTGTGATAGTTCACTAGCTCTTCACTGAATCCATTACCTTTACTGAGCTCAATCGCAATACGCTTTGTAGTCGCGCGATCAGTCAGCTCGCCTTGTAAAAATTCTTTGGGTTTTTTTCCTTTAATTTCATCAAGTGGATATCCGGTTATTTTTTCAAATGCAGCATTACACCATTCGATTTCTTGCAACGTATTGGTAATTAGCACGCCATTGCTGGTTTGCGCGGCAATTTTTGATAATCGCTTAATCTCACGCTCGCTTTCAATTCGCTCAGAAATATCGATAGCGGCGGCATAAATTTTTTCACCGCGGCTATCCAAGGAACCCGACCAACTTAAAAAACACACTTCGCCTGCTGCGCTTACCACACGACTGACAAAGCCATGAAACTTTTCGCCGTTACGCAGTTGCTTGAAGGCTTGTTGGCTTTTTTCTCGATCATCCGGGTGAAGCCAGTCTCGAAAGGGTTGCTCACGCAATTCACTCTCACTCACCCCGAGTATCTGCTCAAATGCAGGATTAACTCTTTCAAAAGTCCCATCGGTCGAAAAAATACAGTTCACCACGGGACTTGTATTAAAGAAAGCTTCTATCTCGTGCATCGAGCGCTGTAATGCTTGTTCCGTTTCCTTGCGCTCGGTAATATCAATATGAGTACCAATCATCCGTTTCGGAGTGCCGTCTTCGTTCCACTCAACCACCCTTCCGGTATCGAGAACCCAGACCCAATGACCTTGTCGGTGGCGCATGCGAGACTCACATACATAACGTTCAGTCAGTCCTTGCCAATGTTTCTCAAGGTTTGCTTGCGAGCGTTTTAAATCTTCTGGATGCGCTAAGTCGAGCCACGTGTTGATTGAAATAGGACGTAATTCATGCAGCTGATAACCGATGATATCGGCCCAGCGCTCATTAAAAGTTACCTCGCCCGTCTGTACTTGCCAATCCCATATGCCGACCGCAGTTGACTCCATTACCAGTGACAGTTGGTCAGCATTCGCGCGTAATACGCGTTCGTAAATTCGGCGATAGGAAAGGTCTTCTAGAATCGACCAAATATAGCGCTCACCATCACTATCGACAAAGCTGATGCCACTAAGCTCGACCGGAACTAAGCTCGAATCTTGACGAATCAGTTCTTTTTCATAGGGACCGAAGGCCCCCTCATCTTCTAACTTCTTATATTGCAATAAGTCTTGAACTTTATATTTTTCTGGCGTGAGGGTGCTTAGAGTTTTGCTGCGGATCTGCTCAACTGGATAACCGAGGGGTTTAGCGAAAGCGCGGTTACACTCGATCACTTCAAGGCTTTTACTATTCACTAAGGCAATACCAAGGGGCGAGAGCTCAAATAAAACTTGTAAGCGATTTTCCGCAGCGCGGTGACGCCGATAAAAAATTAACCCAATAATAATAAGAACGGCGATCAAAGCAGCAACGCTGTACAACAATGCAATCACCAACCATGAATCGGAAGCATACCAGCCACTTTTGGGCGCAACCGATAACTGCCAGCGTTGACCGGGGATCGCCACATCAAATGTCAGTGGCGATAAAGCTTGGATCGACGCTGGGCCATAGAACACTTGCTTGGGCCCAGTCTCATCAACATGAGCGAGCGCTAAGTAATAATCTTGCTCCAGGGCGGCAAATCCCACCTCTTGGTAAACTTTGTCAATATCGATGACAACTGAAAGCAGCCCCCAAAAGCGAGTGTCACTCGTCTCTTCTTCTTTAAAAATCGGAAACCGCGCAATCAACCCCGTCCCACCTTGCACCAACTGCAAAGGACCGGCAACTACCATTTCACCACTGTCACGTGCCCGCTCAGCGCCGGCTCGCTGCGCTTCAATCTTAAGATAATTCAACCCCACCGCTTGCTCATTCCCTTTAAGCGGGTGAATGAAACTTAAGACCATATCAGGCGCTGCGCCGACATTCTTCAAATGCTTGGATGAAGAAAATAACGGACGGGCAAATCGTTCAAACTTTGCTTGTGTGAGTTGCTCAGTGGTCGCCAGTACACTGGCCAAACCGCGCGATAATTGAAAGTCAGCAATTAGCTCCCCTTCCAAGCGCGCTCTTACCGAACTGAACTCGGCCAAAACACTCGCTCTTAATTGATTACTTTGCTGGTCTTGATAAAGACCTTGAGCCAGATAAGCGAGCCCCATCATGGCGACAAAAACGATTAAATAAAGCCCCCAATACATCGAACTTTGGTAAGATTTTCCCGGCACAACTGGCTCAGACATAGCTATTCGCAATTTGATATCATTATATCTAATTAACTATAGCCGAGTTCTGCGTTGATGCCAGTTACCGCGGAAGTGACTCATAGCCCTGATACCGAGGCATTTTGTGACACTTTTCGCGCCCAAACTCGCAACATTTTTGTTATGGTTAGCGCGGAAGTTGGCAGTAACGCGAAAGTCCAATCGCTGCCAAATTTAGGTGAATTTTTAGTGATCGGAGAGTTTCTGTGCCACTGCATCATCAGTTGAACCTTGCCCTATGGCAATCAATTTACCGTTTGCACCATATGCGACGTTCATCGTTCATTTGGCTTGCGGTTTATTTAGCGGTTGGCTGCGTAGTTTTTATTATCTGTGGTAGTGCCTTGTTGCACCATCAAGAAGGGATAAAACAAGCATTACTGAATTATTTATTTCCGGAATCCTGGCAAGCTATTTCAGAACAATTACTGCGCTTTTTCTTTGAGTCTCAAGCGCAACAAGTATTGGCTAATTTAATTATATCCGGCTCGTTGGTCGTCGCCTCCTTATTTTTATTCCCGATTAAAGAGCGTCTATCTTATGCGTTTGAGCAAGACTTAAAGCTGCCGCTCGGCAGCGCTCGCGAACTACCTCTTTGGCAGCAAGGTTTAGAAGAAGCGCGTTTGTTGTTTTTCTATGTAACAGCACAAATGGCGATCCTTTGGATTGGTTATTATCCGTATGCGTGGGCGACTCAACTTTCAGTTATCCTGAGTTATTTATTTTTATTCTACACATTTGCTCTTGATATCATTGCGCCAACCTTACAACGTCATCAATATAGTTATGGCAGAATAAATAAGTTACTGGGCAAAAACCTTGCAGCTAGTTTGTCGTTTGGTGCTTTGTTCAGTCTTCCGGCATTACTGATTGGTCAATGGTTACTAGCACAAGAAGACTATAACCTACTGGAAGTCTCGGTTACGTTGTTTATCATAAACTTATTTTTTATCGCCATATCAATTCCGGTAGCGACTTATATCGCGGTGCAGTTAGCTCACAATTCAAAACCACTCGCTCCGGTATCATCCATCGTCACTTGGCTTAGCTACAGCGTTGGATTAATTCTATTTGTAACAGGGACTATGTTGCATGCCCGACTCATTCAGTCAATGCACCACAAAAGCCAAGTTTTAAAAGCCAACTACAGCCTTGACTGGGATTCCTTTGAGTTTCGTTTTGGCAGTCTTTCAGACGCTTTAAGTGGCAAAAACTTCGGTAAGATCGAGTTTGATTTAGTCATTGAGAATCCGACCGAATATGATTTAGTTTTTGAACGCTCATTAATACTCATTGAGAAAAATGCGGTCACTATTAGTGAAATAACTGTTCAAGGCTTTCAGGTGCCCGCGCAAAACGAACATCATATAAAAATGGAGATAGACGCAATCTCAGACTTTTCCAGTATCAGTGATTTTTCCACTGCACTAAAAGATTGGCGAATTGAATTGCGCATTGAATTATTTCCGGACATTCCGTTTATCATTGCGTTATATGGTAATGAGTCCTAGAGAGATTGCAGCCAATCAAGGCTGCAAAGCACTAAGTAAGAAGTAATATTCTTAAGGGTTCATTAGTCTAAGAAAGATTCACTAGATAGACATCTGACGCATTCATTTTGCGGCCGATGTGCTTCAAGTAAAACACAAACACTAACCATCCAAGCGCCATTCCAATTAACCACAAAGAAGCGAACAAAGGTTGCGCTGAAAAATTAGCGATCTGATAAATAGATGTTGCTAAGGAGTAAGCTAAATAGGACGTCCACGCAATCACGGTCCACATCCAAAGCGCACCCGCCTCACGTTTAATTGCTCCTAACACCGCAACGCAAGGGGTATACAGTAAAATCAGTACAAGATAGGCAAACGCGCCTAGTTGGCCGTCGAATAAACTCGCCATTTGAGTTAAGGTTTGCTGCTGTAACTCTTGCTCCGCGGTCACCGTTTCTGCATCCGCAACACTCGACAGTCCCAAAGGATCGGCGAGCGAGTCAACTAATCCGCTAAAGTTGTCCGGAATACTTTGCAATGCATCTTGGGTCGATTGCCACAAATCGAGTTCCGTCTCCGCTTGCTCAGACTCTTGATATAACGCATCCAAAGTACCCACGATGGCTTCCTTGGCAAATAGCCCGGTGAAGATACCAACGGTAGCAGGCCAGTTCTCTTCTTTAATACCCAGAGGCGCAAAAACAGGCGTGATGGTTTGACCAATCTTACTGAGCACTGAGTTCTTACTGTTCTCATTACCGAACGAACCATCGGTTCCGATAGAGTTTAAGAAACTTAATAGAACAACAACCATAACAATCGTTTTGCCAGCACGGCTTAAGAAGTTTTTCAAACGGTGCCAGGTGGTCAAAAAGATATTACGCCAAACCGGTAAATGATAGGCTGGCATTTCAATAAAAGACGGCGCCGCTTTCGCTGCAAAGACTTGTTTCCGAAACAGCCAGCCAGAAAAAATTGCCACCACAATACCCATCAAATACAAAGCAAAAACGACATTCGCGCCATTGGATGGAAAAAACGCCGCTGCAAATAAAGCATAAACCGTTAAACGCGCACCACAGGACATGAAGGGCGCCATCACAATCGTTAATAAACGATCCGACTCCCGGTTCATCGTACGTGCGGCCATCACGGCGGGTACATTGCAGCCAAAACCAACAATGAGTGGAACAAATGCATTGCCGGGTAAACCAATTTTTGCCATTAAGCGATCAATGACAAAGGCCGCCCGAGACAAGTAACCACTATCTTCTAAAATCGATAAACACAAATACAACACCCCAATAACCGGGATAAAAGTAGCCACTAATTGAATGCCACCACCCAAGCCATTAGCGAGTATGACCTCCAGCCACTGCGGCAGTCCTAACTGTTGACTTAACACAGCAACGCCGTCGACTAAAAATGCACCGAATAAAATATCAAAAAAATCAATGAAAACGGCGCCGAGGTTCACCGCAATGGTAAACATTAAATACATCATAAATAAAAAAATGGGTACACCAAGCCATCGGTTAAGCACGTAACGATCAATGGACTCAGTACGATCGGAGCGACCGGGAATGACTCTCACCACACCATCGGTTAATGCCTTTACCATTTGATAACGTTTGGTACTGCGTCCGACGATTTGATCGGTTTCGCCGCCAAAGGAGCACGTTGCCGCCGCCTCTCGCTGTACTTCTTGGCTGTCATCAAATGCTTGTTCGCACAAACGGATTTCATGCAGCAAAGCATCAAGACCACTTCCAGTTGCGCCAATCATCGAAACCACTGGAACTTGCAAGCGCTCCGCTAACACCTCGGCATTAATTTCAAGCCCTCGATCAAGCGCCACATCCGACATGTTTAACACCACAATCATGGGTGTTTGTAACTCTTTCAGTTGCGATGTGAGAATTAAGTTACGACTCAAATTAGCGGCATCAATGATATTGATGATTAGATCCGCCTCACGGGCCAGCAGATACTGCGCAGCAATTTGCTCATCTTTTCCGGGATCAACCTGATCGAGATTATAAACACCCGGTAAATCGATAAGGTTAACGGTTGTTGAGTTTGACAACTTAATGCTTCCGGTCTTCTTTTCGACCGTCACGCCCGGCCAATTGCCCACCTTCTGCCGAGAACCAGTAAGGCGATTAAAAATGGTGGTTTTACCGCTATTAGGATTGCCAACTAGGGCGATATTCATGATCGAATAACTCTCTCAAATGGACAGCACTAGACCGCTGTTACGGGTTAGGCTTCGGGAATAATATTGATTAACTGTGAATCGATTCGACGGATACTAATAAAAGTCGTACCTGCTTTTACTTGCATCGGATCGCCAAGCGGAGCATCCCGTAAAACCTCAAGTTGCTCGCCGGGAATGATACCCAAAGCCATTATTCGACTTAATAAGGCGGGATCGCCTTCATTGAGACTCTCTACAATACCTTTTTGGCCGGGCTTTAAATCACGAAGGGTCATTTAACGCGTCACTGCAATGCAAATAAGAATAGTTCTCAATATTATCTTAATTTGCAAAATTTGCAATGATTTAGGTCAGTTTTATTGCACTTTTTGATCCTCTGCAGCGCTTTTCAATAGGTCGAGCTCACGCGCCCAATGCGGAAAGTCGTCGTGGCCATCAGAAGTGATGGTTAGGCCACATTCAAAGCCATCTTCTTGCAGCTGACACCAAATAAGTTTGGCAAATAATAACCATAGCTGGCCGGTTGCAGACTCAACGCACAGCTGGACTGAGGAACCAGGATCCAGTGGAGTTTTAGATTTAATGCGCATGCCTTGACGCGAAATATCAAGGGTCTCGCAGTCAATGCGATTAAGCGCGCCCGTATCATCATTATAGGACCACTCCAAGGACACTCTGCGTTTACGTCGATGGCGAAGTTGATCGCGTCGCTCATTCACTGATTGCCTCCCATGCTCAATCGGCAAGTTTGCCAAGAATATTGTTAGTGTAGACAAAATTCGGCTAACCATAAGCACCCGGCGCATAAGTGCAGCGGCGAGTAGTTCATTATATCTAACTAATTATCTCAAAAAATAAAGCTAACAAATTGATTAATAAAAGTAATTCCTTTGTGACGGCATCGATTTATCGCGATTATTAATAGTCTAGTGTGAATACTCTCACAACTCTGTAAGAAATCACTCACGTAAATTAGAAATTCTGGCGTACGTGGTTAAAACTTGAGCTGTATTATTATTCACCCTATCAACTTGAAGCGAGGAAGTATCATGCAACAACATAACTGGGTTACCTTCACAAAAGGACGCATTCATGTAACAGGCTGTGCACATTGTGGCCAAGTGTTGCTTCCCACTAATGAAAACACGGAATGTTATAAAGTCTCAATGAGCGACAACCTGTTAGCCAAAAAAGGCTTCCGTGCAACCGGTTATATGATGCCACCGCGCACTCGCCATGTTGCGTAAGCTGATCTGCGCGTTTTGATGCTCAAACCCTTGCCATTTCCATTGCAGATATTCAGCAGCGACTGAACTGCAATGGTTGGCAACCGCTTGATAGCCAATCATGTGACAACTGTTCGACTTGCAATGCGCCTGCTAGCGTTTTACTTGCAGCTACCGCACATTAACTTGCACAAAACAAACTTTCTGTAATCGCAGCCCAAAAGCTCGCCGCCACTGATCAAGCGAAAAATTACCGGTTGCAAAAAAATTCATAAAACTGCAGCGTAAGATTCAAAAAACTCCCATTAAACTGTCAGCTGCTAACGGCACATTAAGCTCCTTTTTACCAAATAGGATCGCTTTATGTTTTCATCTCGACACTGGTTTACGCTTTTGAGCGTTGCCGTATTGCCGTCTTTGGCATCGACTAATCAATTATTAATTACCGAGTACCTTGAGGGTAGCGCGAACAATAAAGCGATTGAAGTAAGCAATCGCAGCGCCACTTCAATCAACTTAGGTGATTATCAACTCGCGGTTTACTTCAATGGAAATACCAACGCCGGTGCAACTATCGAGCTGTCAGGCGAACTAGCTGCTGGAGACTCCTACGTTATTGCTCATCGCGACGCCAGCAGCGAAATTTTAGCGCAGGCCCAAATCACCTATGGAGGTGGGCTTTTTAATGGCGATGACGCAGTGGCACTGCTTTATCAAGACACGATTATCGACAGTCTCGGCCAAATTGGCGTTGATCCGGGTAGTCGCTGGGGTGACGCTCCCACGACTACGCAAAACGCCACCCTGAGGCGCAACGTCAATGTGCTCGAAGGTCGCCGCGATGCTTTTACAGAATTTGATGTCAGCGCCCAATGGCAAGGCTTTGCACAGGACGATGCCAGTGATCTCGGCCGCGATGGCTCAGAGACGCCAGTTCCCATCGAGTTGGGCGAATGTGGCGCGCCATTTACCTCAATTGCCGCGATTCAAGGCGCCGGTGAAGCATCTGAAAAACAAGGCGAAACCGTTGTTATTGAAGCTGTGGTGACTTACAACGGCAGCGCCGCAGAGCAATTGAGTGGACTTTACTTGCAGTCAGCGCGTGCCGATGAAGACAATAATCCTGCAACCTCTGAGGGGCTGTTTGTTTATACCGCAAACCAAACTATTCCCGCTCAGCCAGGACAACGCTTAAGAATTGCCGCAACCGTTGCTGAATATTATGGCCAGACTCAATTGAGTGATTTAAGCGCTTGGCGTGATTGTGGTGCCGCCACAGTGGCGCCGATCGCAACACTTTCGATCGAACAAGGAAATCTGCCCAACCTCGAACCCTTTGAAGGCATGCTGATTACTTTTAATCAACCGTTAACCGTAATTGATCATACCGGATTAGCTCGCTACGGCGAGTTGTTGCTGAGTAGCTCTGGGCGACAAATGATCCCTACTGAAAAGTTTCGCCCCGGTACTGAAGCAAGCAATTTAGCCGCCCAAAACCAGACTAACCGGATCGTTTTAGATGATGGTTCAACGCGCCGCGATCCTAATCCAGTTCCTTACCCAGCAGGAGGTTTAACGGCCGACCATAACATTCGTATCGGAGATCAAGTAACCGCCGTCACCGGAGTACTCGGCTATGGCTTCAATCAATATCGTATTCATCCACTCTCCGCAGTGAATTTTTTATCCGCTAATCCGCGTCCCAACGCACCCGCACCGACAACCGCCGAGCAACTCACCGTAGCCAGCTTCAATGTGCTCAATTATTTTAATGGCGATGGCCAAGGTGGCGACTTTCCAACCCCGCGTGGTGCTGACAACGCAGAAGAGTTACAGCGACAACAAGGCAAACTGGTGGCCGCATTATCCAACTTAGATGCTGATATTGTGGGTTTAATGGAAATTGAAAATGATGGCTTTGGTCAATACAGCGCCATTGCGCAATTAACGCAAGCATTAAATGATCAGCGCAATCAGGACGATTACGCCTACATTGAGTATGCAGAGAGCCGCCTTGGAAGCGACCAGATTACCGTAGGGTTACTGTATAAACCTGGCAAAGTACAACCTATTGGCCGAGTTGCCTCAACCTCTGAAGTACCTTTTGACTATGGCAACCGCCAGCCATTAGTCGTGACTTTTAAAGAACGACTCTCCCAACGAGCGATTACGGTTGCCGTTAATCACTTTAAATCGAAAGGTGGTTGTCCGCGTGACGGCTCAGCGAATGAAAATCAAAACGATGGTCAAGGGTGTTGGAATCAGTTGCGCACTGAAGCTGCAGCGGCTTTAGCTCAATGGCTGCTGACTAGCCCCACTCAAGCGAACAGTGATGGAACGATTATTCTGGGCGATCTTAACGCCTATGGACAAGAAGATCCTTTAGTCACTCTGCAAGCGCAAGGTTATCGCAACAGCAGTGCAGCAAGTGTTCACATTGACTACTCCTATCAATATCAAGGAGAGTCTGGTTCGCTTGATCATATTTTAGTTGATAATAGCTTAGCACCTTACGTTGTGACCGCCGAAGTTTGGCATATTAACGCCGATGAAATGTCTCTGTTTGATTATAATCTTGAGGGTAAAGATGAGATTGATCAAGATCGTTATTATCGTGCCGACAGCTTTCGCGCATCAGACCATGATCCTAAAATTATCACCCTTAATTTATTGGGTACTCACTTAAACCAAGCTCCAGTTGCTGACTTTAAAATTTATAACGGGTTCTTTTTTAGCTATTTCAAGAACACGAGCTTTGATAACGACGGACAAATTCAAACACATCAGTGGCAGTTTAGTGACGGTTACACCAGTACTCGGCGCCACTTGCTACGATTTTTCTGGCCGGCACGAGGGCAGTCCGTCACCTTGACGGTTGAAGATGATCGAGGCGCCAGCGCCAGCAAAACGGTTAATCGGTAATTTAGCTAACACGCTACCGCTTTCGCAAAAACGAAATCATAGTGTTTCGTTTTTGCGGATTGCTCGCTATCATAATCTTTTTTCAAGCTATTAAGTTTATGCAGCGTTCAAATTTAATCACACCACAAGGCGCCACTCGTCTGCGTAATGAGCTCGCCGATTTATGGAAGAATCAACGCCCAGCAGTGACCAAAGCTTTAGCTGCCGCGGCCGCAGAGGGTGATCGCTCTGAGAATGCCGAATACATTTACCGCAAAAAACAGTTGCGCGAAATGGATCGTCGCATTCGTTATTTGCAAAAGCGTACCAGCGAATTTCAAGTGGTTGAGCATCAGCCCAATGATCGCAGCCGTATATTTTTCTCCGCTTGGGTTGAGCTCGA
>JABXHQ010000047.1 GCA_013373545.1 Gammaproteobacteria bacterium
GGCGATGAGGTTCTGCGCCCGAAAATAGAAAGTGAAGAATACTCAGCATTAATGTTATTAGCGGATACATTAAAAGAAACCTTAGAGCGCTACGGGATAACGCTAACGCTACTCGCAACTCATGCCGGAGTAGATGCGATCAGCCGTGGTGAATTAGAAAATCAAAGCCAAAAACTCGCTCAGAGAATTGCGGCTTTATACAGCATTTACGCACCGGAAGCGTTTGATAAATCGCTGTTTCAACAAATTGTCAGCACTTTGCGTCAACGCCACTTAATTACCACCGGGGAAGGGAATGAACTTTCGATCAGTGCGAGTATTCCTGATTTACAACAGTTGGTGATGTCTATGTTAAGCCAGCAAACCCAAGAGAGCTTAGTGAAAACAGCTCGTTGGGCAATAAAAAAGTGGCGCGATGAATAATTACTGCAATAGATAATGCGCAATGATTCCCAACGTAATAACTAAACCAACATAGTTATTATTTAAAAATGCCCGAAAGCACTGTTCGGGCTGACGCTTGCGGCAAATCCAATACTGGTACACCATAAAACCAACACTGATCAGTAGCGATAAATAATAGGGCCAAGATAAGTCGTTACGCGTACCCAGCAGCAACATACCAAAGATAAAAAATCCTTGAATCATTGCAATGATCGGCAAGTCCGCATCACCGAATAAAATAGCGGTAGATTTGATACCGATTTTTATATCATCGTGACGATCCACCATTCCGTAGTAGGTATCGTATGCAAGCACCCATAGCAAAGTTGATATGTACATTAACCAAGCTTCAGCGGGTATGCTAGCCGATACGGCGGCATAAGCCATTGGAATTGACCACGCAAAAGCGGCGCCCAATATTAATTGTGGAAAGTAAGTATAACGCTTCATGTAGGGATACAAAGAGGCAATGCCAATGGCGACAAATGATAGCTGTACGGTTAATAAATTGAGCGTTAACACTAAAGCAAAGGCTAGCAACGCTAGCACAACAAAAAGTCCAATGGCTTCTTGCGTTGTTACTGTCTTACGTGCCAATGGTCGCGTCCGGGTACGACTCACATGGCCATCCAATTTACGATCCGCAATGTCGTTGATCACACAGCCTGCGGAGCGCATTAGAAACGTTCCTAAGCTAAACACTAATAATTCCGACAACATCGGCGCACCATGGCTCGCCAAAATTAAGGCCCATAAAGTGGGCCACAATAACAAATAGGTACCAATCGGACGGTCAACTCGCATCAAACGTAAAAACTCGACCCCTTTAACGGCTATCGATTGTGGCACCCACTGCCAATACAATTGGGCAACCGAGGTAAATAACCACGGTGCACGCTGATGCAACTTGCGCGACCATGATAACCAAAAGTCTTTTGAGGTTCTCTCCTCTGTGCTCATGTTTACCCTGCTTATTGCTGTTGTTGGTATAAGGGATGTGCGGGAAGAAAAACTTCCTTAAGCAGTAATGCACGCTGATCCAGATAGAATAATGAACGCCGACACCATAACGGCTGCGACCAACGCTGTTGGCTCCAATGCAAAGCTTTAACTTGAAAGAAGTCGATTACCCGCCGCTGTGCTTTTAACCCATTAAACAAAACCGGTCCTAAGGGTTTGTCGCCCAATAACCGCAGGCGTCCTGCAACACTCGACATCAGCGACTGCGGGATAACGGTTCGCGCCAATACCCATGGCTTTGCTTGAAACGATAACTCGACTTCACGCACCCACCCCCACTGTCGAGGCTTTAGCTGTAACGTACTGAGCTCATCGCTACTTAGCTGTTGATGCCCTTGCCGGAGCAGCGCTACCTGCATTTTTTGTTGACTAAACTGCTCCATTTTCTCGGTTAAAGAACCCGCAAAGGTTAACCACTCATTTGGCACGGTCATGGCCATTTCTATCCACTCTAAAGATTAACCGCCATTGTAACGTGATTCCAAGCTCAGTCGAAACGTATTGGCTAACAAAAGCAACATTTTAGGCGCATTGAGAATTGCCCGCAGCGGTCTATACTTAACTGAGGTTTCACACAACTAACATGACTATGCGATTACAACGATACCCGATACTCACGAGTATGCTACTAATCTTATTCGCTCTGCCCAACAGCCAAGCGGAGGAAGCGCCACCACCGGAGGTCCATTACTACGACCTCGATCCCAATATCATTACTAATTATCAAAAGCCGCCGTCGCGGCGCCTCGGGTTCATCACAGTTGATGTACAGTTTCAAGTAAGCTCAGTCGCCAACCTCGATACGCTTGAATACCATAAGCCGTTGATTGAAGACGCTCTAATCGATGTGATTAACTCGCAAAGCGAGGCCGATATCAAAGATCGAACTAAGCGCAAAGATATTCAAGCTCAAATAAAAGTCCGCTTGACCGCATTGTTGCAAGAGGAAACCGGAGCCCCGGTGATTGAGGAGGTTCTGTTTACTAAGTTTATCTACCAATAACTCAATCACTCGATACTGGATATTGCAGTTGCCAAGCCGCCATACCACCATCGACACTGTAAACCTCTTGAAATCCTTGTTCCGCTAGATATTGCGCCGCTGGTTGGCTGGAGTTGCCATGGTAGCAAAATACCAATAATGGAATATCGGTTGGAGCAGTGGCAATAAAGTCGGCTAAGTTCTCATTATTCAAATTGACTGCCCCCGCGATGTGACCATTGGCAAACGCAGCCGGGTCTCGAATATCGGCAACCGTTGCGGCCGACTGCAGCATTTCTTGTGCCGTTGCAATCGAAATACGCTTAAACATAAAGACTCCTAATACTAACCCTGATTAAGTGTGACTGACTTGCGCCAACGCGCATCGACAAAACCCAGTACTGCGCCACTAAGCGCGCCGACCCAATGCGCGGTATTCGCAACATTTCCTAACACGCCAGTAAACCCTAAACCCATCAGCATCACCAGCACGATCGCCATCGAAGTTTGGATGGGCGAGTAAAAACTCGGCTGCAATCGTCCACGCAAATATAAATAGGCAAACAGCCCATAGACCACACCAGAGAGGCCACCAAAAATCGCACCGCTGGTCATAACCGCTTGTTGTGCGATGTTACTAGTAATGGCAATCCAGACAAAGTGGTTCAATAACCACTTCGAGCCAATTTGGCGCTCGATAATCGTAGCCAACCACCACCACATTAAAACGTTGAATAGCAAATGAATAATTAACTGGTCCCACACCGCAAAATGTAACAGCGCCGGCGTCAATAGTCGCCAAACTTGCCCACTCAGAATATCGGCCCAGTCAAAATACAACCAATCGATCAGCGCATTGTTACCAAATCCACTGGCAACGGTAATAACTACGGCAAGCAAACCGATCCATTTCGTAACCGGCGGAGTTTGTTGCCATGCTCGATTAATAATCGATGACTTTGACCGTTGCTCGGTAGTTACCGTATCCGGCGCTGCGACTTGCCAAGCTGCGGCGCGGTATTTTGAATCGCTTGGATTGGCTAGGAATACCTGCAGTTCGGCCAGCGCCCGACTGTGTTGTGCGCTATCGGCAAGAACAATTTCAGCGCCCATTGCCGTTGCTTGCGCGTGGGCAGCGATACCACAGCTGGTTAAGTAGTCACAAAATAAACGCGCGGCGGGGAGTGAATTGATTTGTCCGAGTGAACATGGATCTTCGGTTGCTGCCATTGCTTGACCTCAGGGTCGCTTGCGCAACATATGGATATGGTCAATGCCATCTTCAATATAAACATCGGAGCACGGCACGAAACCAAAGCTCTGGTAAAACTTTTGTAAGTACAATTGAGCGCCAATTTCGGTTTCGGGCGCCGCCAGGGTGTCATCAATTTGCTGCAAACCGCGCATAACCAATTCTCGTCCTAGACCACCGCCGCGATGCTCAGGATGCGTACAAATGCGGCCTATCGATGCGCGACCTTGATACGGTGCGAATTGGTCAAACAGGCGTAAATACGCCACCAGCTGCGATCCTTCCCAAGCAAGCAAATGAGTCGCCTGCGGATCAAGTCCGTCGATATCAGGAAACGGACAGTTTTGTTCGACAATAAACACGTTTTGGCGCAGCTCAAATAATGCCACGGCTTGATCGCGCGTGAGCTCAGAATATTTTAGCCATTGCCATAGAATACTTGATTGCGACTGTGAACTCATTCGGTCCAGTCCAACACGACTTTACCAGAGTGTCCCGAGCCCATCGCGTCAAAGCCTTGCTGAAAGTCAGCGACTGAGTAGCGATGAGTAATGATTGGGGTAATGTCCAATCCACTCTGCAACATACTCACCATCTTGTACCAAGTCTCGTACATTTCACGGCCATAAATGCCTTTAATGACTAGACCTTTGAAAATGACTTTATTCCAATCTATTCCGGTCTCTCCCGGCGGAATACCGAGCATGGCAATCTTGCCGCCATGATTCATTGTATCGAGCATTTGCTTAAAAGCACTCGGCACACCAGACATTTCTAACCCGACATCAAAACCTTCGGTCATGCCCAACTCGGCCATCACATCATTTAACGATTGTTTAGCCACATTCACCGCACGGGTGGCACCCATTTTAGTCGCCAGTTCTAAGCGATATTCGTTAACATCAGTGATCACAACATGTCGTGCACCCACATGTCGGCAAACTGCAGCTGCCATAATACCAATGGGGCCAGCACCGGTAATTAACACATCTTCGCCGACTAAATCGAAGGACAACGCGGTATGGACAGCATTACCAAAGGGATCAAAAATCGCCGCCAATTCATCCGAAATATCATCTGGAATTTTAAAAGCATTGTCAGCGGGTATCACTAAATACTCAGCAAAAGCACCGGCTCGGTTAACCCCAACGCCATAAGTATTGCGGCATAAATGGCGTCGCCCCGCTCGACAATTGCGGCAGTGTCCACAAGTGATATGACCTTCGCCGGAAACGCGATCGCCGACCTCGAAACCTTTTACTTCTTGACCAATCGCCGCAATTTCACCGACAAACTCATGCCCAACAACCATCGGTACCGGAATGGTATTTTGCGACCACTCATCCCAATGATAAATGTGCATATCGGTACCGCAAATTGCAGTCTTGCGAATTTTAATTAAGACGTCGTTATGCCCCATTTCTGGTTTCGGCTGCTCGACCATCCAAATGCCTTGTTCCGCTTTTGCCTTCGTCAATGTTTTCATGCTGTTTCGTCTCAACTCACAAGTCTGCTAAAACATAGCGACTGAATTATTTTAAAATACCCAATTCGCGCCCGACTTTTGCAAAAGCCGCAACGGCTTTGTCAATATGGGCAATATCATGTGCCGCTGACATTTGTGTGCGAATTCGCGCTTGCCCTTTTGGAACCACTGGGAAGCTAAAGCCAACAACATAAACACCTTCTTGCAACATTTTATCAGCGAATGACTTCGCCAACGCAGCATCACCGATCATCACCGGAATAATCGGATGCTCACCGGGTAATAAGTCAAATCCTAAAGCGGTCATTTTCTCTCTAAAGTACTCAGCATTGTGGCGCAGTTTCTGACGCAATTCGTCGCCACTTTCCAGCATATCCATAACCGTTAATGACGCTTCCGCGATAACCGGCGCTAATGTATTTGAAAATAAGTAAGGCCGTGAACGTTGGCGTAACCACTCAATCACTTCCTTTTTACCCGAAGTATAGCCGCCGGATGCGCCACCCAATGCTTTACCTAATGTGCCGGTGATAATATCCACTCGGCCCATAACATTGCAGTATTCATGAGTCCCGCGACCCTGCTCACCAATAAACCCTACAGCGTGACAATCATCGACCATGACTAAGGCACCAAACTCATCAGCGAGATCACAAATGGCTGCCAAATTGGCAATGTAGCCATCCATTGAAAATACCCCGTCGGTAGCAATAATGATGTTGCGCGCGCCGTCTTCTCGGGCTTGAGCCAGCTGAGTTTTAAGATCCGTCATATCATTATTTTGATAACGGTAACGTTTCGCCTTACACAAGCGAATGCCATCAATAATCGATGCATGATTCAGTGCATCGGAGACGACCGCATCTTCTGGCCCTAAAAGCGTTTCAAATAAACCACCATTCGCGTCAAAACATGAAGGGTATAAAATGGTATCTTCCATACCAAGAAATTGACTAATGCGTTGCTCAAGCTCTTTGTGCACCGCTTGGGTGCCGCAAATGAAACGCACCGATGCCATACCAAAGCCCCATTTGTCTAAGCCGCGCTTACCCGCTTCAATCAATTGCGGGTTATTCGCCAGCCCGAGGTAGTTGTTGGCGCAAAAATTGAGGACGTTTTCGCCCGTCGTCACATGAATATCAGCTTGCTGCTGGGAATCAATCACGCGCTCTTCTTTATACAAACCTTCGCTATGGAGCTCGCTCAGCTGACCTTGCAGCTGTTGGTAAAAATCTTGTTTCATTAGTTTGTTTTCCCGGTCAATTTCTATGTCGGCATTATACCACACCCTACCCAGTACAAGACCAGCCTCGCGCGGCAATAAATTGGTCATTCCAGCTTTCCGCTAACACGGCAATCTTTAGCTATACTGATTAAAGATATTAATTAATTCAAGCCGTTACCATGAACAATAGTGACTTTCCATTGCTCCTCGCACTTGAGCTGGCGCTGCTACTTAGTGTCGTACTTGGCGGTGCGCTTTGGCTTAGTTTACGCGAGCTCAAACGGCAACGGCAGCATTTAATGAAAACACGTCGTGAGCATGCTCGGCTAAAACGAAAACTGGTCGAAAACAGTCAGAGTACCGAAACACCAACCGATAATGATTACTTCGCCAAACGCTTAACGCTGTTAGCAGAGCACTTTAATGAACATTTCCCCGAGCATGATCTCGAAAGTTTCGATAGCAGCACGCCCGAGTCTTTGCTGTATCAGCTGCGCTACCAAAGCCTGCTGCACGATCAAAGCGCCTACAGCGCAGCAGAGCCGGTTCCTGACGACGATTGGATACGCCAGTTGAGTGAACAATTACCAAACTTCAGCGCCACGCCTAACAACGAAGTATCGGTTCATGCGCATCAAGCCGAGCGTACGCAGCATGAAGATGATCATTATCGGAATTTGTACGATGACTTATTAATCACCTTACAAAAAAGCAAAGAAACCATTCGCGCCCTCGCGCTGCGGCTTAGCGAAATTATTGATGAAGGAATGGATGAAGATAAATTGAACGCCTTACTCAGTGAGTTAAACAATAGCATGGAAGCTTTTGGGGAGTTGTCTGGAATTGCCACGTCAAATAACAGTGATGCTTTGGACGATGAAGTGAAAGCGATCCGTCAAGCCTATGAGAAAGGGATCAGTCTGATGGAAAATTTTGAGAATGCCATGAAGCACCAAGCCGACGTGGCACAGTCGGTTGGCGAACATAACGCACTCATTGAAAATAACCGAAATAATTATGAAGCGGGCGAGACACTCGACCGCGATCAAGTGCTCGCCAACAACAA
Organism: Gammaproteobacteria bacterium; assembly: GCA_013373545.1. Taxonomy (GTDB): domain Bacteria; phylum Pseudomonadota; class Gammaproteobacteria; order Enterobacterales; family Kangiellaceae; genus Pleionea. Next base: position 7,476 of record JABXHQ010000047.1, read on the forward strand.
ACGCTACACGCGGTTACTAGAAGAAAGCAAAGTACTGATTGATAACATGGGCAAAGAGCTCGACAGTGCCAAAGAACTGGTCGGGGACTTTTTAGCGATGACGCGCAAATTCCAAGATCAATCCACTCGAGTCGTCATCTTGCAATCGCGCGAGAAACAACTAAACAGTGATTTGCGTCAGCTCAAACTATCTCAGCAAGAAGCTTTGGGGCATTTAGCGGCGCGCGACCAACAACTGATGGCCTTACACCGTAAGTTTGTCGAGGAAAAAGCCAGTGAAATGGATGACAAACTCTGTGCGCTCGCGGCGGAAATCTATCGCATTCAACTTGAGTTGCAACAACTGGAGTCACAAGATGCGACCAGCCAAGTTCGCTCCCAGCGCCAAGAATGGGTGCAAAAACGGCTGGCGATTGAAGCTCAAATTCAAGAACTAACCGGTCAAACGGTAGCGCCAGACTCATAAATTTCTCGCCCAAACGGCGTAAAACCTAAACGCATCATTTTAAAGTGCTGTAATCCAAATGGAATACCAATGATCGACAAACACAATACAACGCCCCAAAACAAATGATTTAGCACTACCCAAATACCTCCGAACAACAACCAAATAATGTTGGCAAATAGATTCAAAGTGTCACTGCCCGGTGACGCAATTCGCGAACGAGTTTCGCTGCCAAAAGGGAATAAGGCAAAAATGGCTAACTTAAAGCACTGAAATCCCCAAGGGATACCAATAATGGTAAAACACAATGCTATGCCACCACAAAAATACCCTAGAAAAACAAAAAAGCCACCTAAGATTATCCATAAAATATTCATTAACAGGCTCATGCTCACTCCTCAATTTGCACAACAGTTGACGGTTCACCAATGGCCACAAGGCAAAAAAACCGCGGGGTTAAAACCAACATAACCTATGGTTAGCAATAATCTCGCCAACCGACGCATTCGCCCCAGCATAGGACTAAAGCGCCAGCACTAGGCCGAACGCGCTGAAGTAACTAGTGAATTTCACTAAACTTTGGCGAGAGATCAAAAAAAGGAGCCAAATGGCTCCTTTTTTGCAGCAATGCTTACGCCAATGGTGCTACTAGCGCATAGCACCCTTGGAGTTAAGGCAATAAATGACTTACCGCATCACGCTCTTCAGCCAATTCTTGCTCGGTCGCGGCCAACTTAGCTTGGCTAAATTCATTAAGCTCCAAGCCTTGCACAATTGACCAATCGCCATTATTACAGGTGACCGGGAACGAGAAAATTAAGCCTTCCTGGATACCGTAAGAGCCATCTGAGTATACCGCCATACTGACCCAGTCGTTTTCCGCTGAACCCAACGCCCAATCACGCATGTGATCAATCGCCGCATTCGCCGCAGAAGCAGCAGAAGAAGCGCCACGAGCTTTAATAATAGCGGCACCACGTTGTTGTACCGTTGGAATGAAATCATTCTCAAACCAGTCTTGCTCAACTTGCTCAATCGCAACGGCACCACTCACTTTCGCATGGTACAGATCAGGATATTGCGTTGAAGAATGGTTACCCCAAATGGTCATATGGCTCACTTCGGTAACAGCTTGCGCAGTTTTCTGAGCTAATTGGGTCATCGCACGATTGTGATCTAAACGCGTCATTGCGGTGAAGTTACGCGGATCTAAATCAGGTGCGTTACGCTGCGCAATGAGCGCGTTCGTGTTGGCAGGGTTACCGACCACCAAAACTTTCACGTTTTTGCTCGCGTAATCATTTAACGCTTTACCTTGCACCGAGAAAATAGCGGCATTAGCTTCTAACAAATCTTTTCGCTCCATGCCCGGCCCACGTGGACGAGCACCTACTAACAAGGCATAGTCAGCATCTTTAAATGCAACATTCGGGTCGTCGGAACAAATGACGTCTTGAAGTAACGGAAATGCACAGTCATCAAGCTCCATTTTAACGCCTTGCAATGCATCCATTGCGGGCGTGATATCTAGCAACTGTAAAATTACTGGTTGGTCGTTACCCAACATTGCACCCGATGCAATGCGAAACAGTAAAGCGTAGCCAATTTGACCTGCGGCGCCGGTAACGGCAACGCGAACTGGTTGTTTCATCGCGATTTCCTCTTAAATTAGTGATATCTCAATCAGTAACGGCACTCCTGAACATTGATGGTAATCATAGCGCAAAAGTGACGATTTATTTTCATAATCTAACGGCGCCGGATTCTAGCACATTTGTTGCGCTGGATCTTGGGTAATCCGTCGGCCAACAACCGCACAATTACACTTGGGCATATTCCTCGCGCCCGCTGAGCCAACGCTCGATCAGCTGCTCTGCATTTTGTGGTTGTTGTTCCAATAAGGCCGTCGCGACTTGTTGAACTTTAGGCAATAGCACGCTATCGCGCATAATATCAGCCACCTTGAACTGCATTAGGCCAGTTTGACGCGTGCCTAACACTTCACCTGGACCACGGATCTCCAAGTCTTTTTCAGCAATCTTAAAGCCATCGGTGGTAGCGCGCATAATTTCGAGTCGTTGTTGTCCGGTTTTCGATAACGGGCTTTGATAGAGTAGAACACAGTGACTATCGCGGCCACCACGACCAACGCGACCGCGCAGCTGATGTAATTGAGCCAGCCCTAACCGCTCAGAGTTTTCAATCACCATCAAATTGGCATTCGGCACATCAACCCCTACCTCAATCACAGTGGTGGCCACTAACACATCTATTTTGCCACGACTAAACAGCTCCATCACAGCTTGCTTATCCGCTGGCTTCATACGCCCATGCACTAAGGCAACACTAAGATTCGGCATTGCCAGCGTTAGTTGCTCAGCGGTTGCTTGTGCCGCCTGTGCTTGCAACTCTTCCGACTCATCGATCAAGGTACAGACCCAATAAGCTTGTCCATTGTCGCGGCGACACGCATGTTCAACGCGCGCGATCACTTGTTCGCGCCGACTATCGGGCAAGACCAGCGTTTGAATCGGCTTACGCCCCGGCGGTAATTCATCAATAATCGAGGTGGCCAAATCAGCATAGGCCGTCATGGTCAACGTTCTTGGAATGGGGGTCGCCGTCATAATTAACTGGTGGGGCACGCGCCCTTCCTGACCACCTTTTTCTTTTAACGCCAAGCGCTGATGCACACCAAATCGATGTTGCTCATCAACAATAATCAGCGCTAACTTGGCAAAATTTACCGACTCTTGAAACAAAGCATGAGTCCCAATCACCATTGCCGCAGCGCCACTTTCAATGGCGTGTAACATTTCGCGGCGCTCCGCGGCTTTGAGTTTGCTGACCAAAAATGCGCACTCCAAACCCAACTCAGAAAACCAGTCAGAAAAATTATTCCAGTGCTGCTCAGCCAATATTTCCGTGGGGGCCATTAACGCTACTTGATAGCCTTGCTCAATCACTTGCAGTGCCGCCATTGCTGCCACTAATGTTTTACCCGAGCCAACATCACCTTGTACCAACCGCAACATCGGGTGAGGGGCATCAAGGTCACGCGCAATATCCGCGATGACACGTTGTTGCGCAGCCGTCAGTTGAAACGGTAATTGGGCAGCAAGTTGTGCGGGTAACTGCTGCGCGGGTGCAATTCTTGGCGCGTCCTCGCGCACAAACTGACGTCGTAACCGCTGCATTGCCAGCTGAAAAGCCAGTAACTCTTCCAATGCCAAACGTTGCCGAGCGGGATGCTCAGGATCCAGCAGTGTGGTCAGCCCAATACCTGCTGGCGGACGATGAACAAACTGCAGAGCACTTGCCAATGGCTCCAATTGATAATCCTTACGAATCGCTGCAGGCAGTAATTCCGGCAATGTATCGGATTGCAAACGCGCTAACACTTGCTCAGTGAGCTTGCGTAATAACGGCTGCTTTACCCCCTCAGTCACTGGATAAACCGGCGATAGTCGATCGGATAGCGGTGGTCGCGAAGGATCATTAACGATTTGGGTTTCCGGATGAACGATAGAGGCTATGCCAGCGACCAAGGCAACTTCGCCAAAACACAGCAGCCATGTGCCCTTCTGCAAACGATTTTGCTGCGCTTTGGAAAAGTAAAAAAAGCGCAAGTCGATTGCGCCACTGGCATCACTTGCTCGGCAGATCAGCGTACGACGCTTACCAAAGCGTATCCCAGAGTGTTCAACTTGGACCAGTACCTGAGCCGCGACGCCCGGCTGTAACTGACTGATCGGCGTGATGCGGGTTCGATCTTCATAGCGAAACGGTAAATGGAACAACACATCCTGCCAGGTTTCGATTCCCAGTCGCGCCAGCTTATCGACAGTTGCAGGCCCCACTCCCGCCAGCTCTGCAACATGAAAATCTGCTAAGTCCATATTGTTCCTGATTTTTTATTATAAAAAGTTCAACTTTATACAAAGAAATATCATAAAGGATCCGTATTTATTTCGCTAAACTAAATACTTAACCACGCGCATTTAAAGGAGTCAGTATTATGAAAGTGAGAGCAGGAGAGCTTAAGAAAACGTGGTTCCGCAGCGAACGATTTTTTCACGCCGACAATGGCTGGTTTTTTGTTACCCGAGAAAATACTCAAGAAGGGCCATTTAGCAGCCAGCCCGAAGCCGAAAAAGAGCTCATGCTCTATATTCGCCATCTTAACGAGGATCTCTACCCCAGCGTTAATCACTAACGGCAGATAAAGCTTTGGCTTCTATCCGTGCTAGAGCGCGCGCTGCCGCACGCATGCCGAAACTCGCGGTGACCACAGTCGCGGAACCAAATCCTGAGGCACAATCGAGACGAGTTGAGCCGTCGTTTAAGGTTTTACTATGGCAAACGCTGCCATCGGGCTGCGGGTACAATAATTGCTCCGTGGAGTAGATACACTCGATTCCATAACGACGTTTCGGATTTCTTGAAAACTGGTAGTGACGGCGCAATTCACTGCGCACTTTCGCCAGCAACGGATCTTGCTGTACTCGATTTAGATCCGCCACCGCAATCTTTCCAGGATCAATCTGACCACCGGCACCGCCAACACTGATTACGGCTTGTTTGCGGCGTTTACAGTGTGCCAGCAAAGCTACTTTTGGACGCACACTATCAATCGCATCAACCACTACCGTTACTTGCTCAGGGATCACGGTCGCCAAATTATCCGCGGTAATGAAGTCAGCAATCGCATTTACCTGACATTCCGGATTGATCGCCTGGATTCGCTCTGCCATAACGGCTACCTTGCTTTGCCCAACCGTAGAATCGAGCGCGACGATTTGACGATTTATATTCGACGTGCACACATCATCTAAATCGATTAAGGTTATTTGCCCCACCGCACTACGCGCTAGCGCCTCCGCACTCCAACTGCCAACCCCTCCAATTCCGATGATCACCACATGGGCTTGGCGAAAAGCGGTTACCGCAGGTAAGCCATAAAGGCGAATCAAACCGCCAAAGCGAAAGTCAAAATCAGACACTGGATTCCTATTCGTCTGTATTATCACAAGCAACAATTATATAATGAGCAATCCAATTGATCAGCAAACCTTTAGAGTTTCTATGAAGTTCCCAGTCCGCCTTGACCGCTTGATCAGCCAAGCAACCGACCATTCTCGCAAACAAGTTAAATATCTACTCAAAGATGGCTACGTTACCGTAAACGGTGAAATTGAGCGTCAAGCGCAGCGCAAAGTTAATCAAGACGATCGGGTCGAACTGATGGACGAGCCCATTGGCGAGGCATCCGCACGTTACTTTATGCTGCATAAACCACAAGGCTTTATCAGCGCTACCAAAGACAAAGAGCATTTAACGGTACTCGAGTTTATTGATGAGCCTCGGCGGGAAAACTTAAGTGTTGCTGGCCGCTTAGACATTGATACAACAGGTCTTGTATTGCTAACCGATGATGGACAGTGGCTGCACCAAGTCATCTCGCCGAAGCATCAATGTGAGAAAGCTTATCGAGTCGAAACGACCAAGCCCCTGGACCAAAAGGCCATTGCAAAGCTTGAACAAGGTGTTTGGTTAAATAACGAAAAGACTCGCACGGCACCGGCTCAAATCGAAGTCATCGATGAATATCATTACCGGATTATCATTACCGAGGGCCGCTATCACCAAGTTAAACGCATGTTTGCTGCGGTAGAGAATCATGTCGAGTCTTTACATCGTGAACGCATTGCGGGCATCGTGCTCGATTCCGCTCTGGCTCCGGGCGAGTACCGAGCGCTCACTCAAGCGGAAATCGAGTCGGTTGGTAAACTCGGATAAAGCTATGGAGGCGGCCACTCTCAGCGAACGCGCGATTATTTACCGTGATGACGCATTAGTTGTACTGAATAAGCCCTGCAACTGGTTAGTCCATCGCAGCGCCATCGATCGCCATGAGACACGCTTTATTGTACAAGCACTGAAAGCCCTCATTCAGCAACCGGTTTTCCCTGTTCATCGGCTGGATAAACCGACCTCCGGCGTACTGGTATTTGCACTTAACCCGCAAGCGTTAAAAATGTTAAGCCTTCAATTCGAGGCGCAGACCGTGGTAAAACATTATCATGCAATCGTGCGTGGCTTCCCCGCCGCACAAACCATTGATCACCCACTAAAAGAAAAAGCCGTATTTAAAAATCAGAATAAAGATGCGCTGAAAACTCAAGCCGCCTGCACTCATTTATCACCCATAACCAACTTTTTAGTTCCGCAGCCAGTTGACCGCTATCCAAACGCACGCTATAGCTTAGTCGAGTTAAAACCTGACAGTGGTCGCCGCCATCAAATCAGACGCCACATGAAACACATTGCACACCCGATTATTGGCGATACGTCCTATGGAAAAACAACCCACAATGATTTTTTTCGGAATCAATTAAACTGTCACCGATTATGCCTGCACGCTCACTCAATTAGATTAACCCATCCCGCTTTGCACTGCGAAATGACATTTGAGGCGCCCTATGATGAAGAGCTGACCCAAACGCTCGAACAACTTGCTTTGTTAAGTCAAATTGAAGATTAAACCAGACTGAAAATTAAGCCCGCAATGGTGATAACGAAAATCGCAATACAATGGAGATAACACTTAATGTTTCTTGCTCTAAAATCAGTTAAATTATTTCCGCTTTTTCTGTTAATGACTTTCCTCGTCACGGCGGTGGAGTTAACAGCCTTTGGACAAATCGGTCATCGTGTAAGCGGAGCTATTGCCGAACAATACTTAACTGAGCAAGCGGCACAAAAACTTGCGCGGATCCTCGATGGCGAAAGCTTGGCAGAAGCCTCTACTTACATTGATGAAATGCGCTCGCATCCAGATGAGTTTTGGCAAAAGACGGCGAACCCCTACCACTACGTTACGGTACCGAAGGGTCGCCACTACTCAGAAATTAAGCCGCCGAAGGACGGCGATGCAGTCACCGCACTCAATCATTACAGTGCAGTTTTGAAAAACCCCAAGAGTAGCCAATCAGATCAAGCGCTCGCGGTAAAATTTATTGTGCATATTATTGCCGATTTGCATCAACCTTTGCACGCTGGAAATGGAACCGACCGCGGTGGTAACGACTTCAAAGTCGAGTTTTTTTGGGAAAAGTCAAACTTGCATCGAGTGTGGGACAGTGGATTAATCGATCGGCAACAACTGAGTTACAGCGAATGGACAGCCTGGTTAAAGCGCACGATCACCACACAAAAATTAACTGACTGGGCAGCTATCGACCCGAATGTTTGGATCAACGAAAGCGTTGCCATTCGTCAATCTATTTATCCAGAGTCGAATAAGCTAAGCTGGGACTATCAGTTTAAGAATCTTCCAATTATTAAAATGCGTTTGCAGCAGGCAGGCGTAAGAATCGCTTTTTATTTAAATCATCAGCTAAAATAGTTAGCAAATATCAAAGGTTTCTGTCAATTGCTCGATGTTGCCTTGACGCAATAAATCACGCACCAAAGCGGCATCGAGCATTTGCAAAACATCACCAACAATAATGATTTTTTGCGTTTGTTTTTGCTGACAGCAACCACTAATAAACTCTACAATCAGCATAATTAAATCACTTGCTTCAACCGCATTAAGTAAGGTTTGATAAGGCATCAGCATGGCCAAGCTCATGTTCTTTGGCTGCAAATGCTGTTCATAAAAAGTTTTAACCTGATTGATGAGTAGTGTTTTATCCGATGCACAAACAAGCATCACCACTTCATTTTGTGACCAACGCGCAAAGCTCAAAATCGATCCGTTATCATCTAAGGCATTCTGCACGGCCATCTCAATTTCATTAATCGAAGCGCTGCCGGTGTTAACCATAATTATCGCCAGCGAACGACGACGCTCTAGGTATTGATCGGAACCACGTGTTAACTCCACAACTAAATCTAACTGCTCAATAAAAAAGCGGTGATTTGGCAGCCCGTCATCGACATTGACCATGGATTGTTCAGAAAGTTTTTTGAAGCTCTCTTCGAGCATTGCACTGTGGCGACGAATGATTTCCGTTTTATTAGTCACCGCACTATCCACTTGATCTTGAAAAACATCATTCAAAGCCAGTCGCTTAGCTTGTACCCGAATAAAACCAATTAAAACGACACAAAAAATCAATGCATAAATGCTAAAGGCCCACCAAGTTGCCCACGGTGCGGGCAAAACAACAATGGTCAAGAGTATTGATTCCTCACTCCATAAGCCATCGTCATTCGATCCTTTCACCTTAAAAACATATTCACCTGTTGGCAAATTTGTAAAAGTAGTTCGAGAACGTTGACCCGTGCTGATCCAATTCTCATCAAAGCCCTCTAGCTTATATTGATATTGGTTTTTACTCGGGTTCGAAAAATCTAGTGCCGCAAATTCAAAAGCGATCAGATAATCTTGATGTGTCAAGGTAATGGTATCGAGCTGATAGACCGGTTCAGTGTAAGTTAAACTTTCGTTTTCGTTATAAATGCCGGTTAATACGACATTCGGAATATGCTGATTCTTCGACAACTTATCGGGCCGAAATGCACTAACGCCATTTAAGCCACCAAAAAATAATTGGCCGTCTTCTGTTGCTAGCAAGGCGCCTTGATTCAATTCATTGAAATGAATTTCATCCGCTAAGTTAAAGTTTTCAAAAGTCATGGTTTGAAAGTTTAACTTTGATACACCCTTAACCGTGCTAATCCAAATATCACCATATTGATCTTCGATAATACCGTTAATTGTGCTGCTATTGAGGCCTTCACTCACGGAAAAGTGAGTAAAATGATTATTCATTTGGCGTCGATCATTTGGCATCCAAAGGTTCAGTCCGTTGCCATGAGTCCCCACCCATAAACGTCCACGACTATCAAAATAAATAGCCGACGCAATATTACCGCTAAGGGAATGTTCATTATCCGCTTGATAGCTTAACGTAATGATCTCACCGCTGGTTTTATCGAGCCTAGAAAGTCCTCCGCCATCCGTCGCTAACCAAATGTATCCATCATCATCCTCAGTAATTGCGAAAATACTTTCACTTTGCAGCCCACTGGTATTTTCACGCATATTAAAACGTTCAAACTGCGCCAATGTTGGATTGAACTTATTCAAGCCTGCACGATAAGTTGCCACCCAAATAGTGCCATTACTATCTTCTAAAATATCCGTTACCCCATCCGCCGAGAGGCTGCTTGGTTTTTCCGGATCGTTTTGAAAGCTGGCAACGAGTTGCAGACTTTGGTCAAACAATTCAAGTCCACTGGCAATACTGCCAACCCACAAGCGTTGTTGCGAATCAACCAGCATAGACATAATTCGAGTAGCCTTAGCGGAAGGTGCAGTTAACACATTCACCCGACCGGTGGCGATATCCAAAATGTTTACCCCACCGCCAAAAGTACCCACCGCAACTTTTTGTTGAGATAGTTGTGCAAGAGAGTAAACGGTATTATTGGAAAGACTAAATTGGTCTTCCGAGATATTACGATAGTGAACAAAGGTGGCATATTTCGGGTTCCATCGATTCAAGCCGGATAAGGTGCCAAACCATAATAACCCACCTTGATCTTTAAACGCCGATAACACACGATTGTGAGTTAACGCCGACTTTTGCGAGCTCTTGTGAGCGATGGTAGAAAACGTTTCGGTGGCCAGGTTAAACACACTTATCCCGCCATCGGTAGCAATCCACAAACGAGCAAAATCATCTTCAATAATTTGGTATACACGGTCATGGGCAATTGCGTTGTCTGGCGATTGATTTTGCCGATAGGCGATAAAAGTTTTATTCAACTCGTCAAAGCGATTCAATCCACCGCCGCGAGTGCCCACCCAAATCCGACCTTTCGAATCCTCAATAATATCGCGAATGCGATCATGCGACAGCCCACTTTGTCCATCATTGGTTTGAAACGCCTGCAAAGTTTGGTTGGCGAATCGAAAAACACCTTGGCCATCGGTGCCAATCCACAAACGACCACGGGAGTCTTCAAAAATGACGCGAACATCAGCATTAAGCAAAGCCTCATTGACTGCAAAGGGCTCGAATTGTGGCGTTGCCTCAGAGCTCACCATGCGCAACAAACCATTGCCATCAGTCCCGACCCAAAGAACGCCTGAACGATCGCGATAAAGGGTGTTAAAACGTAACACCGATTCACCGTTCAATTTGATATCGAGAGTTTCAAAGCGCTCGTTGGCCGCATTAAAGCGATTGAGTCCGCCACTGGTAGCAACATACAGTTGTCCATCAGCGTCTTCATGAATATCGCGAATTGCGTCGTGTGATAAAGAAAAAGGATCATTACTATTATGGCGAAAAACTCGCATTGCATGACCGTCGTAACGGTTGAGTCCTTCTTGGGTGCCAAACCACATGAACCCGGTGGCATCTTGATAAATGGTTTGTACGGTTTTTTGTGACAAACCTTGATTCGTGGATAGATGTTGGAAGCGGGTGTTCTCCAACTCATTGGCAAAAGCGTGATTAATCCCGCCACACAATAAAACGCAGCTCAACAACCATCGCCAAGTCATGAGGCGACTCGTTACCAGGCGCTGGGTCATAAAACTATTCTTGCTCGACCCAAGTATTCACCTGAATGTTGGCATCATTCCAACCGATTGCATCGCCCCAACCGATCGCATCGTTCCAACCAATCGCGTCATTCCAACCAATCGCATCGCCCCAACCGATAGCATCGTTCCAGCCGATAGCGTCTGGATTCGATAAGCTGCGCTGCCAAACATAACCACCACTGAGCGTTTCAAAACTATTCCAACTGGTCTGTTGATAGCCACGAATGTAGAACTCACCGTCACTGCTAATCATGGTCTGCCCGGCAAAATGCTGCTCACCGTTCAAATCCGCTGCAATATCTAACCCACGATTCGCACAACCACGCTCAGAACTAACTACTGCAGCGTAGGCATCAATTTGTCCAGCCCCTTGCTGAAACGGCGAGTATGCCCAATCACCTTGACTGTTGCGAGCCGGCTTCGCCGATGTCATCAAGCGGCATTTAATATCATCAGGGGTCAACGAAGGGTCTACCGAAAGCATCAGGGCGACTACCCCGGAAACCACTGCCGATGACTGTGAGGTACCCGACATCATGAAATATTTACCACCATCATGAAACTCAGGATGATCAGTGGCCAATTGCATTTTATCTTCCATGAGTCCCATTAAGTGTCCGCCAGGCGCCACTATATCCGGTTTTACAAAGCGTTCTACCGTTGGGCCATTCGCTGAGAACCGCGCGATGCGATCATCGCTAAAGTCATTAGGTGTATAATTGTCAGTAACCGCGCCAACCGTGATTACATAGGGAACATTGCCAGGAACGCCAATACCGAAGGCACCACTGCCCACATTGCCAGCGGAGGTCACCACCGCAATACCCGACTGCCAAGCCTTCATCACGGCTTGGTTTAGTGGATCGTCCCAATAATAAGAGCGAGGAGTGGCACTAAAAGAAAGGTTGAGTACGCGAATGTTGTAACTGTCTTTAAAGTAAATCGACCACTGAATACCACGAATGATATCAGCATAGGAACCGGCTCCGTTATTGTCGAACGCTTTGACTGAAATTAATCGTGCATTCGGTGCAACGCCATAATAACGACCATAAGAGTCAAACTCTGAATTCATTGCAATGCTGGCTACATGCGTGCCATGCCCATTGCTTTCATCGTCATTCATTGAGGTCTTGTTGGTGATTGCGTTATAGGTCCCGTATACCCGATGACGTCCATAAGCATCGTGACGCACGCCAGTCATGCTTTTAACGCCGGTATCCAATATTACGACCGTAACACCGTCGCCAAGTACGCGTTGCTCATGGAGCGGTTGTACGTTGGCCATTTGTGTCGCAGAGGCTTCAGAATAGCCAATGCGTTGTCCCCAAGCTAAACCGGCCAGTTCAACCGCATGATTGGGCGTTAAACTTAATCCGGCGGCTTGTAACGTCGCGACTTGATGTTCCGGCACTTGGGCCGCAACCGCGTTGATAATTGCGAGTTCATGAGTAATGGGTAAACCAAGGGCCGCCACCTTAGCCGCCGCCGCATCACCGCGTACAATATAACTACCACTGGATGCAGTGGACGTAGACGCTGGCTCTAATAATTTGCCTTCATTGGTGGGAAGCAACAGGCACACCGCAGCCGTTACACCCAGTGCTGCGGTTAATAATTTCAATGTTCGATTCATAGCCTACCCCGTGTTTTCTTAATAGCTATAAGGCTTATCTTTATTATTTCTTATAACCATTAACGCTGTGGAGCGCTCCGCGACAACCACAAAAATCTCAAATTTAAATATATTAAGTTCTGAAGCGGAATTCAAAACAAATTTTCACACTTTCTCAATAACATAGTCTCTAGGCCAGCAGCCAGTCAAACGAATAATCTTGTCGCCCTCTGCACAAAAGTTGTCGCCCTGCGACTAATGCTCGAGCCTGCAGCAATGCTATCCCTATAAGGGTCAATGGGACATCTCACACAAGGGGAGTGAATTATGCAAAAGACATTACTAACCACGGCAGTAACTTTAGCGATAACTTCAATGGCCAGTCATGGTCAAGGGCGTCCAACTTTCGAAAACACACCTGAGCTGGCGAATATTCACAACCAATGTATCGTTCGGCTGAACCAAGATCTATCGAAGTTTGACGTTGACGGAAAAGCACGCGGCATGATTGCGCGCGCTCAAGCAAAAGGCTTTTCGACCGCCAAGACCCGCCATGTTTATAAGCATTCAATTAAAGGGTTTAGCGTCAATATGTCGTGTGACGATGCTCGCGCAGCCTTTATTGGCGATATTGAAGTGATGAGTTATACGCCCGACGCAATCGTCCAAATTTCTGCACCACCTCCTGGCAAAGGCCCTGGCGGCGGCGGCGGTGGTGGCGGTGAACAGCAAACCACACCTTGGAGCGTGACGCGTGTTGGCGGACCGGTCAATGGTAATGGTTACACTGCTTGGGTCATCGATACTGGTATCGATCTCGAGCATAGCGACTTGAATATTGACGCAGCGCGCGGCTTCTCAGCGTTCACCAAAGGCAAAAATGCCAGCGTTGATGATGGCCAAGGTCACGGCACTCACGTTGCAGGAACCATTGCAGCCATCGACAACTCGCAAGATGTTGTGGGTGTCGCCGCTGGCGCAACTGTCGTCCCGGTGAAAGTTTTAGACTCGCGCGGCTCCGGTAGCATCTCGGGCGTTATCGCTGGCGTCGATCACGTTGCGGCGAATGCAGCTCCGGGTGACTGCGCTAACATGAGCTTAGGCGGAGGTGCCAGTTCGGCGCTCGATGACGCAGTGGAACAAGCGGCACAAAGCTCTGGCGCATATTTCGTAGTCGCAGCCGGTAACGATGGTAGCCATGCAAGCAACTTCTCTCCAGCACGCGCAAGCGGTAATCGGGTATTCACCATTTCAGCCACCGACAGCAACGACAACATGCCGTCTTGGTCAAACTATGGTAATCCACCAGTTGATTACGCAGCGCCTGGCGTGTCTATTTTGTCGCTAAAAAATGGTGGTGGTACCACAACCATGTCGGGAACCTCGATGGCCAGTCCAGCCGCCTGTGCCGTCATCATGCTACGTAATGGTAACCCGGGCACTGATGGATCAGCTGGTAACGATCCGGACGGTAACCCAGATCCAATTGTGAGCTTATAGTTCTCCGCAAGGATCAAAACGCGCAAAAAAAGCCGGTACTTTCCGGCTTTTTTTTCTGATTAATAATCACTAAACTAGACTAATACCCAAGTGATCATAGACTTTTTCATGCCCTCTTTACGTTCCCTAAAGCCTTCAGTGCGCTAC